>JANQIN010000048.1 GCA_028282145.1 Thermodesulfobacteriota bacterium | reverse complement strand
ATGGCTCCGATCCATCACCATTTCGAACTGAAAGGCTGGCCGGAACCGAAGATCATCGTTCGATTCTGGATCATCGCCATCATCCTGGCTCTGGTCGGGTTGTCGACCCTGAAGTTGAGGTAAGGCTGTGAACTATCAGGACCAAAAAATCACCGTCATCGGTGCAGGTAAAACCGGACTCTCCCTGGCGCGCTATTTTTCCGCCCGTGGTGCCGGAGTGACCCTGTCCGATCAACGTTCCCGGGAGGAGCTGAACCTCCAGGCGATGGACGGTGTGTCCTTTGATTGTGGCGGCCATACCGAACGCTTTTTCACCGGGGCCGACCTGGTTGTGGCCAGCCCTGGAGTTCCGCTGGATGTTCCGCCCCTGATTGCGGCACGCGAGGCCGGGGTCCCGGTTCGGGGTGAGGTGGACATCGCGCTGAAGGAGCTCTCTGGCAAGCTGATTGCCATTACCGGCACCAATGGAAAGTCGACCACCACCAGTCTGATCGGCGAAATCTTTAAAGCTTGGGGAAAAAAGGTTTTTGTCGGCGGAAACCTCGGAACGCCGCTGATCGATGCTGTGGGTGAGGCCTGGGATTACCTGGTGGTAGAGCTCTCCTCTTTCCAGTTGGAAGCGATCGAAGAGATGCGTCCCGATTACGGCGTCCTGCTCAATATCACGCCGGACCACCTTGATCGATATCCGAATATGGAAGCCTACGTCAAAGCCAAGGAGCGGCTGTTTCTGACCATGAAAGAACAGGGAGTCGCCGTGCTGAATGTCGATGACTCCCTGGTGATGCAGGCCGGGAAATGGGTGCAGAAAGGAATCGGCTTCTCCTGTGAATCTCCGCTGGATGAAGGCTTGTCTCTTGTGGGAGAGGCCATCCGGGTACGCCTGCCCGGTATCGCTGCCGACCTGCCGCACAACGATCTGTTGTTGCAAGGTGAGCACAACCGACAGAACGTGATGGCCGCTCTGATTCCGGCCCTGCTGGAGGGTTGCCCGCTGGAGCTGGCCTGGAAAGCAGTCACGGCGTACGGTGGGCTGCCTCACCGAATGCAACTGGTCGCCAGGGTCAATGAGGTGAGCTACTTCAACGACTCGAAAGGGACAAATGTCGGTTCGGTGCTGAAATCGCTCAGCGGACTGGCGGCGCCGGTTTCCCTGATTGCGGGCGGGCTGGCAAAGGGAGGGGATTTTACCCCTCTGTCCGATCTGGTGAAAGACCGCGTCGTAGCTCTCATTCTGATGGGGACCGATGCTCCCCTGATCGAAGACCATCTCGGGCAACTGACCCGGGTGATCCATGTGTCATCAATGAAGGAAGCTGTGCAGAAAGCCGCCGAGGTCACTCCGAAAGGCGGGTCTGTCCTTCTGTCACCGGGGTGTGCCAGTTTTGACATGTTTAACGGTATGGCCGATCGCGGCAATGCCTTTGTGAACGCCGTCCACGCATTGGAGGAGGCCCTTTGATCGATCGGCGCTTCGATACGACCCTGTTACTGATCACGGTGGTCCTGACCTGTTTTGGCGTTGTCATGGTGTACTCGGCATCGTCGATCATGTCGGCCCAGCGTTTTGGCGACGGCTTCT
This sequence comes from Thermodesulfobacteriota bacterium, assembly GCA_028282145.1. Lineage (GTDB taxonomy): Bacteria > Desulfobacterota > Desulfuromonadia > Desulfuromonadales > Geopsychrobacteraceae > JANQIN01. The sequence goes on along the minus strand of JANQIN010000048.1, from coordinate 25,402 downwards.
ATTTCCTGAAGCGCCAAGGGTTGTTTGCGGCGGTCGGTTTCCTGCTGATGACCGGTGCCATCTACTTTGATTACCGGTGGTTGCGCAAGTTGGCATTCCCCGGATTGATCCTCTGCGGCATCCTGCTGGTGGTGGTGCTGTTGCCGGGCCTGGGTGCCAAGGTCGGCGGTGCGGCACGCTGGATTCGCTTCCCGGGGTTCAACCTGCAGCCGGCCGAGCTTGCCAAGCTGGGAATGATCCTCTATCTGGCCCATTCCCTGGCCAAGAAGCAGGACAAGGTGAAAAGCTTTACCTTGGGTTTCCTGCCCTACATGCTCGTGCTCGGCACCTTGTTGATGCTGCTTCTGATGCAGCCCGACCTCGGGTCCGCGATGATTATCGCCGCCTGCACCATGGGCATGCTCCTGATGGCGGGTACCCGCTGGTACTATCTCGGATCGATCGGCCTGATGGCCGTGCCGGTCCTTTATCTGGCGGTTATGACGGTCGATTACCGCCGCAGACGGATCATGGCCTTCCTGAACCCCTGGGCCGATCCTTACGATTCGGGATTCCAGATTATTCAATCTCTGCTGGCATTCGGCAGTGGCGGTCTGGCAGGCGTGGGACTGGGTGCCAGTAAACAGAAACTGTTCTATCTCCCCGAAGCCCACACCGATTTCATCTTCTCGGTGGTTGGTGAGGAATTGGGTTTTATCGGTGTGGTCGTGGTCGCGGCCCTGTTCCTGCTGCTGGTCGAACGAGGCTTGTCCATTGCGATGCATGCCAAGGACGAGTTCGGGCGTTACCTCGCCTTCGGCATTACTCTTCTGCTGGGGCTGGAGGCGTTTATCAATATCTGTGTGGTCATGGGGCTGTTGCCGACCAAAGGATTGGCGCTGCCGTTTATCTCTTACGGCGGAACCAGCCTGGTGACCAGTCTGGTAGCGATCGGCGTGTTGTTGAATATCTCCGCCAACAGCCGGGAGGAGCGGTCATGAAACTGCTTCTGGCCGGTGGAGGAACCGGAGGACATCTTTTCCCGGCGGTGGCGTTGGCCGACAGGCTGATGCAACAGGACCCGGAGGCTTCGGTGCTGTTTGTCGGCACCGCCAAAGGGCTGGAAGCCCGGATGATTCCCACACTGGGATACCCGTTGGAACTCGTTGACATCCAGGGTGTCGCAGGACGCGGCGTCCTGGCCAAGCTGCTGCTGCTGCCGCGGGTTATCAAAAGTGTGGGGCAGGCGAAAAAGATATTGAAATCCTTTCAACCGGATGTGGTTGTCGGGGTTGGCGGTTACGCTTCGGCTCCGGTGCTTCTGGCGGCACGATTCATGGGCGTCCCGTACTTGATCCATGAACAGAATGCTCAGGCCGGGATGACCAATCGTCTTCTGGGTGGTGGTGCCCAGGCGGTCTGCCTCAGTTTTTCGGGATCGGGCGATGGCTTTCCCGCAGATCGGAGTCATCTGACCGGCAACCCGCTTCGCAAGGGAATGGAGGACTGTCCGGAAGATCTGGCGCAGGAGTCGTGCCTGTTGGTTTTCGGTGGCAGTCAGGGTGCCCGGGCGATTAACAACGCCATGTGTGAAGCCCTGCCGTTGATGGACGATATGCGGAGCCGCCTGACGATTGTTCACCAGACGGGTGAGGCGGACCTGGAAAAGGTCCGGGCAGTCTATAAAGAGCATGGGTGGGAAGGGGCCATGGTTCTTCCTTTCATCGACGATATGGCAGGAGCTTATGAACGAGCCAACCTGGTGCTCTGCCGGGCCGGAGCAACCACCCTGGCCGAATTGACGGTGTGCGGGCGACCGGCCGTTCTGGTTCCTCTCCCCCACGCAGCCAACGATCACCAGACGGCCAATGCGCAGGCGTTGGAAAAGGCGGGTGCGGCCCACCTGCTGCCTCAGAGTGAGATGACACCGCACAATCTTGCGTGCGTGTTGATGAATCACATGAAAGATCGCCCTTTGTTGACGCAAATGGCAGCTGCCGCCCGAACGTTGGGCCAACGGGGAGCCGCGGATTCAATCCTGGCCCTTTGTCGACAGATCGCGGGAAAGGCCTGAGTGATGTACGGGAAAATTCAGACCATACATTTTGTCGGAATTGGCGGTATCGGCATGAGCGGTATTGCCGAGGTATTGCTCAATCTGGGGTATGGGGTGTCCGGTTCCGATCTGAAGGAGTCCGAAACGACTCGGCGTCTGCAGACGTTGGGCGGGGCGATCCATATCGGGCACTCGCCCGATAACGTCGGCAGCGCCGATGTCGTGGTCACGTCGACGGCGGTTCAGGGAGACAATCCGGAGGTGCTTGAGGCCAATCGGAAGTTGATTCCGGTCATCCCCCGGGCCGAAATGCTCGCAGAACTGATGCGGATGAAGTATGGCGTGGCAGTGGCCGGTACCCATGGCAAAACGACGACCACCAGCATGGTGGCAACTCTCCTGGTGAAGGGAGGGGTCGATCCGACAGCGGTCATCGGCGGTCGGTTGGATGCTTTTGGTTCCAACGCCAAGCTGGGCCAGGGGAAGTTCCTGGTGGCCGAAGCCGATGAGTCGGACGGTTCCTTCCTGCACCTGAGCCCGACGATCGCAGTGGTTACCAATATCGACGCCGATCATCTGGATTACTACACCGATCTGGATGAGATCAAAGAGGTGTTTGTCGATTTCATCAATAAGGTGCCGTTCTATGGGACGGCGGTCCTCTGCCTGGACGATCGGAACGTACAGGACATTATTCCGCGGGTGAATAAGCGCTTTATCACCTACGGGCTCAGCAGCCAGGCGGACTTTCAGGCGACCGAACTCGAATTCTCCGGTGATCGGACCAGCTTTACCGCCCACTTCCGGGGGGAACGTCTGGGACGGGTCAGTTTCCGGATGCCGGGCCGACACAACGTGCTGAACGCTCTGGCAGCGATCGCTGTCGGTCGTGAACTGGATGTGCCTTTTGAGACTCTGGTGTCGGGCTTTGCAGATTTTGGAGGTGTCGGACGGCGCTTCCAGCACCGGTACGACGGCGACATTATGGTGATTGATGATTACGGGCACCATCCCACGGAGATTGAAGCGACCCTGTCTGCAGCACGTTCCGGTTGGGACCGACGGGTAGTTGCGGTCTTTCAACCCCATCGATTCAGCCGGACCCAGGCCCTCTTTGCCGAGTTTGTCAGTGCCTTCAACCAGGCGGACCAGCTGGTGGTTACAGACATTTACCCGGCTGGGGAAACGCCCATTCCCGGAGTGACTGCGGAGAGGCTGGCCGAAGCGATTCAGGGCCATGGTCATCGCGGGGTGCACCATGTCGCAGATTTGAAAAGTGCCGTAACAACCCTGAACCGGATTGTCGAACCGGGTGACATCGTGATCACCCTCGGTGCGGGGAATGTATGGCAGGTGGGCGAACAGTTCGCCAAGGTATGGCAGGAGACCAAGAAGCGATGACGAGTCGGGATCTTCAATCCAAGCGCATCGGCGTGTTGCTCGGTGGTAGTTCGGCGGAACGGGAGATCTCTCTGCGAACCGGAACGGCCATCCTGAAGGCGCTGGAGTCCCTGGGGTATTCGGTTATCGCTGTCGATACGGGTTCCGAATTTATTTCGGACCTGAAGCAGATCGATGTGGCTGTCGTTGCTCTTCACGGCCGGCATGGAGAAGACGGAACCATACAGGGTCTGTTGGAGATGCTGCAGGTCCCGTACACGGGAAGCGGTGTCCTCGCGTCCAGTTTGGCCATGGACAAAGTGATGACCAAAAGAATGCTGCAACAGGCCGGTATCCCGACCCCTGAATACGATGTGTTCCATCAGGGGGAGGATGCGGAGGCCTTTGTCAGTTCTCAGACCAACTTCCCTCTGGTGGTCAAGCCGTCCCGTGAAGGGTCCACCATTGGGATTTCCATCGTTGACGGACCGGGCGCTTTGGCCAAAGGACTCGATGAGGCCGTGGCCCTGGACCGGACTGTTCTGGTGGAGTCGTTTTTTGCCGGCGATGAGCTGACGGTGGGTGTACTGGACGGGGAAGCGCTGCCGGTGATTCAGATTGTGCCGCAAAGCGGTTTTTACGATTACGAAGCCAAGTACACCAAAGGGAAAACAGAGTATCTTTTGCCGGCTCCCATATCTCAGGAGCTGACCCATCAGTTGCAGCAGGCTGCGGTTCTGGCCTGCCGGACCCTGGGGTGCCGCGGCGGAGCTCGGGTCGATTTCCTGGCCAATGACAAGGGGTGGACCTGTCTTGAGGTGAACACGATTCCGGGAATGACCTCAACCAGTCTGTTGCCCAAGGCGGCGGCCGAAGCGGGAATCTCTTTTGAACGGCTTTGTGAACGTCTGCTTTTCGATGCGGGGTTGGACAAATAGACGATGCGTGACCTGAAACGGACAAAGGCTCGCAAACCAAGAGCCAACCGCGCCAAGCGGGAAAAACAGCCGATCCGGTGGAAGAAGTTTTTCCATCGGCTGTTGACCTTTTTGGTGCTGTCCACCAGCGGTGTCCTGATCCTGGCCGGAGGCATTCTCGGATCGCAGCTCTTACTCGCATCCGACATGTTCCATGTCGATCAGGTACGGGTCGAGGGCAACGAGCGATTGCCGGCGCGCGAGGTTGTCGCTCAATCCAATATCCAGACGGGGCAATCAACTTTTGATCTGGAACTGGAGAAGATCGGAGCGGAACTGCAGAAGAACCCCTGGATTCGGGAGGCTGCAGTACAGCGGATCTTCCCAAGGCTGGTCGTGATCAATATTCGGGAGAGGGAGCCGGTTGCGATCGTGAATCTGGGTTACCTCTATTACGTCGATAAATTCGGTGAGGTGTTCAAGGTTCTCTCCAGTGCCGATTCGCTCGACTTACCGGTGGTTACCGGTGTTGGGCGGGAACTTTACTTGCGGGACCGAAAAAAAGCGCAACAACAACTGAAAAAGGTGGTGTCACTGATCGCCCACCTGAATCAGCGAAAAGGGTTTCGGCTCGACCATGTGTCTGAGTTGAATATCGATCGTCAGAACAATATTCGCCTTTACACCACAGTGGGGGCGGTACCGATTCGGCTGGGCCAGGATCGGTTTGCAGCAAAACTGGACCGGATGGAGAGAGTTTACGGGGAATTGCAACCCCGTTTGCGGGCCCTGGAATCGATCGACCTGCGAGTCGACGGTCGGGTCATCGTGAAGATTTCAAAAAAGGAGCCTCGCCGTGTTTAGCGGAGACCGGCAGGTATCCCAAGGCAAAAAGAGAAAAAGGGGGTCGTCATGAGTGGAAATAAAGACAATCTGATTGTCGGGCTCGACATCGGCACAACAAAGATCTGTGCCATTGTCGGCAACGTGACCGACGAAGGGTTGGATGTTGTCGGGATCGGGACCAGCCCGTCCAAAGGCTTGCGCAAGGGCGTGGTCATCAATATCGAAAGCACCGTCGAGGCTATCCGGAAGGCCATCCAGGAAGCCGAGTTGATGGCCGGGTGCGAGATCAAGTCGGTCTTTGCCGGGATCGCCGGTGGCCACATCAAAGGTTTTAACAGCCAGGGTGTGATTGCCATCAAGAACCGGGAGGTCCAGACCGAGGATGTGCAACGGGTGGTCGATGCGGCCAAGGCGATCGCCATTCCGATGGACCGGGAGGTGATCCATATTCTGCCCCAGGAGTTCATCATCGACGACCAGGACGGAATCAAGGAGCCGCTGGGGATGAGTGGTGTGCGATTGGAGGCCAAAGTACATATCGTCACCGGCGCTGTTGCCAGCGCCCAGAATATCGTCAAATCCTGCCAGCGGGCCGGTGCCGACGTGGCCGATATCGTGTTGGAACAGCTGGCTTCCAGTGAAGCGGTTCTTTCCCCGGATGAAAAAGAGCTGGGGGTGGCCCTGGTCGATATCGGCGGCGGTACGTCGGATATCGCTATCTATGTCGACGGGGCGATTAAGCATACGGCTGTTCTGGCGCTCGGCGGGGATCATCTGACCAACGATATTGCCGTCGGTCTGAGGACCCCGATGGCCGAAGCCGAGAAGATCAAGCAGGCCTACGGTTGTAGCCTGACTTCAATCGTCGGTAAGGACGAAACCATTGAGGTCCCATCGGTCGGCGGGCGTGAACCTCGGGTGTTGTCACGGCAACTGCTGGCCGAGATCCTGGAACCCCGGGTGGAGGAGATCTTCACTCTGGTGAACCGGGAGATCGTCAAGTCCGGGTTTGAGGATCTGATTGCTTCCGGTGTGGTCATTACCGGTGGCAGCTCGATTCTTCCGGGAATGCCGGAACTGGCGGAGCAAGTCTTTAATCTGCCGGTGCGGCGCGGTGTCCCTCAGGATATCGGCGGCCTGACCGATGTGGTCAACTCCCCGGTCTATGCCACCGGTGTCGGCCTCGTTAAGTACGGTGCCCGCCATGTTGGGACCAAGAATTTTTCGATCGGAGACGCCAACCTGTTCGACCGGGTCATGAGCCGGATGAAGGAATGGTTTGGCGAGTTTTTCTAAAACCTGAAACAGACAATAACGCCAGCGACGGTTGGCGAAGTACTCACGCGGAGACAAGAAAGGGAGGACGTTATGCATGAATTTGGTGAAACCATGTTCCACTTTGAAGAGGACCTGAATCAGAACGCACGCATCAAGGTCGTCGGTGTCGGTGGTGGCGGTGGAAACGTCGTCAATACCATGATCCTGTCCGGAGTTGAGGGCGTTGATTTTGTGGCGACCAATACCGACAACCAGGCGCTGCGCAACAGCCGGGCCCCGATGAAGGTTCAATTGGGGACGTCGTTGACCAAAGGGCTGGGCGCCGGAGCCAACCCGGAAATCGGTCGTCAGGCGGCGATTGAAGACAAAGAGCGCCTGGTGGAATTGCTGCAGGGTTCGGACATGATTTTCGTGGCTGCCGGAATGGGCGGCGGTACCGGAACCGGTGCTGCGCCGATCATCGCGGAAGCAGCCCGTGAAGTCGGGGCCCTCACGGTTGGTGTGGTCACCAAACCGTTTACCCGTGAGGGGAAGCAACGGATGAAACGGGCCGACGATGGTATTAAAGCCATGCAGGATGTCGTCGACAGCCTGATCGTGATCCCCAACGACCGGCTCATTGGGCTGGCCGGGAAATCGATGTCGATCCTGGATGCGTTCAAGCCGGCAGACGACGTACTGCGACAAGCTGTTCAGGGGATTTCCGATCTGATTATCACCAGCGGTTTGATCAATGTCGACTTTGCCGATGTCAAGACAGTCATGAGCAGCCGCGGCATGGCCATGATGGGGATCGGTCACTCCGAAGGTGAAAACCGGGCCGCAGAGGCCGCCCACAAGGCAATCTCCAGCCCGCTGCTGGAAGAGATCGATATCTCCGGTGCTCGCGGGGTTCTGGTCAACATCTCCGGGTCGTCCAACATGACCATGGAGGAGTTCGATGAGGCGTCCCGGATTATCCATGAAAAGGTTCATGAGGATGCCAATATCATCGTCGGTCTGGTCATTAACGAAGACCTGGGCGATAGCATTCAGATCACCTGCATCGCAACCGGATTCGGGGAGTCCGACAGCCGCTCTTCCCGCATGGCGGATGAACTTCGGTCGCCGGCGATGATGTCGGTTGGTGGTGCGCGTTCTGACCGTGACGTACCGACCTTCATTCGGAAGAAGCAGCAGGAAAAACCGCTGACCAAGGAGATCTACGGGGACGAAGCCGAGTACGACATCCCCACCTTCCTGCGCAAGCGGGTGGACTGACCCGTTACAACGTGCGGAGAAATACCCAGGGCCCCCGTGTGTCCTGAGGCTGAAAAGCTATTTGATGTAATCCCTGTATGACTCCCAGACGACGGTCTACCTGCCTCTGTCGTCTCAGGGTTTGTGGCCATCGCCGGATCTCCGCCCGGCTATGGCACATTGTCCCGCTTTGCGGGAATCGACGACTCCCTCGTCTGAGGGGCTGCGACGGCAGCCCCTTTTCTTTTTTTTGGACATATGATTCGATTTCATCCCAAGGATGGGTGAACCAAAGGGGGAAAAACCCGTCGCACCTTAGTTTGGAAAGTCATCTGATCCTCTTTATAGTGTTGAGCCTGAACTTGATACGGTCGAGGCCATGGATGGCCGAGCCAAACACAACTGATTGAAACGTTGTGTTTGTAAGAGAGAAAAAAATCGCATTTTTTTCTTTCGGGCATGGGGCAGGCCAGGACGGCCTGATCCCATCAAGATCCCAAACCAGAGGAGCCTGGTGGGTCCCTCTGTAGATTGAAATCGGTAACCCTGAACGATGAAGAGTCCCTTTATCGGAGTCTTGAGGCCATGGATGGCCGAGTCAAACACAACAGGATAAATAGTTGTGTTTGTGAGAGAGAAAAAATCGCACTTTTTCTCTCGGGTTTGGGGCAGGCCAGGACGGCCTGATCCCAAAAAAACAATAAAAAAGGGCTGCGGTTTCCCGCAGCCCTGAAGTTCTGTTGGCGTAACGTTTTTTAAGCTTTGACGACGTTTGCAGCCTGCAGACCTTTCTGACCTTCAACAACGTCGAAGGAAACACGCTCTCCTTCGTCCAGGGTTCGGAAACCGTCGGACTGGATTGCGGAAAAGTGCACAAAGACATCGGGGCCGTTGTCCTGTTCGATAAACCCGAAGCCTTTTTCGCTGTTAAACCATTTTACCTTGCCTTCTGCCATTGCTTTTCTCCTTTTGATGCTGACGAACTGCGCCCCTCCAACATTCCAACGAAAAGCCGTTAAATAGAATAGGGTTGCTTTAACGGCATTTTCTGCAGGCTGCCTATCAACCGGTTCGCTGGAACCTCCTGTGCGCAGTATTGAGCTTAGGGACTGTTTACCATGCTTCATGCAGGTCGGCAATCCCTTGATATCATTCTAAAATACGTTCTCTTGCGTGAACTTTGCGGTCTTTTTCAAACAGCGCCTGGGCGTCCATGCAAAGAGGTGCTGTCGGTTTTGCCAGCAGCCGTTTCAATCCGATCTCTTCACCGGTAAGAATGCAGAAACCGAACTGGCCGGTGCGAATCCTTTTCAGGGCTGCTTCTGTTCCTTCTAGCAGCTTTCGTGCCTGCATGACCTCGCGAACCCGTTTATGCCGTTCCGCTTCCTGAATGGATCGATCAATCCACTCCACGGCCGAATCCTGGGCCTCGCGCATCAAGGCCACCTTTTCATTGCACCGTTCCCGTAACCTGTCTCTCTGGTGGATGAGTTTTTGGCGGAACCAGTCCACTTGACGGTCATTCATGTAGGGCTCCTCTTCCGAGGGCAGGTACGTCCCGGTTTCAAGTGTCATCTGTTTTCTCCCTGTCGTCTGGCGGTTCTATACACGGGTCATCATGGGAAGATTTTTTTTGAGGCTGTTAAGGGTTGGATGGGGAATGTATGAGAAACGGTAAATTATGGTGACGTTATTGGGCAATTTGAGCAGCCAAACCGCAAGCGACCTCAGCCGTCTTTCGTAGGTTTTAGAAGGAGACCGCCTAACACGTTGAAACTATATAATATTTTAAAAATAATGAAAAAATATTAACCATGGCATCTCTTTTGCTCTTTTGACCGGTGTGCATTGCGTTAGTATTTACGGCAAGTTGAGGGACAATCACGGATGTTTGGCTTTCGGTCGCGGTTGGCGACCGGTCCCTTTTTTGTCGTCCTGCCATGACTGGGCGCTCTCACCCGGAAGCATCACCCGATTCACGTTGTTCGGCAGCCAAGATCGACTGTTACCAGTAGTTGAACTGCTTTTACGTTATAAGGGGTGTGCATCATGAGAATCATCGACGACCTGAAAGTCATGGATGGGGTTATCGGGGCAGGGGTCCACAGCGTCCGGGACGGACTTGTGGCCGCCAGCTTTCCGCCCCTCTTCAACGCCCAAAGGCTGGACGCTTTGTGCCAGTGCCTGACCTGCCTGGAAGAGGTCGGGAGAAAAACCTTCCGTACTCTCCCGGAACTCACTCTTGCTTTTCAGGACCTCCAGGTTCTCGCCCGCTGGATGGCATCCCAGCACTTCCTTTTTGTCGTGCACGATGCCTCTGTCCGTAGTGCGACAGTGGCTGCCACAGCGAGAATGGCACAGGATCAACTGGAATCCGATCTGTTCCGCAACGCCTTTACCGATGATGTCGTCGATGTTGCTGCTGAGAGTGCGGTCGAAGATCTGACCCTGGAACAGGGCCCTCTGGCAGACGCTTTGACCACCATGCGGGACCTGATGCCCAAAGTCATGGGGCCTATGGGGAATATGATCTTTGATGAAGCGGTGGAGCAATGGAAAGGACAAGCCGATCCCTCCCGAAGTCGTTTAAAGGACCTGCTGACTCTTCTGGAAAGGGAGATCGCCGATCCGGAGCGAATTGGACAGTATCGTGACCTGATTGCCCCGCAGTTGGGCAAGTTCCTGGCAGGGAGGTAAGGATGAGTGCAGACGCCTTTATCCGCGGCTTGATGACAATCGATGGGGTCTATGGTTGCATGCTGAGTCACCGCGACGGACGACTGGTCGGTCATCAGGTCGACAACCCGGCACCTCTGCTGGCACTGATGAAAAAGTGCGGCAACTGCCTGGAAACGCTGATCCAGGAGCCCGGCTTCAAGATCTTGCAATTTGTCCGTTTTCAGTCGGCCGCGCAGGAGCATTTTTACGTCTTTCCCGTGCAGCAGTATTACCTCGGAATCACCTTCCGGGGAGAACCGGACGACCAGGCTCTGCGGGCAGAGGTTTCGTCTCGTCTGGATGCGGTTCGCGCATCCAAAGGGCAGTAGGAGGAAGCGATGAAACGAACGGTTCTGACGATAATAACGTTCCTCCTGCTTCTGATTGCATCGACAGGCTCGACCCTGGCGGCCGGTAATGAGTTGTCGGCATATGACAAAAAGGTTCTCTCCTGGGCTCGGGCCTGTCAGCAGGAAGTGGTGAAGAAACTCGAAACCATGCTGAACAAAGGAACGCTGAAGGAAGCCGAACTCTTTGACACCTTCTATGTGCCGATTCCCAATACCCAGCCGCAGAAATTCCATACCCGTTACGACCGCAAGACAGACGAGGAGCTGCAACCGTTGCTGGATACCTGTCTGCAGAAGGACGCCAAGTTGGTTTTCGTGGTGCTGGTCGATCAAAACGGCTACCTTCCGACCCACAACAGCAAATACAGTCGACCGCTGACCGGAGATATGGAGTATGACGCCAAGTGGAACCGGGCCAAACGGTTGTTCAACGACCGGACCGGGCTGGCAGCGGCCAAAAACAAAGAGGCCTATCTTGTTCAGCGTTACGACCGGGACACCGGGGAACAGATGGTGGATCTGTCGATCCCCATTCGGATCAATAAACGCCATTGGGGGGCGCTACGGGTTGCATATCAGCCCTGAACGATGACTTAATCACAGAGGTGAGGTGAGTTATGTGGAACAAACTGGCATTTAAAGTTGCCGTTCTGGTCAACACGGTTCTATTGGTGGTGATGGCGGTCGGAGGGTGGTATCTGGCCGGGCAGCAGGAAGCAAGCCTGGAGGCCCAGCTGCGAGAGCGGGGACGCATGGAATCGCTGATCGGCGCCAAGCTGGTGGGACGCGTCCTTGAAGAGGCGATCGACAACGGTGCGCTGACGCTGGCAGAGGTGTTTGACCGGGATTACACACTGATCCCGGGGTTTGAGCCGGCGAAATACCATACCAAATACGATACCTACCTGGATAAAGCCATCCTCACCATGCAGGACGAGTTCCTGAAGGACGACAGTATCGTCTTTGCCGCTGCTGTGGATGCGAAAGGTTACCTGCCGACACATAATACCCGGTTCCAGCAACCGATTACGGGGGATGTGGCCAAGGACCTGGTGGGAAATCGGACCAAGCGGATCTTTAACGATCCGATCGGTCTCAAGGCAGCCCGAAATCTGGATGAAGGGTTTGTTCAGGTGTATCAGCGGGATACGGGAGAGACGATGTGGGATGTGTCGACCCCGATCTTTGTCAAAGGAAAACACTGGGGCGGTTTTCGCATCGGCTTTTCCCTGGAGAAGATGGCGGCCGCCAAATTGGCTCTGCGAATCAAGCTGGCGATCGTTATGGCCGTAATTCTGCTTGTCAGCACGTTGCTGGTGGTGCTGACGGTGCAGCAGGCCATGTTCCCGTTGACCAAGTTTACCAAGGTAGCTTCAGCCCTGGCCGACGGCGATGTGAATCATAAGATCGACAGCAACCGCAAGGATGAGATCGGACAGCTGGCCGATGTTCTGGAGCGGCTGCGGATCAGTTTGAAGGCGGCGATGGATCGCCTGCAGAAAGGACGGGCAACGAGATCGTCTCAGGCGGGCTAGGTGCCCGGGATGATGAAGATGAAAAAGCCCGTATCGTTTTCGATACGGGCTTTTTTGTTGCGTTGTTTCTGAGTGCGTTTAACGGAGGCCGATCTTTTCCATTCTTTCGTGGCGTTCCTGGGCCTCGATACACATGGTGGCAATGGGGCGCGCCATTAGCCGCTTGAGGCCGATCTCTTCCCCGGTTTCCTCGCAGAAACCGTAGTCGCCCTCGGTCATCCGTCGAAGTGCCTGGTCGATTTTTTTGATCAGCTTGCGTGCACGATCCCTGGTGCGGAGCTCAAGAGCGCTGTCGGTTTCAGCCGACCCCTGGTCGACGATGTCCGGTTCCCGCTCCTTCTCTTCTTTCATACGGCCCAGTGTCTGGTCCGCTTCGCGCTGGAGTTCGCTTCTCCAGACCAGCAACTTCTGGCGGAAGTATTCCAGGTGCTCATCGCACATGTATTCTTCGTCTTCAGAAGGGACATACCCTTCAGGTAGTTCCACTGTCATTCTCTACTCCTTGAGGTTGCGCATCCAGCCTCAAAGCTGGTGTCATCGGATGACCAATTTTACCATTTTTTTTTCGGGGTGGGAGAAAATTAATCCGGCCGGGGCAGTCGACGCCTTTCTTCGAACGATCGGTCTATTTTTCCATCTTTTTCATGTCCAGCACGGCCTGGTGATCCCAGATCTCCGCCAGCTTCAACTGGGCTTCGGCCCGCTGATCATCGGTCAGAGCGCCGTAGATGAGCTCCGAATTCCTCAGGGCGACGGGGTAGTCCTGTTCGGCAGCCAACCGCATATAGACATAGGCCATGATCCGGTCTTCGGGAGTCCCTTCACCTTTGAACAGTTTGATGGCCAGGCTGTTCTGTGCGTACTTCTGGCCTTGTTCCGCGGCCTTGCGGTACCAGACGATGGACTTGGTGTGATCGACCTCGACCCCCTGGCCCAACTCGTACATGGCGCCGAGGTTGTTCATCGCCAGGGTATGGTCCTGATCAGCGGCCTTTCGGTACCATTCCAATGCCTTGGGGTAACTCTGCTCAATCCCTTCCCCTTTGGCATAACGCAAACCCAACGCATACTGGGCGTCCGCATTGTTCGCAACGGCTTTCGCTTCCAGGGCGGGAAGGGAGAGCGCTGACAGGTCCTCCGCCGCCAGGGCGGAGCCGGCCCACACCAGGGTCAATAGAAACAGCGTGATGAGATATCGCGTCATGGTCCGTAACTGTCCTTACTGGTTCCCCGGCATAGCGACTTCGGCTTCCGCCTTCTTGATCTGCTCAGGGGTCATGTCGTTGCTTACTACCTGCAGCAGTTGGAAGGCATCGCCATAGCCCTGGAGGGCCGCCAGGTAAAGAAGTTGATAGGCGCGGGTGTTGTCCTTCGGAAGTCCGTCTCCGGTATAATGGCGGAACCCGACGATATACAGAGCTTCCGGGTCACCCTGGTCCGCCGCTTTGAACAGCCAATCGAGAGATTTCTCGTTATCCTTCGGGACTCCGGCGCCCTGAGCATAGATGATGCCCATCATGGTCTGGGAACGTGCATGGCCTCCATCGGCCGCCTTTTTGAAGTAAGCCAGCGATTGCTTCAGGTCTTTGGGGACGCCGATCCCCTGCTGGTACATATTCCCCAGGCTGTACATGGCGGGATAGCTGTTTTCTCTGGCGGCAAGGGTCAGCCACCTGACCGCTTCCTGAGGGTTGGGCTTGTTCCCGACACCATGGCCGGTCAGGTACATGGTGCCAAGTACCAGTTGTGCATCGGGAGCCCCTTTTTCGGCAGCCATGCGGGTCCATTTGGCGGCCTCTTCATAATCTTGCGGAACGCCATCGCCGAGGAAATACATATTGCCCAGGGCCAGCATGGCGGTAATGACGCCGGTCTCGGCATCTTTTTTCAGTTCGGCGATGGTTTTGCGGGAGGTTGCCGAATCATCCGTCGGCGCGGCAACGGCAAAAGATGCGGTCGAAAGAGCGAGAACCAACAGAAAACCAACAATACGAACAGCAACGTGCATGTGTCAAAACTCCTTGGCCGAACTGTGGAACAATCCCGGATCGGAGAAGACAACCCGGTGTCAGCCCGCTTCGGCAGTGCGGGGTGCTGATTCTAACACAGGTTACAGGAGCGGAGAAACGCTGTTTTGAAATCCGCTGCCGACGGTGATTGTCCTTGGTGAATTTTGGTAGTATAAATAAGAGCTTAACCCGAACCCGAGGTGTGTCATGGGGTGGAAAAACGACTCTCTTCGTGCGCTGCCGGCCGTTGATCGGCTGCTGCAGGCGGTGGAAGAGGCCCAGTTGGAGCAGGCCTGGCCGGCGTCTGTTTTGCGGGAGGCGGCACGGCAGGCGGTGGAAGAAAGCCGCCAGCGAATTTTGGAAGCTGCCGCTGAAGATGAGTTGGCGGGGCAGCCATCGTTGGAGACGGTGGTCGAACGGATGCTTTTTCTGGCCCGGGCCAAGGTCCAGCCCTCTCTGATTCCGGTCATCAACGGTACCGGAACCCTCCTCCACACCAACCTGGGACGGGCACCTCTGGCGACGTCGGCGTTGGTCGCGATGGAACGGATTGCCGTCGGATATTCCAACCTGGAGCTGGACCTGGCAGGCGGACAGCGAGGCCAACGATCGTCTCATGTCGAATCCCTGCTGTGTGAGCTGACCGGGGCCGAGGCGGCGCTGGCGGTCAACAACAATGCCGGGGCGGTGATGCTCGCTCTCGGAGCCCTTTCCGGGGGGCGTTCCGCCGTCGTGTCCCGCGGAGAACTGATCGAGATCGGCGGCTCCTTCCGAATCCCCGAAGTGATGGCGGCAGCGGGTGCCAAGCTGTATGAGGTCGGTACCACCAATAAGACCCATCTCAAAGACTATCGCAACGCCATTGACGACAAGACCGGTGTTTTGCTGAAAGTTCATACGTCGAATTACCGTGTCATGGGGTTTACCGCCGAGGTACCGGCCACCGAACTGGTCGCCCTGGGGGCCGAGACCGGTGTGCCGGTGCTGGAGGATCTGGGCAGTGGCATGCTGTTCGACCTGACGCCCTTCGGTCTGCCGTCGGAACCGACGGTCGCGGATACGGTGGCGACCGGGGTTGATGTGGTGACCTTCAGCGGAGACAAACTCCTGGGCGGCCCCCAGGCGGGCCTGCTGGTCGGCAAAGCGGAGGCGATCTCCCGCATCAAGGCCCATCCGATGGCACGTGCCCTTCGGATCGACAAACTGACATTGGCCGCCCTCGAAGCAACCCTGCAGCTTTACCGGTCGCCGGATCGGGCGGTGGCGGAGATTCCGTTCCTGAGAATGCTGGCTCAATCGGAGGATCGCCTGGAACAGCGGTCGACCGATCTTGTCCAGCGCCTCACAACCACCTGTGGAGACCGGGTCCGGGCGGAGATCACCCCGGACCACAGTCAGGTTGGAGGCGGTGCGCTGCCCCTGTGGGAGGTCCCGGGCCCGGTCGTGGCTCTGCAGCCGACGGACGTCGGACTGAACGCCTTTTCCCAGGCGCTGCGCAAGGGAAGGCCGCCGGTGGTGGGACGCATTCACCAGGACCGATTTTTGCTGAACCTGCGCTCCGTTTTCCCGGAGCAGGACGAAACCCTGCTCAACGGTCTGATGACGGCTCTTGGCGTGGCCGACTGATTTTTTTTGCGAGACCCCTATGCCCTTGAAATACACCATCATCGGAACCGCCGGTCATGTCGACCATGGCAAGTCGGCATTGATTGAACGGCTGACCGGAACCGATCCGGATCGCTGGACCGAGGAGAAGGAACGGGGGATCACCATCGATCTGGGGTTTGCGTCCTTCCGTCTTCCGTCCGGGACCCAGGCCGGGGTGGTCGATGTGCCGGGACATGAGCGATTTGTTCACAATATGCTGGCCGGAATTGGCGGCATTGACCTGGTGTTGCTGGTCGTCGACGCCCAGGAAGGGGTGATGCCCCAGACGCGCGAGCATCTGCAGATTCTGCAGCAGTTGGAGATCCAATCGGGGGTGCTGGTTCTCACCAAGGTCGACCTGGTGGAGGAGGACTGGTGCGACGTGGTGGAGGAAGAAGTCCGGGAGGCACTGCAGGGGACCTTTCTGGCCGATGCCCCCTGCTGCCGGGTCTCCTCGGTCTCCGGTCAGGGGATCGACGATCTGCTCAAGGCCATTGAAACCGAGCTCAAAGAGGTCACACCCCGCGATCCCGGCGGTCCCATGCGGTTACCCATCGATCGTCACTTCACCCTCAAGGGGTTCGGTACCGTTATCACCGGGACCCTGATGAGCGGTACCGTCACCGCGGGCGACTCTTTGGAGTTGGGGCCCGGAGGGGAGTCGGTGCGGGTACGGGAAGTCCAGGTCCACGGCAAGCAGGTGCAGACGGCCCAGGCCGGGCAACGGGTCGCCCTGAATCTTTCCGGGGTCGAACGCAGTCAGCTGCAGCGCGGCTGTGTGCTTGGAACCCCGGGCTACTTTCAACCCACGGAACGGTTCGATGCGCGGGTGTCGCTCCTTTCCAACGCACCGCGGCCCTTGAAAACCCGGGACCCGATTCACCTCTTTCTCGGCACGGCCCGTACCGTCGGACGGGTGGTGCTTCTGGATCGGGATCGCCTGGAGCCGGGCGAATCGACCCTGGCTCAGATTCAATTGGACCAGCCTTTGATGGCCGGTCGCGGTGACCGGTTTATCCTGCGGTCCTACAGTCCCATGCTGACCATCGGCGGTGGCCGGGTTATCGAAGCATCGCCGGAACGCCACAAACGGTTTCGTCCGGAGGTGACAGCGGCACTGGAACAGCTGGAGGCCGGCGGTCCCTCCCTGGTGCGTCAGACCCTGGCGCAGCGACCGGCCCTGACCCTCAAGGAGATGGACCGCCTGACCGGTTTGGGGCCGGACAGCGTCCAGGCGGCCCTGGACTGCCTGGAGTCTTCAGGCCAGACGGTTAATCTGACCGGCCAGTGGGCAACAATTGAAACCGTCCGGTCCTGGCGGGCAACGCTGGAGCAACGGGTGACCGAGGCGCAGGAGAAAACCCCTCTGACCCCTGGCGTGCCCCGGGCCGAACTGAAATCCCTGTTGCCGGACAACCTGGCGGTTCGCTCCTTTGATGCCCTGTTAACGCGCATGGTCGAAGATGATCGACTGACCGTTCGGGACGACTGGTGTTGCCGGCCCGGCTGGCAGCCTCAGCCCACACCGGAACAGGCCGAGCGCTTGTCCCGGATCGAAACCGCCTACCGGGAAGACGGCGGTATGGCCAAGAACAAGACCGAAATGCTGGATCGGCTGGGGATCGGGACCTCCGAGGCCGAGGAGTGTCTGGTGTATCTCTTTGCCACCGGGCGTCTGGTGCGCCTCAGCGATGAATCGTTCTTCCACATTGAAGCCTACCGGTATGCGCAGCAGCAGCTGGTCGACCATTTCGCCGGGCAACCGACCCTCACCCTGGCCCAGTTCCGCGACCGGATCGGCAGCGCCCGAAAACAGACTCAGGCTTTGCTGGAACATTTTGACGGGCTGAAGTACACTCAGCGCCGCGGGGATGAACGGGTGGCCTGGAAGCTGCCGTCCCTGTCCGACGGCTGAGCCGGCCTTTGCTTGACCGGGTCGGTCCCGTCCCGGTATCTTGGGACGGTCTCTGAAACAGAATCTATTTCGATAGAAGGGAGGGTGAGATGACGGACGACGTGCGTCTGACAAGTTTGTCAAACAGCGCGGGTTGAGCGGCCAAGATCGGTCCCTCGACCCTGGCACAAGTTTTGTGTCACTTACCTGCGATGAACGATAAAAAACTGTTGTCGGCCGATATCCCCTTCAGCGATGGCGGGGTCTACAAGGTGCGGGACGATCTCGCACTGGTGCAATCGGTCGATTTCTTCACCCCCGTGGTGGATGATCCCTACCTCTACGGCCAGATCGCCGCAGCCAATGCGCTGTCCGATGTCTATGCCATGGGAGGTCGCCCGCTGACGGCGCTGAATGTGCTGGCCTTTCCCGCATGCCGGCTGGGAACCGAACCGTTGACCGAACTCCTCAAAGGGGGTGCCGACAAGGTAGTGGAAGCCGGTGCGGTGGTTGTGGGCGGTCATTCGGTGGAGGATGACGAACCCAAATACGGGCTGGCGGTGACCGGTGAAGTCCATCCGGACAAGATGGTCTCCACCTGCAACGCCCAAGTGGGGGACCGTCTGGTGCTGACCAAGCCTCTCGGGACAGGTGTACTGACCACCGCACTCAAGGGAAGCCTGATCCAGCCCGAGGAGGTGCCCGAGGTTCTGCAGGGGATGGCCCGGTTGAACCGAATCGCCTCAGAGGCGATGATGGAAGTGGGCGTCCACAGTTGCACCGATGTCACCGGTTTCGGTCTTCTGGGTCATGCTGTGGAGATGGCCCATGCCAGCGACAGGCGGATCCTGCTGGAAACGGTAGCACTGCCCGAGTATCCCAAAACCGACGAGATGATGGCCATGGGGATGATCCCCGGTGGAACCCGTCGCAACCGGGACCATTACCTGCCGCAGGCGCTGGTGGAAGACGGTGTGCCCCGGGAGATGATCGATCTGGTCTGCGATCCCCAGACCTCCGGTGGGTTGCTGATCGCCGTTTCTGCCGACAGGCACAAGGATCTGCTCGATCTGCTTGCGCAAGGGGGAACCGACGCCTGGACCATCGGCAAGGTCGAAGAGGGCGCCGGGGTCCACCTGGTCTGACCCGGAGAAAGAACGAACGATCATGCCCGGAATTTTTGAACTGACGATCCTCTGCCTGCTGGTCGGAGCCTGCTTCGGTCTCGGGGCGGTTCCCCGCATCATGCGTAAGCTGGGGTACAACTGGACCCGCTTCGAGAAGTTGCGTGCTTTGGGGGCCAAGGCGTTTTTCTGGAAACGTTTCAAACCCTGGTAGATCGATAGAAGATATCAAAAGGGGCCCGCTGGGGGCCCCTTTTTTTGTGTGACGTTTCAACGCGGTCAGGTCACCGCTTTCTTCACCTGGAAGATCGGTTCGTTCGGCAGCAGACCGAAACGGTTTTTCCCCGGGGCAAAGACCGGGTCGTCTTCCCATTGAATCCGCTCCACCTCAAACCCGGCCTTTTGTAGCCGGTCGGTGTAATCGGCCCCATAAATCCGTACATGGTCCGATTGACCGAAGACCTTTTCCCGGTCGCCGGGAGCGGTCACGGAGAAATCCTCAAAGGTCTCCTGTAGGGACAGGGAGATCGGCACCTGGAGAATCCCCCAGCCGCCCGGCTTCATCACGCGAAACAACTCGGACATCGCCTTGGCGTCGTCGGGGATATGTTCCAGCACATGGTTGCAGATCACCACATCAAAGGTCCGGTCGGGGTAGTCGATCCGGGTGATATCCATCTGCACCATCGCTCTGCCTTCGCAGATGTCGGCGGTGAGGTAGTCGATGTCCGGACAGCTTTCAATCACCGGTCGCAACGCCTCCTCCGGGGCCACGTGCAGCACCTTTTTCTTCCCGCTGAAAAAGTCGGTTTTTTCCCGAAGGTAGAGATAGAGCAGCCGTTCACGGTCCAGAGAAAGGCAGATGGGGCATTGCGCCTCCTCCCGATAACCGCCGCCGATAACCTGCTTTTCCCGCAGCACCGGGAAATCATAACCAAACGGTTCCAGGGCTTTTAATCGGGAATGGCAGAAGGGGCATTGGTAACGAAGGCCGAACAGCCGGGCCTTTTGGGCGGCACGTTTCAATTGTTCCCGTTGCGCTTCGGGGATGACGGCCTTGGCAGCCGCCTTGATCTGTTGAATCATTCGGTGAATCTCTCCTGTGGCCTTAACTTATTTATTCTGTTTCGTTTTCAGGGCGCTTAGGCCTTGCCAGTCTTCCAGGTCCAGTTCAGGTTTTTCAGAACGATACCGGGCATAGAGCGCAACGCCCATCGTATCCTCCAAAACGTCGACTTGAACCCCTTTTTCTCGCATGACCGTTTCATTGCCGGAAGCGTTGGTAACGTCCCCTACGACCACACGACTGAATCCCCTCATCCAAATCAGTGTTGCACAGATATCGCATGGACTCAGACTGGTAAAAAGGGTTGTCCGGCTGAAGTCTATCCGGCCCGCATCTCGAATAGCGGACGTTTCACCATGATTATAGGGGTGGTTTTCCTGCACCAACGTGTTGTGTCCCTTGCCTAATATCTGATGTGTCGAATTATCAATAATAACGGCACCAATAGGACAGCCTCCCTCTCGATAGCTTTTTTCCGCCAGAAGCACGGCGATACGCATAAAATGCGCATCCGTGAGTTTCTGCACAAAGGCATTGTCCATGAGAGCGGGCAAGCTCTTGGTCGGCATATGGGCAATCGCTCTTAATGCCTCTTCACTCGGGTTTGTCTGATTGTCCAGGAGGGTCTTCATCGTTTCTCCCCGGGATATCCTCTTATGCCGGATTCGATTGAACGTTGTTCATCACCAGCGGCAATAATGAAAGCGTCGAAGGAGCGGCGCTTTTGGGTGTCGGCTTTTCATATCAATCGATCCGGGTTGCGGTATGAAAATTACTATACTCGTATTCCATGGCAGTTAAATAGACAGTCGTCGCCAAATTTTCGTTTATCGGATTTTCGGAAATATAGTCTTGTAAAAAATGACCCATCGCATAGGCCCCAGCCGGATCGTTATTACTCGTGATCCAGCCTGCGTAGATGTTGCCGGGTTCCGGCGGAGCTAATTGACTCGCCAGCCAAGCCCATAGGTATTCACAGGGCAGCATTGCAATCAGTGTAAATATGGGGTCCTTCACGGTGCCGTCGATTGCACTTCCATTGGCTACGGATCTTTCAAATTCAGAATAACCAAGTGTTGTCGGCGTTGGAGAAACGGATTGAGAACCGGTTAAATTCCATGTCGTACAAGCCGATTGGTTGTATTTGTTGTAACTTTCCTGCTTTTTTAAAAAGTAATCTTCTAATACGTTATTCGTCGCTCTATGGGCTGCAGCGCCATAATCCGATGCACCGTGAAAGCAATAATAGATATCGCTGATATTAAACGCACCATACTGAGTTGGATTCAAATCCCCGTTCTTTATCCCCTGTAAAAAATCGGTCGCCAGTACTTGCTGTGCAATTCGTTCTCCTCCGGCATGCCACATCTTCCAGAAGAGTGAATCAGGGGGAGGGGGACTCGTGTCAAGATTGTGCTTTTTAATCAGATATTCGTGATCAGCCAAGCTTCTGTTGTTTCTCATAGGCTTTTTCTTTGGGGGTGTCTTAGTCTAACGGTTGTGATAAGCGGGTGCCGAAGGCGATCCGCTTGATTGCCTGGTTGGGGAATAGCCCCTTCAAACAAGGCTAGTTGCAACATACGCTTGGCCCAAAAGGCCAAAGAGAAACGAAATTAGACCAAGTATTGCGAAGCTCCAAATAACTACTTCTACCCAGACTGGGCGTGATGTTTCGTTGAGCTTTCCATTGATTTGCATCCGCCACTTTTCGCCAAATGCATAGTCTCTTGCGATGATGGTAGCTAAAGCCAAAACAAACAGCACGATAGCAATAAATAGTGACCACCATGAGCCCTTTAAAATGCAAGCGAGTGTTTCATTTAATTTCGGGGCTGTAGCCTTTGTGAAAATACCAATGGACAAAGTTAAGGTGCCACCTGCAAGGATAAAAATGGCCCGAACAAGTGAGTCTGCTCGGCGACGAACGTCCTCTTGGTGGCTATTGAATAACTCAAGATTGTCGGCCATACCATTTCCCTCAACGCCAAGCTAAGCAGCGCACGCGATCAGCGTGCGTCCTTGCTTGAACAACTTAGTTATGCATTTACAGGTTATTATAGTCAGTATTTACTTCACCGTCGTCATGAAGATAATGAATGTTACTGTCAACTATGTCTTCGATGACTGCTTTCGCAGAATTGGGCGACTCAATGACACTTTCCATTGGTTGAGCCTCACGCTGGAGCATGTCAATCTCTATTGTTTCGAGTTGGACTGCCCCTAAGCCGTCGACATCCAAAAAAAGATCAGGGCAGTCAATAATGTTATGACCAGGCTTGAGTGTGTCTGTATTCATTAGCTCATTTAATCTAACCTTGTCATTACCCTTCGAGTCTTGAAGGTAATGATCTCCTAGGTATTTAAAGTTCATTTCGAATTTAGTTAGCCCTTTACTTTTTAAGGCTCTTTTTACACTTGCATTGTTGAAGTTAAATTTTGGGTTAACAAAGTTGCTCATTATCGGAATGACGGATAAGTGAATAGTTTTTATTAAATGATTGACTAAAACCAAGCGAATATTATTTTCTTTAGCTAATAATTTTGCGCTTTTTTGGAATGAGTTAGTGGTTGCAATGATGCCATTGGCATTTCCAATGTCACGTAATACCTCTGCAAAAGAAGCTACATGGGATTTTTTAACCGATGACTTATAGCGTTTACACTCAACGCATGTTCTATAAATTGTTCCCGCAGCCTTGAATTCCCAGAAAACATCAATCTGATGACTAGCACCACTTTTTCCAGTAATTGTTACATCGTGCTCAACTCGCAGATTTTCAAGGCCATCAAACTCAAGCATTCCTTGAAGGATTTCTGCTACAAGCTTTTCGTATTCTATATTTGGATTAGTCAAACTTCAGACTTCCTTTTATGCATAACGGTTGTGATAAGCGGGCGCGTTTAGCGGTCCGCTGTGATGACTTGTTATATGCTTATGCCGTTGGTGTGATTTTTAATATCAAAAAAATGAACTACCAGTTTTCTCCAGAGGCTATCAAGATTTTCCCAACACAATAGATTATTGTACTTTTTGACCTCGAACTTCCCCATTTTATGACTGTCAAATAATAAATCATTCGAATTTTTAAGATGTTCTTCTAGAAAGTTTGGTTTTTTTGGAACCGGGTATCTGCCATCCCAGATTATTGATTCAGTCAAATGTTTAAGGATGCTTGTCTCTGTTTTATCTAGCTTGATAGTTAGACCTTGGGTCAGTGAAACCAAATTGTGAGTATGAGAAGGTTTGTTGCCTGAGGCAACGACGATCGCTTTCAGTATTAATTCCAGCGCCATGCCAAATAACATTTCATAGACTGGCCAACAGGCCACACTCATTTTGAAGTTGCTGCACAAACCTAATTTTTCTTGATACAGTTGGTCGTTTTCTCCGGTGATGGCCAACCACAATGTACCGGCAGATGCGTGTAAATCGGAGGACTTGTTATACCACCACAAGGGTGCTTTGTTCTTCCGGTCATACGTCTGTTGATAAGAATTGGGCAAGCCGCTCTCCATTACTAGCTCAAATTCATACAACAGGTGGTTAGGTGGGAAATTTCCATATATTCATCCCCTATAGATGCCTTGGATTTTCCACTTATCATTGATATTGAGTACCAAAAGTGGATCCAGTGACGCAAAAAGCCGCAAAGCCCTTTTACGGGCCCAGCGGCTTAAAGTTTATCTACTGACTCCCACCATATCTTGCCCCCACAAGTTCAGGTGATTCCATAATCAGGTTCTTATCCTAGGTTTTTTATCGTGAAAGAGCAATCATTTCGGTGGGGTTACCCTCAGCATCCTGTTGCCGCCTTTTTGAAATTCGTAGGGAACCTCGTCCCGCTCGACCGCGAAGTCTTGGTTGAGAAGAGTCGCAATCACGGAATCCAGGTGGCGGGATGGGGAGCCTTTCAGGTCCATTAGCGGAAAGATGCGCACTTCCTTTGCCACCCGGCATAACTCTCTGATGGACGCCAGATGAAAGTCGCGGTCGAGGTGGTCGCTGTAGAGAAACAACAGGTGGGAGCAAAGAGCCAGATCGAACGACTGCTCCCGGAACGGCAGTGTGGGGAGTTCGGCGGCCCGGTAACGACCGTTGTTTCGCCCTTCTTGGTAATCTTCCAGAAAGGTCTGCATGGCGGCCATTCGCAACTGACCCAGTTCGTCGACCGAACCGATCTGGTCCCAGAGAAAGCTGTCCCGGTTCTTTCGTGTCTGCTCCACCACCTCAACGAAGGTATCGTCGATTCTCTGTTGAATCTCCTCTGCCGTGAAACGATAGATGGGGTCGACGGAGACGACCTGGCCACCCCGACGGGTGAGGCTGGCGTTAAAGGCCGCCGGGCCGTCGCCGCAGCCCAGTATCCTGCTCTGGAGGTCCGGTTCGGTCAGGGAGAACATCCGGACATACTCCTCGAAGGAGCGCCCCCAGGGAACGATACGGTCCAGGTTAAACGTCATTACGCTCTTTCCCGGTCGGTTCGTACTTCATACCGGGCATACTGTCGGGGCGAATCTTGAACCCCAGCTTTTCGTAGAAGGAGATGGTTCCCTCGGCGGCGAAGAGATGGATCGAGTAAATGTTCCGCTTTTCGCATTCGGCTACCAACCGCCGGACGATCTCCGCGCCGAGCCCCTGCTTCTGGTACGACTTGCGAACAATCACATCGTAGATACAGGCATAGACCCTCTGGTCCGAAATCACCCGCCCGAAACCGATCAGCTCGTCCTCTTCGTAGACACACAGCACCAGAAACTGGTGGTTCAAAGCCGTATCCCAATCCTCGGGTTGCAGCTTCATAACCTTGTTCCAGCCGGTCTCCGCAAAAAGGGAATAGAAGGTGTCCAATTCAGGGCGTTCAAAAACAAACTCCATAGTCGTCACTCCTTCTGTTATGGGGCAGAGCCCTTCGTCGGGCATCAGAGTAATGTTGTCTGCGAGCGCCGGATCGGGTCAGACCGTCAGGGCTTCCAGCATCTCTTCGGGCGGCAGCCCTTCCTCGACGGCAGGGGACTCGACCTTCAGTTGCTGCAGTTTGCGCAGGTGGCGGATCTCCCGCGGGGCCAGGTGGGAAAAGAAGGCAAACTGGTCGTCGCCGGTCCGTTCCACCGACCACCAGGGTTTGTACCGGTCGGTTTCGGGCGGGCGATTCTTCTTCTGGGTGGTTTCCAGCAGGTAGACCCGTCCGTTGGTGAAAATATGGAGCCAGGCATGGCAGGTGCGGAAATGGCCGACCACGAAACGAACCCTGAACCCCATCTGATGCAGGTGACGCCCAACGCCGTGAACTCACCGGTAAGCAGCGGTTGCTGGAAACTGGTTGGCACAAAACTCATCGCCGCCAGGTTGTACACCTCGTTGGG
>JANQIN010000257.1 GCA_028282145.1 Thermodesulfobacteriota bacterium | reverse complement strand
TAGTCAAGTCTACCATGCCGGCTTCAGCGGGGTGAGGAGAATTTATCAGGCCGGTCAGAGTAATTTCCGGTCCATCCCCCGGTACTGGATCGCTTCCATCAGGTGGGATTTCTCAATCTTTTCGACCTCGGCCAGATCGGCGATGGTGCGGGCCAGCTTCAGAATTCGCGTATAGCTGCGGGCCGAAAGCCCCAGCTTGTCCGATACCGTTTCCAGCAACGTTTGCCCGTCTGCGTTCAACCGGCAATGCTCCCGTACCTGCCGGGTCCCCATCTGCGCGTTGGTGTAGAGCCCTTTCCCTTTCAATCGGTTCCGCTGTTTTTGTCGTGCTTGTTCCACCCGGTCACGGATCGCAGCACTCGACTCCGGTTCTTCGGCCGTGGTCAGGTCCTTGTGGGGCACACGCGGTACCTGCACGTGGAGGTCGATCCGATCAAGGAGTGGCCCGGAGAGCTTGTTGCGATAGCGTTGGATTGCCAGTGGAGTGCAGGTGCACAGGTGTTGATTGTCGCCTTGGTAACCGCAAGGACAGGGGTTCATCGCCGCCACCAGCATGAAATCGGCGGGGAAAGTGAGGCTGCTCATCGCCCGGCTGATGGTCACCTGACCGTCCTCCAGCGGTTGGCGCAGCATCTCCAGCACGTTCTTTTTAAACTCGGGCAGTTCGTCCAGGAAGAGGACACCGTTGTGCGACAGGCTGACCTCACCGGGACGAGGATGGGTGCCGCCACCGATCAGCCCCGCGTCGGAGATCGAGTGATGGGGCGAACGAAAAGGGCGGCAACGCATGACCCCGGTTTCGGAGGGGAGCAGACCGACGATGGAATGAATCCGGGTGGTGTCCAGTGCTTCGTCAAAAGACAGTTGTGGCAGGATGGTCGGAAGTCGTCGTGCCAGCATCGTTTTGCCGCTGCCGGGGCTTCCGGCCATCAACGCGTTGTGTCCGCCCGCAGCGGCGATCTCGAGGGCCCGCTTCACATGCTCCTGGCCGCGAACATCGGCAAAATCCTCTTGCAGGTTTTGATCGATTTTGACCGGAAGGGGTGCTGAGGTGACCTCCGCGAGAGAATCGCCACCGTTAAAGGCCTCGACAATCTGACTCAGATGAGAGGCTCCCCGAACTTCGACACCCGCGACAACCTGGGCTTCCTGCAGGTTCTCGAGGGGAACGATAATTCCGGCGACATCCCAGTGGCGCAGGGCCATAACGACGGGCAAAATCCCTTTAACCGGCTTGATCCGTCCGTCAAGAGAGAGCTCTCCCATCACCACCCAGCGTTGGATCTCTTCCGGAATAACCTCCGTGGCAGATAAAAGGCCCAGGGCCATCGGCAGGTCGAAGGCAGCACCGTCTTTGCGGATATCCGCCGGTGCAAGATTAATGGTGATGCGACGATTGGGAAAATTGTAACCGGAGTTCTGGATCGCTGATTTGATCCGGTCTTTGGACTCTTTGACCGCTCCTTCGGCCAGGCCGACGGTGGCAAACTGAGGCAGACCCTGGGCGATATCGACCTCGACTTCAACAGGCACGGCATCGATACCGACAAGGGCGCCGGTTAAAACCTTCGCAAGCATAAATTCCCCTCCTTGACTTCGCCACAGGGACAATCGCGGCGTTACGCTCGGCCTCTATCGCTGCGACGTACTTTTTGTACGTCTCGCTCTTCGGCTCTCGCGCGCCTTCCGCTTGAACCCTGTGGCTGTGTCAAAAACAAGCTTAGGACAGCATTAATAAGCGCAATGCTGTAACAGCCTTGTCAGTTCAAGTGTGAATGAAAAGCAAGAATAGAAGCGGTGCAGAGCACCCATAAATAACAATAGGTTGCAGTATGCCTTCAACGGGCGGGAGATGCAAGTTGCCGCAGTGCGGCAAAGTGTGTGGGCAGCCGGCTTCAGGAGCTGACGATGTCCGATTTGAGCTTGATTCCGTACCGTTCAATCTTGCGGTAGAGTGAACTGCGGGACATGTTTAGGGCTTTGGCCGCCTGGCTCATATTGTAGTCGGCGGTGCGGATCGCTTCCTGTATGGCGTGTTTTTCGCGGCTTTTCTTCTCTGTCGTTGAGGACTCGGCCGGTTGGCCAAAGGCCGGTTCCGCATTGCAGGTCGCCAGGGCCTCGGGAAGATGTTTGGGTTGGATGATGGTTTCATCCAATGAAAGATAGAAGGCCCTTTCCAGTACGTTGATCAGCTCACGGACGTTTCCTGGCCAGTTGTAGCTGCATAGGGCGCTCAAGGTGTCGGTTGACAGGCTCTTGTCAGCCTGATTTTTACTGTTGATCTCTTTCAGGTGTTGCGATATCAGCAGGGAGATATCTTCGGGGCGGTCCCGCAGCGGCGGGAGGTCGAGTTTAAACACGTTGAGATGATCGTAGAGGTCGTTGAGGAAGGTGCCGTTAAAGGCGATCTCCTGCAACAGGTCGCGGCTGGTCGTTGCCAGAATTCGAACCTCCAGCGGTCGCGGCTGGTTCTCCCCCGGTCGTTGGTACTGGCCGTCCTGCAAAATGGCCAGAAGTTTCTGTTGCAAAGGAAGAGGCAGCCCTGCCACTTCGTTCAACACCAATGTCCCCCCATTGACCCGTGCCAGGCTCCCCGGCTCTGCGCCGTCCCGACTTCCGAAAAGAATTCTTTCCAACGTTTCGGCGGAGTGCTCCAAACAGTGGATTTCGACGAACGGTTTTGGGGCCAATGCACCGGATTGATGGATGGCGCGGGCAAAGAGCTTCTTTCCCGTTCCCCGTTCGCCGCAGATCAAAACGTTGGACCGGGTGCGGGCTGTAATCCGGCCGATCCGGATTTTTTCCTGAAAGGAACTGTTGTGACTGGCAATGGGGTCAAAGGCATCGCAGGGGCTGTCGATTGCTGTGGGAGGTTCAGCTGGAATGGAAGTCTCGGAAAAAGGGCGCGGCGGAATCGGGCCCGGCGAGGACCAGACAATTTCGATGGTGCCGTTTTCCCGCACCCGGCCTATACGAGACCAGAGCCACAGGTGTTGTGTCTGGGGGTCGACGATCAGGCGTCCCTGAGGAGCATCGAGATCCAGGTGTTGCAGCCGTCTCCGTAACTCCTGAGTTCGCTGTTGAACGTCGTCGATGTTGAGTAAGGAAGAGTCCACCACCTGTTCCAGAAAGCGGATGGCGTTGTAGGAGAACTCCATCGAGCCACTGACCCGGGTCTCGCCGAATTTCTGACAGTAATTGCTGACAAAGGCATGGTTCTCCGCATTGTCCAAAGCCTGGAAATAACCGGCGGTACAGTAATGACCGGCGGCGGCTTCCGGACCCATCGCTTCGAGTTCTCTTTCGGAGGTGATCGGACTGATGATGGGGCTGCTGAATCCGGCCGCACGATATTGACGATAAAAATCGGCCACACTGGATCCTACCAGGTTGGAAAAGATGACGGTCGGGGTTTCCGACTGGAGCAAGGGTTCCATCTCTTTGAGGCAGTTGCCGAAATCGGAGCACCCCAACGGGAAGTATTTCTCCAACACAATCATCTTGGGATCGATCCGCTCCACCCACTGTCGCACCTGCTGGTTGGCCGAGCGG
>JANQIN010000245.1 GCA_028282145.1 Thermodesulfobacteriota bacterium | reverse complement strand
GTCGAGGATCAGGGCTTCCACAAAGACTTGTTTCCGTTTGACATCCAGTTTCCGGATGATGGCCTTGAGAGTATTCAGGTCGTCCGGTGCCGCACTGATGATCAGTGAATTGGTCGGGTTGTCTGCAGTGATGGTCACTTCCCCCATGTTGGACGAGCGGACATTGTTCCGACCGTTGGGCCCCTCATTTTTGGAAAGGCCGGTGACGATTTCATTGAGAGTTTTGGCCAGAGTCTCGGCGTCGGCATGCTCCAGGTAATGCACGTTAACCGGGGCCCGGTCGTTCAGCGCTTCGGCATCCAGTTTTCTGGCGACCGTCCGGACGGTTTCCACCTGTTGCAGAGAACCTTTCACCACCAGGGTGTTGGTGCGTGCGTAGGCCAGAATGGTTGCCGGTTGACCTGTCACGGCCGTACGCGTACCACTCCCTGTCGGGCGGCTGATGGTCGTGGTGCCAAGCATCTCTTTCAGAATGCTGCTGACCGATTCAGCACTGGCATGCTCGAGGGCGATAAGGTCGGTGATCTGCTCATTCCCGGGGACATCGAGCTCCCGAACCAGTCGCGCCACCTGGGCAATATTGGAAGCCCGGTCGCTGATGATCAGTCGGTTCAACTGGGGGTAGGGAACGACCCGCGTGGACTTGGGGACCAGCTCTTTCAGAACGGACCGAGACAGATCGACCGCGTCCATGTATTTGAGGCTGATCAAGCGGGTGACATACTGGTCCCCCGACTTTCCTGAATAGGTCAGTCCGGCAACAGTGTTCTCCCTGGCCTGTTTATTCGGCACGATTTTGTGAGTCTTCCCGCTGACGACGACCGCGTACCCCTTGACGTTCAGTGCCGCCAGAAAGAGCTGGTAAGCCTCATCCAGGGTCATCGGGTCCGGTGAGATGATGGTCGCTGTTCCCTTGACCCGCTCATCGTAGAGGAAGTTTTTTCCGGTCAGTTCACTGATGGTGCGAATCAGATCGGGAATCGGAATATCTTTGAAATCCAGATAGACCTGGCCTTTGGCGGCAGTCTTGGGAGCAGCTTGAACTGCTGGGGTGAGAACCAGGCAGACGACCAGAAGGCAGGTGCTCAACAGAAGGCTCCAGATGGCAATCTTCATCGGTCAGCGTACCTCATATTCAAAAGAAAGTTGTTGAGTGCCACGTTTTAATCCCAGCGAAACGTTTCGAGCTTCCTCCAACTGGGTAAAAATCTGCATCGCTTTCCCCGGGCTGTCGAGAAGGATGCCGTTGACCTGCTGCAGGATATCTCCGCGTCGCAGTCCCAGTTGTTGAAGAAGCGGGCCGGGGCGAACAATACTGAATCCGACGGTTTCCCCTTTGACAACCATGGGTACAAGGCGGGCCTGCTGCAGAATGGTGCTGAAGTTCTTGCGAACCTGATCTGCCGCCGAGCGGGGGATGAGCCATCGGTTTGCGTTCAATGCGGTAATGCCGTAACCGCTGGTCGGGGAGCTCCCGGAAACACTCGCTTTGGCAGGCTGGGGTGCCGATGCCGTTCGGGCCTCTTCTGGCGGTACCAGTGCAACCTGTTCCCCGGAACGAAGTCGCAGGGTCACACGGTTTCGCTCAATCCGGGTGATGCGGCCGATATCCGGCACCTGCTGGTTCAGCTTAAAGCGACTTGCCGTGTCGTTGACCTGGAGTACGGCGGAGGGCGTGTCGCCGGCAATGGTCCCGAGAAGAGTCACGCCCGACAGGTCGATCTGTGTCACCGCTGCGGCGGAAGAGGCTTGTCCCGGATCAGAGGTTTTCGCCCCGAACAGGTTGCGCTGAACGATAGCCCGGTAGTCTGCAACGGGGCCGGTAACGGCAGCGGAAGAAGAGGCTCGGGCCGGGGTGCGGGACGGTCTCTCTTCCTGCAACGCTGACTTGAGGGCGGTCGAGGCAACAAAAGCCAGCGCCAGCCCGAACAGCCCGGCGACCAGTATCGAAGTAATAGGGGAGCCGACAAACGGCGGTAATTTCATATCGCCCCTCAAAATCTAGCGAAATGGACATGAAATAAATGATACCTAGCACTAAATTATGATAAATAACATATAGAAAAATAGACAATTCTGGTATAAATAGCAAGTTGACAGCGCAAATTGATTTAAGGTTTTTCAAGCTTTGATTCTGTATTCAAACCGACCACTCGAAAAACAGAAGCCTATTTTCTTTGGGCGAGCGGAGAAGGCGGGCTGAAATTTGAATCTATTCTTTGAGTGGAAACCGAACTGGGGGGCGGTCTGCAGGACAGATCCTGCACTGTGGTGAGCTGATGTATCTGGATTATTTTGGTTTTCAGGAAGCGCCATTTTCCATTGCTCCCGATCCGCAGTTTCTGTACATGAGCCATCGCCACCAGGAAGCACTGGCTCATCTTATGTACGGTGTTCGGGAGGCGGGCGGTTTTGTCCTCCTTACCGGTGAAGTGGGCACGGGGAAAACCACCGTCTGTCGTTGCCTGCTGGAACAGCTCCCCGATCAGACCGATATTGCGTTTATCCTCAGCCCTCGTTTGAGTTCGGTGGAACTTCTGGCGACGATCTGCGACGAGTTCGGTGTCGTGGTGCCTGAAAGTACCCGTGCGAAACCTTATCTGGATGCCTTGTATCGCTTCCTGATGCAGAATCACGCTCAGGGCCGAAAAGCGGTTGTTATTATCGATGAGGCACAAAACCTGACGATCGCGGTCCTGGAGCAGCTGCGCCTTCTGACCAACCTTGAAACCAACGAGCGAAAACTGCTGCAGATCGTATTGCTCGGGCAGCCGCAACTCCGAGATCTGGTGTCCCATCCCGATCTGGAACAGCTGGCACAGAGAATTACGGCGCGCTACCACCTGGAGCCGCTTGGGCGAAATGAGGTTGCGGCTTATGTGGCCCATCGCCTCCAGGTCGCTGGTGGTGACCGGTCGATTATCCCCTCCGCCGTGGTCCGCCGGCTATTCTCTTTGTCGGGAGGAATCCCCCGCGTTATCAATATCCTCTGTGACCGGGCCCTTATGGGAGCCTTCGCCCGTGACTGCCGGGTTGTTTCCAAAGGGATGGTTCGCGAGGCGGCAAAAGAGGTTTTCGGTCGCAGTCGCAGGGTCCCTTTGGGGCGATGGGCTATGGTCTCTTCGGTCTGTCTGGTGGCGATTGCCGTTGGTGTTCTTCTGGCGCGTTCCCTTTATCGACCGGTCGATGCGACCCCTCCGGTTGCGGTAGCCGAACCCCGGAGTGGAGAGACTTCTCCAGAGCCCGCCCCGTCAGCATCGGCCCCTGTGGTCATCGCTCGGAGCGCACCGGAGGAAGACCCGCTCCCTTGGTCAATGTCCTCCATCCCGGACCAGGGGATGCGCGAGGCCTACGGACATCTGTTCTCCCTGTGGGGGCTTGATCTGTCCCCCAAAGGGCTGATCTGTCGCCAGGCCGAAG
Organism: Thermodesulfobacteriota bacterium; assembly: GCA_028282145.1. Taxonomy (GTDB): domain Bacteria; phylum Desulfobacterota; class Desulfuromonadia; order Desulfuromonadales; family Geopsychrobacteraceae; genus JANQIN01. The sequence continues at coordinate 1,605 of JANQIN010000245.1, read as the reverse complement.
AGCAGGGGGGGCAGTGTCTGCATCGCAGCGGCAGTCTTGGTAGTCTTCGCCGTTATAATCGGCCGGCGGTGCTGCAACTGATAGGCCCCCAGGGGGAGCGGCTTTTCGGAACCCTCCTCTCGCTGTCCGATTCCCATGCTGTGCTGTTCGCGGGCGGGGAAACCTATCGGGTTTCGCTGGCAACTCTCGCTAACGGCTGGAGTGGAAAGTTCACCCTGATCTGGCGCCCTCCCGAGGGGTACAGCCCCGAGGTCGGGATCCCGCAGCAACCGCAGATTGTCCGTTGGGCCGCGACGCAGCTCGGTGTTCCTGCCGGCCAAACGGTCCGGTTGAGTGCGGAGGGTCCGTTAGGGCGGCAGTTGCAGCAGTTTCAGGCGGAGCGTGGCCTTGTGGCGGACGGTCTTCTGGGGCCTCAGACTCTCGTCCGCCTCAACGAACTCAGCGATGCGACAGTCCCAAGGCTGGCGAGGTAGGCATGTCATTATTGCTGGATGCATTGAAAAAATCGGACCAGGAGCGCCGCAAACGGGATATCCCGGATCTGGAAACTGTCCACGCTCCCCCTCCGGGCAAGAAACGGTCGCTCTGGCTGGTTTGGATTTTTCTGGGGATCGTCTGCCTGAACGGTTTGATCTGGTGGGCATGGCCCCGGTCACCTGAACCGTCAACGTCTACAGTGAAGGCAGTGTCTCCAGGGGCTGCAGTTCCCGAGAGTTCGGGGCCTCGGATAGCGGCGACGGCTCCCGCTTCACCTGAAACCTCAGCGACATCGACGCCAACGGGACCGCAGCCAGTGGCTGAAGACCGGTCACAGCTGTTTTTGTGGCAGGAACTCCCAGTGGAGATCCGCCGAGCCGTTGTGGACTATCAGTTGTCCATGCATTATTACGCGCCCCAACCTTCGTCCCGACTGATCCGGCTGAACGGGCAACTGCTACGGGAAGGGCAGTCACTGCCTGATGGTACCCGTGTCCTTCAGATTCGGGAGGACGGGGTCGTTCTCCAACGGGGTGGTACCCGTTTCCTGATGCCCGGGGGAGGGTAAACACTGAGAGACCCTTCCCGCAGGATTTCCGGTACACAGGTCGCCTCCTTTATGGAATAATCTCGACACCTTTTTCCGGGAGATTCCATGTCCTCTACAACAAAGCGCCTTTTTCTTGTGGACGGTTCGTCCTATATGTTCCGTGCTTACTATGCGGTACGCCATCTGTCGGCTGCCGACGGGACACCCACCAATGCCATTTTCGGCTTTGCCAACATGCTGCTGAAAATTCTGCGTAACGACCCGCCGGATTATCTTGCGGTGGTGTTTGATACCAAAGCACCGACCTTCCGCAAGGAGATGTATCCCGAGTACAAGGCGAACCGAGCGGCCATGCCGGAGGACCTTGTTCCTCAGGTCCCGGTGATCAAAGAGCTTGTCCGGGGATTTCAGATCCCGGTTCTGGAGCAGGATGGGGTGGAAGCCGACGATATTATCGCAACCCTGGCACGACGTTACGCTTCCGACACTCTGCAGGTAACCATCGTCTCCAGCGACAAGGACCTGATGCAGATCGTCTCCGATCAGGTGGTTATGCTTGATACCATGAAGGATAAATG
>JANQIN010000231.1 GCA_028282145.1 Thermodesulfobacteriota bacterium | reverse complement strand
TTTCGGGGACACCCTCGAAGACCGGGGACGCCATCGGCACACCGCGCGCCAGACGCCGCGCCAGAGCCATGGTGGTGTCCTCGTCGAGTTTATCAATGAAACCGTTGAGCTCCTTGTCGCTGTAGACCTCTTTGATCTGGGCCTTCAGCTCTTTCATGGAGTATTTAGTGTCAAGGACCTGCTGAATCTGCTGACCCAGACCGCGGGCCGCCAGGCCCAGGTGGGTCTCCAGAATCTGACCGACGTTCATACGGGACGGAACACCCAGCGGGTTCAGCACGATCTCGCAGGGGGTACCGTCCGCCATGTAAGGCATGTCCTCTTCCGGCAGAATCCGGGACAGAACACCTTTGTTACCATGGCGACCGGCCATCTTATCGCCGACCTGCAGCTTACGCTTGATCGCGATGTAACACTTGACCATCTTGATCACGCCCGGAGGCAGGTCATCGCCGCGCTTGAGCTTTTCGATCTTGTCGGCAAAGACATCCTTGATCAGCTCTTCCCGCTCGGCGACACGGGCCAGAATCTCGGCGACACGGGCTTCGACCTCGGCACCGTCCTTGGTCAGGGTGACCTCGCCCAACTGATCGAAGCTGACATCTTCCATCGCCTCGGCGGTGATCGCCTTGGATTTGGTCAGCAGTGCCTTGCCTTCCTCGTCCTTGAGAGAGACAGACGGTTTCTGTCCCACCAACAGATCGGAGATCTTGCCTTTGGCCGATTCGCGGATGATGCGGATCTCGTCCGCCTGATCCTTCATCAGCTTGTCGATCTCGGCCTGCTCGATGATCTCGGTCCGCTGATCTTTGTCGGCCCCTTTGCGGGAAAAGACCCGAGCGCCGATAACCACACCGGTGACACCAGGGGGCACGCGGAGCGAGGTGTCGCGGACATCACCGGCCTTCTCGCCAAAGATGGCCCGCAACAGCTTCTCTTCCGGGGAGAGCTGGGTCTCGCCCTTCGGAGTGATCTTACCGACCAGGATATCGCCGGGGTTGACCTCGGCACCGATGCGGATGATGCCGGACTCGTCCAGATCCTTCAGCGCATCTTCGCCCAGGTTGGGGATATCGTCGGTGATCTCTTCTTTGCCCAGCTTGGTGTCACGGGCGACGCACTCGAACTCCTCGATATGGATCGAGGTGTAGCGATCTTCCTTGACCAGCTTCTCGGAGATCAGGATCGAATCCTCGAAGTTGTACCCATGCCAGGGCATGAAGGCGACCAGAACGTTCTGCCCCAGGGCCAGTTCGCCCCATTGGGTCGACGGGCCGTCGGCGATAACCTCGCCGCGCTGCACCTTGTCACCGACCTTGACGATCGGCTTCTGGTTGAGGCAGGTGTTCTGGTTCGACCGCAGGTACTTGGACATGGTGTAGATATCGACACCGGTCCCGGTCTCGTCGGTCTCGTTCTCGTCGATCTTGATGACGACACGACCGGCATCGACCTTCTCAACCTCACCCGAGTGACGGGCGACGATGGAGTTACCGGAGTCATGCGCGACGGTCCGCTCCATGCCGGTACCGACCAGAGGCGCGTCGGCGCGCAGCAGAGGCACCGCCTGACGCTGCATGTTCGAACCCATCAGCGCACGGTTGGCGTCATCGTTTTCCAGGAACGGGATCAGCGCCGCAGCGACCGAAACGATCTGCTTGGGCGAGACGTCCATCAGCCCGATCTGTTCCGGCGGCAGCAGCATGAACTCACCGTTGATCCGGCAGTTGACCAGATCGTTGATGAAGCGACCGTCGTCGTCCAGAGGCGCATTGGCCTGGGCGATATGGAAGGACTCTTCGTCCAGCGCGCTGTAGTAGTTGATCTCCTTGGTGGCCTGGCCATCTTTGACCATCCGGTAAGGAGTCTCTACAAAGCCGAACTCGTTGATCCGAGCGTAGGTCGACAGTGACGCGATCAGACCGATGTTCGGACCCTCAGGGGTCTCGATCGGGCAGACACGACCGTAATGGGTCGGGTGGACGTCACGAACCTCGAAGCCAGCGCGCTCACGGGTCAGACCGCCAGGCCCCAAAGCCGAAAGACGACGCTTGTGCGTGACCTCGGACAGAGGGTTGGTCTGATCCATAAACTGGGACAGCTGGCTGGAACCGAAGAACTCCTTCACCACCGCCGAAACGGGTTTGGAGTTGATCAGGTCGTGGGGCATGAGGCTGTCCACTTCCTGAAGGCTCATCCGTTCCTTGATGGCCCGTTCCATCCGAACCAGACCGATACGGTACTGGTTCTCCAGCAGTTCCCCGACGGCACGGACGCGACGGTTGCCCAGATGATCGATATCGTCGATCTGGCCTTTACCGTTCCGCAGGTCGATCAGGTAGCGCACTACCTGCAGGATGTCGTCCTTGGTCAGGGTTGTATGATCCAGCGGGGCCTCCAGGCCCAGCTTGTGATTGACTTTAAGACGGCCCACCGCCGACAGATCGTAACGCTCGGCGTTGAAGAACAGGCCTTCAAACAACGAAGTTGCGGTCTTGAGGGTCGGAGGATCGCCGGGGCGCAGACGACGGAAGATTTCGATGATCGCTTCTTCCGGGTTCTGCACCTTGTCGAGCAGCAGGGTGTCCCGCAGGTAGGAACCGACAAACAGATTGTCGATAAAGAGGATCTTGAAGTCGCTGATCCCTTTCTCCTGCAGTTCTTCCAGCTTGGCCTCAGTCAGCTCGGTGTTGCACTCGATCATCACCTCACCGGTTTCGGTGTCGACGATATCGGTGGCCACCACTTTGCCAATCAGTTCCTCTGCGGTGACGGGAATGGTTTCCACGCCCGCTTCGGAGATCTTCCGCAGGGAAGCCTTGGTGAACTTGCGGCCTGATTTCACCAACACATCGCCGTTAGGGGCAAGGATGTCGGTGTTGGCCCGTTGGCCACCCAGCAGGTCCAGGTTCACCTTTTTGGTAAACCCGTCCTTGGAGACGAGGATATCTTCCAGATCGTAGTAGTAGTTCAGCAGTTCTTCGTCGCTGTAACCCAGCGCTTTTAGAAGAACGGTCGCCGGCAGCTTCCGGCGGCGGTCGATCCGGACATATAGAATGTCCTTGTGGTCGAAATCAAAGTCCAACCAGGAACCCCGATAGGGGATCACCCGCGCGTTGTACAGGATCTTGCCACTGGCGTGGGTCTTCCCTTTATCGTGATCAAAGAACACACCGGGCGAACGGTGCAGCTGGCTGACGATAACCCGCTCGGTTCCATTGATGATAAAGGTCCCGTTTTCGGTCATCAGGGGTATTTCGCCGAAGTAGACTTCCTGCTCTTTGATATCCCGAATCGACTGAACCCCGGAATCCTTGTCCACATCCCAGGTCACCAGGCGAACCTTGACCTTGATGGGAGCGGAGAAGGTCATGCCACGCTGGTGGCATTCTTCCACATCGTACTTAGGGGTCCCCAACTCATAGGAGACGTACTCCAATGAGCAGGTTTCGCTGAAGTCCCGAATCGGGAACACCGAGCGAAAAACCGCTTCCAACCCGATATTCTGCCGTTCCGGCTGTGCGATATCCGACTGAAGAAACCGGCGATAGGAGTTCTTCTGGATATCGATCAGGTTGGGGATATCAATAATCTTCGTGGTTTTGGCGAAATGTTTCCTGAGGAGCGGATTGTTCGCAATCGAATACGCCATGTTGGCTCCTTTGGACGAGGATTACGACAAACAAATAAAAAAAGCACACGTAGCCAAGGCCGCTCGGGGCGACCTTGGCTCCGCGGATAACCATTTAACAGTGTGTACTACTTGAGCTCAACAGAAGCGCCGGCTTCTTCCAGCTTCTTCTTGATCTCTTCAGCTTCGTCCTTGGCTACGCCTTCCTTAACGGGGGCGGGAGTACCTTCAACCAATTCCTTGGCTTCCTTCAGACCCAGGCCGGTGATGGCGCGGACTTCTTTGATGACATTGATCTTTTTGTCGCCGGCACCGGTCAGAACAACGTCGAACTCGTCCTTTTCGGCAGCAGCTTCGCCGCCACCGGCAGCCCCGGGCATGGCAGCAACAGCTACAGGAGCAGCAGCGGAAACGCCGAACTTGTCTTCCAGTTCTTTAACGAACTCGGCCAGCTCCAGAACGGTCATGTTTTCGATAAACTCAACTACCTGATCTTTGGTGATGTCAGCCATTTTCTTTTATCCTTTTTTAAATAATCTTCAAATAATTCGGGTTCAAAAATTCTTTACGCCGCCTTCTGGTCTTTAATGCCGTTAAGCACATTCACCAGCGAACGCGGAATCGCAGCCATAGTGCCAACGAAGTTACTGACCGGAGCATTCATGGAGCTCAGGGCAGACGCCAGCAGCTGCTCGCGGCTCGGCAGATCGGACAGGGCCTTGATGTCGGCCACGGACATGAGCTTGCCGCTCATAACACCGGCCTTCAATTCAAACGCCTCAATGTCCCCAGCAAAGTCGCTCAGTACCTTGGCGGGCGCAACAACATCCTTGCCTGCGAACGCGATAGCGGTCGGGCCGGCGAGGAATTCCTCGAGGACCTCGGCACCGGCTTCACGGGCAGCCAGCTTCAGCAAGTTGTTTTTGACAACCTTGTAGCTGACACCGGCTTCACGCAGCTTGGCGCGGAGCTCAGTTTCCTGCTCCACGTTGATACCGCGATAGTCCGCCAGAAACGCAGCAGGAGTTTCCTTCAGTTGCTGAGTCAGCTCGGCAACCTGTTGCTCTTTCTGAGATCTGTTCAACGTCTCTCCTCCTTTCCTTGTTGTTTGAGGAATTCCCCGAGGAGAATCCCTGCCCTGGTCAAACGGGAGAGACGAAAAGTTCCGTCACGACTTCCCTAGCCTCGGCAGGCGGACACGTCCATGAAATGCTGAGCATACCTGCTGTCTTTGACCGAGAGCGTGTAACACACGCAAGTCCTGGCCCGTTCAAGACGAGCCAGGACCAGTGTTTCTGAACCTCAAAAGCGAGGTAGATTATTTCACGAGTGCCTGAAGTTCAGGTACGTCGATGTTGATCCCGGCACCCATGGTGCTGGAGATCGAGACCTTCTTCATGTAGGTCCCCTTGGCGGTCGACGGCTTGGCTTTCATCAGCACATCGATCAGCGCAACAAGGTTACCCTTCAATTTGTCGGCGTCAAACGAAACCTTGCCGACCGGGCAATGGATAATGCCGGTCTTTTCGGTACGGTACTCAACCTTACCGGACTTGGCTTCTTCAACCGCTTTGGCAACGTCCATGGTGACGGTACCGGTCTTGGGGTTCGGCATCAGGCCACGGGGACCGAGCAGACGACCGATCTTACCGACCACACCCATCATGTCGGGGGAAGCGATCGCGGTGTCAAAGTCGAACCAGCCGCCCTGGATCTTTTCAACCAGGTCGTCGCCACCGACAAAGTCAGCACCGGCAGCTTCGGCTTCCTGAGCCTTCTCGCCCTTGGCAAACACCAGGACGCGAACCGACTTGCCCAGACCGTTGGGCAGCACCACAGCGCCACGAACCATCTGATCGGCCTTACGGGGGTCTACGCCAAGACGAATCGCGACGTCGACAGTTTCGTCAAACTTGGCGTAGGCGCCACCTTTGACCAGGTCCACCGCTTCGTCGACGGGATACAGACGGCTCCGGTCAACTTGCGCCTTCGAGTTTTTCAAATTTTTTCCACTTGGCATTTTACTCTCCAGAGTCCTGTCTTAACCAGCGATCTCGATGCCCATGCTGCGCGCAGTACCGGCAATGATACGGCAGGCTGCTTCCAGACTGCCCGCATTGAGGTCCGGCATCTTCAGGTTGGCAATTTCCTCTACCTGAGCCTGGGTCACTTTACCGACCTTCTCTTTGTTGGGGACACCGGAACCTTTCTGCAGCTTGGCTGCCTTCAACAGCAGTACCGCTGCCGGAGGGGTTTTGGTGATGAAAGAGAAGGAACGGTCGGCATATACGGTGATCACCACGGGGATAATCAGACCGGCCTGATCCTGGGTTTTAGCATTAAAAGCCTTGCAGAATTCCATGATATTCACGCCGTGCTGACCCAACGCGGGGCCAACGGGGGGCGAGGGATTCGCCTGCCCGGCGGGAATCTGCAGCTTGATGAGTCCAATTACCTTCTTCGCCATGAGTGACTCCTTGGTTCGTCCTTATACTGAAAACCTAATTGGTCTTTTCAACCTGTATAAACTCAAGCTCCACAGGCGTCACCCGCCCGAAGATGCTAACCATCACTTTCAGTTTGGCTTTGTCGAGATTCACATCATCGACAATGCCGGTGAAGTTGACAAAAGGTCCGTCGACAACACGAACCGTTTCACCAATTTCAAACTCGACCTTGGGCTTGGGATGTTCCACCCCTTCCTCAATGCGGCCGACAATCTTGGCGATCTCCTCTTCGGAGATCGCAGGCGGATTCTTCCCGCCGCCGACGAACCCGGTGACCTTGGCGGTCCCGGAGACCACATGCCAGGTTTCGTCGTTCAGGTCCATCTGGACCAGGATATAGCCCGGAAAAAACTTGCGGGTCGAGGTTCGGCGCTCGCCGTTGCGAAGCTCGACCACCGTTTCGGAGGGGATCAGCACTTCGCCGAACTCTTCCTCGAATCCCAAGGCCTTGATCCGTTCTTCCAGGTTCAGCTTGACCTTGTTTTCGTAACCCGAGTAGGTATGTACGCCATACCACTTCATTGCCATGAATCCACCTTCCGGACAGAGGATCAGCCGAGAATCAGGCCCATGATCTTTTGCAGCACCAGGTCAACAGCCCCCAGGTAGATCGCCGACAGAAACACCAGCAGCAGAACGACCAGGGTCGATGCATAGGTGTCTTTGCGGGTCGGCCAGGTGGTCTTCGCCAGCTCACCCTTTACCAGGCTCAAAAACTCGGTTGCTTTTCCAATCACGGGCACATCCTCACGATCGTAAAAAATGGCAGGCCAGGAGGGACTCGAACCCCCAGCCCTCGGTTTTGGAGACCGATGCTCTAGCCAATTGAGCTACTGGCCTGCATACAGAAAACCCGGACACCGTGTTCCCTGCCGGTCTACCGCAGAAGTTACTTGGTTTCGCGATGCAGCGTGTGCTTGCGGTCGAAACGGCAGTACTTCTTGAACTCCAACTTGTCCGGAGTGTTCTTCTTGTTTTTGGTCGTCGTGTAGTTACGACGCTTGCACTCGGTGCAAGCCAAAGTGACGATATCACGCATGATACAAACCTCATCCGCCCTCCCCGGTCACCCGGGGAGAGCGTTTTTGAGTGTTACAAACTTACTCGACGATGTCGGAAACAACACCGGCGCCGACGGTACGGCCACCTTCGCGGATAGCGAAGCGAAGCTCTTTGTCCATCGCGATCGGAGTGATCAG
>JANQIN010000219.1 GCA_028282145.1 Thermodesulfobacteriota bacterium | reverse complement strand
CTTCCGCATGCTTGTCGGATATCAGTATCAGTCCGGCCATGCCGCCATAGACCTGTGGGCCTGTCTGATGCATCTGGTGGCTGTGGTACCAGAGGGTCGCGGCAGGTTGGTGGATGGTAAATCGGGCGGTCCAGCGCCCGCCGTTGGCGATCTCCTGATGGGGCCCCCCATCCATCACTGCGGGTAGATGCATGCCATGCCAGTGAACGGCGGTCGGTTCGCCGATAAGATTGCGAACGCGAAATTCCACCGACTCTCCGCGTACCATCTTCAGAGTCGGCCCCAGATAGGTCTGATCGTTGAACCCCAAGGTGGGGGTTCCGCTACCGGGCCAGAAGTCGGTCCGGTTCTGGCGTGCGGTCAGTTCAAATGTACGGACTCCGTCCCTCTTTTTACCGGAATAGAGCGGGGGGATCGCCAATCGGTTGTAAAAGCGGGTGGCATCGGCAGCGGCGGAGAGCAGGGGCAAGGGACCCCAAGGATTTCCGAGAAAGGCCCCTCCGGCCAGCAGGGATCGGATCAGTGTACGTCGTTTCATGGAGGCTCCCGGGGTTGTCTCTCAAGTGTACCCGATTCACCCGCGTTCGACGCAAGGTCAGTTCCGAATACCCTTTCCGGTATGGATCAGCCGGGCTGCCCACAGAAAGAGGGCCAAGGCGATGGCTCCACTGACACCGAAAGCGATGAAAAAACTGGTATCGCCGACGCCGAGAATGGCATGACGGAAACCGTCGATCATATAAAACAGGGGGTTGAGCCGGGAAAGCCCTTCCCAAGGTTGGGGCAGAATCGAGATCGGGTAAAAGACGCCACCCAGGTAGATCAACGGCAGAATCCCGAAGTTGGTATACATCGACAGGGTGTCAAAGTTCTTGGCGTAGATGGCGGCGATCAGACCGAACTGGGCAAAGAGAAAAGAAGCGATCACAGCCATCAGCAGCGCCAGACCGGGATGGGTCCAGGGTAATCCGGCAAAAAAGGTCGAGATACAAAGAACCGCTGTGCCGACCAGCATCCCCCGCAGCATTCCCGCCAGCGTATAGGCGAGGATAAACTGTCGTGGGGTGATCGGAGCGACCAGCAGATCAACAATCCCTCCCAAATAGCGATACATGAAGAGGGAGGAGGAGCAGTTGGCGAAACTGTTATTGATGACGCCCATCAGAATCAGGCCCGGGATCACAAACTGGGCGAAGGAGAAGCCCGGTAATACATTGATCCGTTCCCCCAGGGTCGCGCCGAACACAAACAGGTAGAGGGATGCGAAGATGATAGGGGTGATCAACGTCTGGGCGGCCACCTTCCAGAATCGCAGAACCTCACGCTTCAGCAGCGTCCAGAACGGCAGCCAACCGATAAAACGGTTGCTATCAGCAACAGACATACACTTTCCTTCAAAGAGTCAACCGGTCAGAGAAAAGGTGCGCAGCCACCCGAGAAGGAGGAATCCCCCCAGGATCGCACCGGCCAGAATACCGTTTCCCAGCACAAACAAAAGACGCCCCCGACGCTGTGCAAGGGGGCCGTAGAGAACAACGGTATCACGTATCACCGGAGCCTCCGGCGGCGGATAGCAACCGGATCGCAAGGTTCGCTGGCCCAACCACAGGATAAAGACTCCTCCCCCGGAAAGGTCCAGCATGCCGAGGACGGTCATAATCCGGAACATCTGCTCCATCCGTTCCAGAGCGAGCTTCGGATCGGCCATTGCGACCGCTTCCAGCCTGTCCAGGTACTGAAGGCACCACCAGAGACCGCTCAGCCCGATGCCCAAGATAATCAGAACAGAGAGAAGCAGTTGTTTGCGGTACCGGTGGTCGGCCGGTCGAACGGTTGGGATCATCCAGGATCTCCGGTTGCGGGCTTGATGGACAGTGTACCAGTTTTTTGGAGAGCACAATAATGACTTTTGCAGTCACATTTTAATGTGGTAAATTAATTGTTCAATTCCTTTTAACTGTTTTCTCCTGTGGAGGTTCTTATGCTGCCTGCTGCCTACCAGCGTTTTTACGACGCCATTTCCAAATGGATTCCCAAGCAGCGTCTGATTACCGATCCGCTTCGAACAATCACCTTCGGCACCGATGCCAGCTTCTATCGGCTGATTCCGAAGATTGTGGTCAATGTGGAAGACGAGCGAGAGGTGCAGGCGATCCTGCGGGAGGCGCAAAAGGATCGGCTCTCAGTCACCTTCCGGGCAGCGGGGACCAGCCTTTCCGGTCAGTCGATCACCGACAGCATTCTGGTTCGGCTGGGCGAAGGCTGGCGCGACTATCGGATCTTCGACAAGGCCCGGAAGATCCAGTTGCAGCCCGGTATTATCGGCAGCAGTGCCAACCGTCTTCTGGCCGAGTTTGGCAAGAAGATCGGGCCGGATCCGGCTTCGATCGACAGCGCCAAAATCGGCGGTATCCTGGCCAACAACGCCAGCGGCATGTGCTGTGGCGTTGAACAGAACAGCTACAATACCCTTGACAGCATGCGCGTGGTCCTGGCTGACGGTACCGTAGTCGACACCGCCGAAGACAAGAGCAAAGCGTCGTTCAAGCGAAGTCACGGTCATCTTCTAGACGGCCTTTCCACGCTGCGGGAGCAAGTCCTTGCTGACGAGACCCTGGCCGATCGCATCCGCTACAAGTTCAAGATCAAAAACACCACTGGGTATGCCCTTAATGCCTTGGTCGATTTTTCGGACCCCTTCGATATCCTGCAGCATCTGATGATCGGGTCCGAAGGAACCCTGGGCTTTATCTCCGATGTGGTCTACAAAACTGTGGTGGAACATAAGCACAAGGCCAGCGCCCTGATCCTTTTCACCGACATTAAGACCGCTTGTCGGGCGATTCCGATCCTGCGGGACGGTTTGCCGGTGGCTGCGGCCGAACTGATGGATCGTGCCGGCCTGGCGTCGGTGGAAGGCAAAGACGGTATGCCCGACTATCTGGCTTCCCTGGGTAAAAACGTGACCGCTTTGCTGGTAGAAACCCGTGCCACCAGCGCTAAATCGCTCAAGACCCAGATCGGCCAGATCACCAAGGCCCTGGCGAAACTGAAGACGGTTCGTCCTATCGAGTTCACCGATGTCCCGGTGGAGTTTATGGCTCTGTGGAAGATCCGGAAAGGTTTGTTCCCCGCTGTGGGTGCCGTGCGGGAGACCGGCACGACCGTCATCATTGAGGATGTTGCCTTCCCCATCGAAGAACTGGCCGAAGCCACCCTGGACCTCCAGGCCCTGTTCAAAAAATACGACTACAACGAAGCGATCATCTTCGGCCACGCCCTGGAAGGGAACCTGCACTTCGTCTTTACCCAGGACTTCTCCATTCAGTCCGAGGTGGTTCGCTACCGTGACTTTATGGACGAGGTGGTCAAGCTGGTGGTCGAAAAATACGACGGTTCTCTCAAAGCAGAACACGGGACCGGTCGCAACATGGCACCTTTTGTGGAAAAGGAATGGGGTGAGGCCGCCTTTGGCCTGATGAAAGAGATCAAGGTCCTGTTTGACCCCAACGGCCTCCTGAACCCCGGCGTGATTATCAACGAAGATGCCGAAGCCCATATCAAAAATTTGAAACCGCTTCCGGCCACTCAGGAGATCGTCGACAAATGTATCGAATGCGGTTTCTGCGAGCCGGTCTGTCCCTCGAAGGATATTACCTTTACCCCGCGGCAACGGATTGTCGGACGGCGGGAGATCAGCCGGAAAATGGCTGCCAACGAAGCCGCGGGCGAGGTCAAGAAATTCCTCAAGGCCTATCAGTATCCCGGTAATGAAACCTGCGCCGTGGATGGCTACTGTGCTACCCGTTGCCCGGTGGGGATCGACACCGGCAAGATGGTCAAATATCTGCGGCAGGAAGCTCATGGGCCCCTGGCACACAAGGTTGCCGGATGGGTTTCCGATCATTTCGGTGGGGTCGCCAAGACCATCAATACCACTTTGGGGGCTGTCGATAGTATCCACAAACTGACTGGTACCCGTTTCATGCAGTTGGCGTCGCAGACCGCCCGCACAGCGACCGGCGGCAAACTGCCTCTTTGGAACAAGGAGATGCCGAGCGGCGTCCCCAAGATCAAACCGGAACCGGTCAACCCCGATAACCCGCTGAAGGTCCTCTATTTCCCCAGCTGTGCCAGTCGCTGTATGAGCGGTCCGGCTCGGGAGGAGACAGAACGGGATGCTCTGCCGCAGAAGACTGCTTCCGTACTGAAAAAGGCCGGCTACGAGATTATCTACCCCGATCAGCTCGATGGACTCTGCTGTGGTCAGGCGTTCGAAAGCAAAGGCTTTCTCGAATTGGCGGACCAGAAGTCTGAACAGCTTTCCAATGCCCTGCTGGCGGTTAGTGATAACGGAGCGATTCCGGTGCTGTGCGACACCAGTCCCTGCCTGTACCGGATGCGTAACACTCTGGATGAGCGTTTGAAGCTGTACGAACCGATCGAGTTTGTCCTTCAGTTCCTGATGGAGCGCCTCAAATTTACTCCGCAACCGGTTAAGGTGGCCCTTCACCCGACCTGCAGTGCCCGGAAGATGGGCCTGGAACCCAAACTGGAACAGCTGGCAAGGGCCTGCGCCAAAGACGTGGTCATGCCGGAAGAGATCTATTGTTGCGGTTTTTCCGGCGACCGCGGGTTCAACTTTCCTGAACTCAACGCTTCGGCGTTGAAGGATCTGAAGGATCACACCTGTACCTGCGATGCGGGATACAGCACCAGCCAGACGTGTGAGATCGGTCTGGCGCTGCACGGAGATATCCCCTACCGTTCGATCCTTTACCTGGTGGATGATGCCACGGAACCGCTGGACGGAGACAAGACCTCCTGCGTTTAGGGGAAAAGAGATATCGGCTGGGCGGCCTCAAAGGTCGCCCGGTTTTTTTGCAAGAAGAAATATCTGGGAACGGCTGATGCCCTCCGAATTTTATGTACAGGTTTATCGTGTTGTGGCCCAGATCCCTTTCGGGCATCTGGCGACCTACGGTCAGGTTGCGGCTCTGGCCGGTCGTCCTGGTGCGGCCCGACAGGTGGGTTATGCTCTGCATGCTCTTCCTGTCGGCCATGATCTGCCCTGGCATCGCGTTCTCAACGCCCAGGGAAAAATCAGCATGCGCGACTCTCATGCGGCTGAAAAACAGCGAATTCTGCTGGAAGGAGAGGGTGTCCTGCCGACCCGGAGCGGTCGCTTTGACCTGAAGATCTATCTCTGGTCTCCCTGACGAAATTTTGCCAAAAAATCGGAGCTCCTTTCGGAACGCTGGTACACTGAAGGCAGGAGGTTCCGATGAAAATCCAATTTCGCTTCCATTCCGAACTCTATGCCGCCAATCCCCAGAGTGAGAGATCCCGTCAGCGCCAGAGCAAGCGTCTTTCGGAGTTTCTGAGTCGCCGTCTGGTGGAGGAAGGCGTGGCGGTTACTTTTGTCGATCCGGGTGAATATGGCACCCTGACTATAACGGTGAAAGCCCCCTTCTCTCTGTGTATGGACTGCCAGCACGCCGATGAGACCCGAGGGGACTGGATCTGCACCATCGACGGTTCCAATGACTTTTTCCAGAACCTGTTCAAACCGGTCGACCCCACGACCGATGTCTGTTATCTCCAGTCGGTATTTCAACGCATCCTGAGTGAAGCTCCGGATGTCGAAGGGATCGAGTGGAGCCTGGATATCGACCGCTGCGACCTTCCGGATTGAAATAGTCCCCTACTTCGCCCGTCTTGACCCGCATTGCTGGAGTTGCAGGAGAAGATTCTTCCGTTAAACTTTTGCAATTCCAATGTTTTTCAGCTGATATCGCTGTGGGCAAAGGGGAGGGAACATGCAGGGCAAAAAAGTGCTTCTTGTCGCACGAAACCATCTGATTATCGGACCCTTGCTGGAACAGATGGAGCAGTTGAGTGTGGTGACTCACCTGGTACAGGAGGTGGGTGAGGCGCGTGTCGCAGCAGCGGAGCTTCAACCGGCACTGGTTTTGGTCGAATTGGATCTCTGCCACCCAGGTGAAGATCGCTGTGTCGCACGACAGCTTTCAAGGATCGACGGTTTTGTTGTTGTGGCGGTTGAGCCGAATCTTTCCGTCGAAGAGATCGAAACCCTGTCCCGGTACGATACCTTTTCCAGTTTTCTGTACGACTATTCGCTTCTTTCCCTCCGGGCTCTTTTTGCCACGACTTTTCACCAATACAATCTCTCCAACCCTCTTCGGGATGCGACCAGCCTGCATCGTTCGTTACAACAGTCCACCCGGGATGGAATCCTGATCTACCGTCATGGACGGATTGTTTTTGTCAACGAAGTCATGGCCCAGCTTCTCAATGCACCGGACCCCGGGGCCCTTCTGGGACGCACCGTACTGGACCTGGTTCACCCGGCTTACCATGCCTCTTTTCAGGAAATTGAACGACAGGTGGAAAAGGTGGAGGAAGCTTCGGAAAGCATTGAGCAGGTTCTTTTGCGGCTGGACGGATCGATGATCTACACGGAGGTGAGTGCGGCTCCGCTCATGTACTCTGGTCACCCGGCGATTCATTTGTCCGTGCGGGATGTGGATGAACAGGTGCAGATGCAGAAACGATTGCAGGAGTCGGAGGAGCTTTACCGCCTGCTGGTCGAGAACAGCGCCGATTCAACCCTGGTGTTTGATGCGGAGGGGCGCGTTCTCTTCGCTTCCAGTCAAACCATAGAGCTCTTTGGTCTGGACGCCCAGGAGTCCCTGGTGGGTCGTTCTATCTGGTCCTTGTTTGACCCCAAGGATCGCCCCCGGGCCCGGAAGATTCTCACCGGCCCCTCACCGACCGAACCGATACGCAACCAGTCGTTTGTCTTACGGCGGCAGAATGGAGCCTGTTTTACCGGGGAGGTGAATCAGACGGGTTTGAAAGAGGCTTTTGCGACATCCAATGTGCGTATAATGAACCTCAAAGATGTGAGCTGGAGGGTAAAAGCGGAGGAACGGCTTCGCCGCAATCACGCAACACAGACTCTGGTTTCGCGGATTTCCCGCCGTTTTATTCACCTCCCGCTGGAGGAGATCGATCAGACCGTTCAACAAGTGCTGGAGGAGCTTTCAATCCATCTTAATGCCGATGCCGCCTATCTCTATGTGATCAACTCTCCGGACAATACGTTTCGTTGTACCCACTCCTGGTCGATCCCGCAGTTTGACTTCCACTTGGAAGAGAAACAGGCCATTGAATTGGAATCTTTCCCCTGGTTGTTCGGTCATATCCATACCGTCTCCCAGATTCTGATTGAGGATGTTGAGGCGATGCCGGTGGGAGCGGAGAAGGAGCAGGCGCAGCTGCGTCAATGGGGCGTCAGTTCGGCGCTGGCTTTCCCTCTCGAGCTGGAAGGACAGGTGATCGGTCTGGTTGGAGTGGAATGGGCAAGGTTGTTCCCGGAAGAACACCGCCACTGTTTGAAGGATCTGCAAGTTCTCGGATCTGTTTTCAGTAGTGTTCTGGCACGTCAGAAAACACAACAGTCTCTCTGGCAAAGCAAAATGCGGCTGCGGATGATTATCGATGCGGTTCCCCATATGATCTATGCCCGAGATGCCGAAGGACGGTATCTCTTTGCCAACCGGGCGGTGGCGCAGGTTCTGGGTCGGGACATCAAGTCTCTTATCGGGCAGAAGATGTCCGATGTCTGTTTCGATTTAGACCTGGCGCGACGCAGTCTGGAGGAAGACCGACAGATTCTTGCACAGCAGGTTCCCACGAGAGATGTCCGGGAGAAACTGTTCGATTGTCATGGACGCAATCGGGTTTACCTGACCACAAAGATCCCCTGTGAAATCCCCGGGCGGGCACCCAAGGCGATCCTGGGGGTGTCTCAGGAGATTACGGCCCAGACCAGAGACAAGGAACGCCTCCGTCAGTCGGCGACTGTCTTTGAGAGTACAACCGAAGGTGTGCTGATTACCAATCCTCAGGGACGGATTATCGATGTCAATCGGGCGTTCACCGAAATCACGGGGTACGCCCGGAAGGACGTGGTCAATTTCACGCCGTCTCTGCTCAAGTCCGGACGGCATCAGCCGGAGTTTTATCGCGAGCTCTGGTCCAGCCTCAAGACGTCTGGCACCTGGTCCGGGGAAATCTGGAACCGGAAAAAGAACGGTGAAATCTATCCTGAATGGCTCACCATACAGACGGTTCGGGATGAGGATGGAAGGACGAGTCATTACGTCGGTGTCTTTTCCGATATCACGGCGATCAAGGAGTCGGAGGCCCGTCTCGATTACCTGGCTCACCACGATCCTCTCACTGAACTGCCCAACCGGCTGTTGTTCGGTGCCCGGATGGGACACATTATTCAGCGAGCCGAACGCGAAAAAGCCGGTTTCGGTGTTCTCTGGCTCGACCTCAACAGTTTTAAAAAGATCAATGAATCGATCGGACATGCGCAGGGTGATGACCTTTTGCAGCGGGTGGCCCATCGGCTACAGAGCTGTGTTCGTCATGAGGATACGGTCGCCCGCCTGGGTGGCGATGAGTTTGCCATCCTGCTGGAGGCGGTGTCTGATGGCAAGATGGCCGGATCGGTGGCTCAGAAGATTCTGGATACCCTTGAACAACCGTTCGACCTGGGAGCCAAGCAGGTCTATCTCACCGGTTCGGTGGGTATCAGCCTCTATCCCCAGGATGGGGACACGGCCGAAGAGCTGTTACGAAATGCCGATACCGCCCTGACCCGTGCGAAAAAGGCCGGGCACGGGCTTTATGAATTCTATACGGAAGAGCTGACGCGCCAGGCAGTGGAACGTCTGACTCTGGAAACCCATCTGCGCCAGGCTCTGGAGAGAAACGAATTAGAGCTCTATTACCAGCCGCAGGTTTCTCTCGAAACCGGAGAACTGGTCGGTTTGGAAGCGCTGATGCGGTGGAACAGCCCTGCTTTGGGGTTGATGTTGCCGGGGCGATTTATCGGTCTTGCCGAAGAGATCGGACTGATCGAATCGATGGGGGCCTGGGCCATCCGTCAAGCTTGTGAGCAGGTTCAAGCCTGGCAGCAACAGGGACTGGCTCCGGTGCCGGTTGCGGTCAATGTGTCTGCCAGCCAGTTCAAAGAACAGGAGTTGCTGGATGTGGTACAGGGGGCGCTCGACAAGACCGGTGTTTCACCGAGCTTGCTGGAGTTGGAAGTCACCGAGAGCATGATCATGCGTGATGTGGACCTGTCCGCCCGGATTATGGACCACTTTCGAAGTCGTGGCATCGGACTGGCTGTGGATGATTTCGGAACCGGTTACTCGTCGCTGTCTTACCTGCACCAGTTCCCGATTCGCAAATTGAAGATCGACCAATCGTTTGTCCGAGGTGTCGACCGGGATCGGCAGACAGCGGCCATCACAAATTCCATCATCGACCTGGCGGGTCATCTGGGGGTCGATGTGATCGCCGAAGGTGTAGAGGCTGCCGAAGAGGCCGATTTTCTTCGTGAACGGGGCTGCCAGCTCGGACAGGGGTATTGCTATCATCAGCCTTTGCCGGCCACTGAAGTCGAGCCTTTGTTGACCAGTATTCATTGAAGAAAAAGCCGGCCGACCCGTCCTTCCGGGACCTTTGTGCGCCACCGCTTGCGAAAGGTGGACAGGGAGGGGCTGTATGGCAGATACACCAGATGGCTGCGACAGGTACAGTCGGAAGCGCCGAACCCTTGGATCGGTGTGGAAGCACTACGCCAACCGGTGAGAAGGGCTGCCCATTCGCATTCCCGGCGGAGAGGGTCGGTTGTCCACCAGATCGACCGAACAGACAAATACTGCCTCAGATAATCCAGGTGCCAGTGTGGGTTGGTACTTCTTTTCAGGTGGTGTCCCAAGCGCGCTTTTAATCCTCCCGGCCCTAAGGCACTACCGCAATAATGATAAAACCCTGCCTTCAGATACACCGATCCCAACTTTCCCACAGAGATGACTGTCGGTTCGTCGCAGACCATTTGCAGAAGATAGGTTCCTTTTTGGGTCGGAATCTGTTCAGATAAGAGCTGGCTCATCTTTTCAATGCTTCGTATGTTTGAAGTTGTTATAGTTCTGATGCCCCTGATCGTCTCAAGGAGCCTTCATGGTCGCTCCCGTTGAAAAACAGTATACCCTGGCCCAGTTGGTCGATCTTCCGGCCTTGCGAAAGTTGATGGAGTCTTTTGCCCGTCTGGCCGATATTCAGCTCAGCATGCTCGATCCGGAAGGGCGCTTGGTTGTCGGAGCCAACTGGCAATCGATCTGCAGCCGTTTTCATCGGTCCAGCAAAGCGGCCTATCAACGGTGTGTCGAATCGGATCTCACCACCTTACGCTACCATCAAAAACACGGCCTGGGGGACGGGAAAACCCCTGTCGAATACGTTTGTCAGAATGGGATGGGCTGTGTCTCCCTGCCGGTCATCATCGACCAGTACCATGTCGGCGACCTTTTTTTCAGCCAGTTTTTCACCGAACCACCGGACGAAACCCGGTTTATTGAACAGGCCCGGGAGTTTGGATTTGACGAGGCGGCCTACCTGGAATCGGTGCGGGAGGTCAAGGTGCGGAATCGGGAGGAAGTGCGTCAGATGCTGGACTTTATGCACCAACTGGTCCAACTGGTTGCCGCTCTGGGCGCTCAGACACTGCATAATCTTCAGGCACGAGAAGCCGAGCGATTGGAATACGAACGGTATCAACGACAGACCCAGACATTGTTGACCCTGAATCAGAATCGTCACGATTATCTCAAAGATCTGGACACGGCATTTCCGGAAATACTGTCTTTGGTCGCCACCGGTCTGGGGGTGGAACGGGTGAATGTCTGGTTCTACTCCAAGGACCGGCAACAGATTCTTTGCCGCCACAGCTTTGGTGCGACCCCGTCCCTGCAAGGGGCGGAGATTCAGGTGAACGACTGTCCCGGATATTTTTCCGCACTGAAGACCGATCGGGGGATTCTGGTGGAAGATGCGGTGCGTGACCCCCGGACAGCACCGATGGCTGCCACTTACCTGGAGCCTAACCGGGTTGGCGCTTTGCTGGATGCTGCCCTGTGGCGGGGAGATGAAATGATCGGCGTGATCTGCTGTGAGCATGTCGGTGGTCTCCGGTCCTGGCATCAGGATGAGGAACATTTCTCCGGTGCCGCAGCCGATTTGATCTCTCAACTGCTGGAAACCAGTCGACGCCAGAGAGTTGAGCTGGCCCTCAAGGAAAGCGAACGGCGGATGTCGGCTCTGATGGATCAGTTGCCCGGCATTGCTTACCGTTGCACCGGTCCGCCCGATTGGCACCTGACCTTTGTCAGCCAGGGGGTCGAGGAAATCACCGGTTATCCTGCCTCGGATTTCCTCCGTGCCCATAACGCTTTGAGTCTGGATGCCCTGGTTCATGAAGACGACCGGGGACCGCTGCATCGAGAAATCCTTAAAGCCCTTGTCGATCAGCGATCCTTCGAAGTGGAATACCGCATCACCAACGCCGAAGGTGACGAGCGCTGGCTATGGGAGCAGGGGCATGCTGTTCGTGCCGTAGACAGCAAAGAACTTCTGGTGGAAGGGTTTATCTCCGACATTACCGAGCAGAAACGGATAGAGCAGTTCAAAGAGGAGATGCTCTCCGTCGTCAGTCACGAGATGCGTACACCCCTGACCTCTCTGTTAGGCTTTACCGAACTTCTACTGGAACATGACCTTTCTAAGGAGCAGGTGAAAGACATTCTTCAAACGGTACACGGCGAAACCGATCGCCTGCGGGAGATGGTGGAAAACCTGCTCGATCTGCAACAACTCAGGGCCGGCCGAATGCATTACAGTATGCAGAAAGTCCATCTCAAAGCCGTTTGTGAGGAACTGTTGCAACTCTACCGACCACTTAAAGGCGACCACCCCCTTTTTCTGGAGTGTGACAGTGAATTGCCGCCGATTTTCGGCGATCCCGTTCGACTGTTTCAAATTCTGCGTAACCTGATTTCCAACGCCTTTAAATATTCGCCGGCCGGTTCCCCGGTTATTTTTGGAGGACATCCTGAAAAAGAGACCGCTCTGTTGTGGATACAGGATGAAGGGAGAGGAATTCCGAAAGAACAGCGAGACAGGATCTTTGACCGTTTCTACCGCGTGGAATCCGGTGAAGGCAGTCGGCAAGCCGGGGTCGGACTGGGTCTGGCTCTGGTCCAGGAGATGGTGGAAGCTCACAAGGGTGAGGTCTGGGTCGAAGATGCGCCGGAAAAAGGGAGTATCTTTTATTTGCGGCTACCCTTGTTTCAGACGTCGGAAGAAGTGGGCTGAGGGGAGTTCGGCAGAGGGTACTGGGATAAAATAAAAAGGGGGCTTTCGCCCCCCTTTCTTAGTTAACGAGAAGGTACAGATCAGGATTCGTCCGATGTTTCCAGCGAGGTCTCTTTCCCCTCTTCTTCCGTATCATTTTCTTCTTCGGCGTCTTCTTCCTTCTTCTTGCCAAATAGGCGTGCCACAATAATCCCTACTTCGTAAAGAATGATGAAAGGGAGTGCCAATGACATCTGAGAAATGACGTCGGGCGGGGTCAGCATCGCGCCAAAAAGGAAGGCCGCAAGCAGAGCAAATTTACGTTTGGCCGCCAGCCATTTATAGTCCACCACGCCCAGTCGAGCCAGGAAAAAAATGATGACTGGTAGCTCGAATACCATACCGAAGGCGAACAGTAGGCGAACCGCCAGACTCAGGTATTCTCCAATGGAAAGCTGCGCCTTAACCCCGGTGAGCGAAGTTCCATAGTTGATCAGAAACTCAAAAATGGTGGGGAAGACAAAGGTGTAGCCGAAGTAACCACCACAGGCAAAGCAGAGACAGCTGAAGAAAACAAAGGGGATCGCCATGCGCTTTTCATGGCCGTACAGACCGGGGGCAATAAAACCCCAGATCTGCCAGAAGATGACCGGCAGGCTGACCAGGACCGCTGCCAGGGCTCCCGTCTTGAGTACGGTGAAAAAAGGCTCTGTGGCCTTCAAGAAGATGAAGGAGCTCCCTTCTTCCAGGGCTTGTCGTGCAGGTTCCGCGAGAAAGATGTAAATATCTTCGGCGAAGTAGTAGGTAAAGCAGAAACAGATCAGCCAGCTAATGACAACGCGCACCAAACGGGTGCGCAGCTCTCGGAGGTGATCCAAAAAGGGCATATCGCCCGGTTGCAGGTCGGGGGTTTGGGATTCAGTCGACATGGTCGTTTCTCACGCGGGGACGGCCCTCAGGCCTTGTCCGAATTTTTCTCGTCATCGTCCTCATCAGCGGAGGCGACCTGGGAGGGTTCCTGGGTTGCGGAATCTTCGGCGATCTCTTTCACCTCTTCCTCGTCGTACTCGTCATCTTCTTCGTATTCTTCGTCCTCTTCAACGGCCGCCGTTTCGGTCGGTTCGTCGTCGGACTCTTCTACCTTGACCCAGGGACGGTCATCCGCCTCAGCCGTTGCGGTTGTGTCCTCAGGATCCACAGCGGGAATGGGGTCCAGCCCTTCCGCTTCCCGCAGGGCATCCGGAAGAGCTTTTTCGGCTTTGCCTTGAGCGGTTACCGCCTCCTCGTGCGGGTTCTTCTTTTCCTCCTCCCGCTGTGCATCCACGATCCCGGTGCGAAAGGCGTCTTTCATGTCGTCGGTCTGACGCTTGAAGTCGGCGAAACCCTTACCAAGGGTACGGGCAATTTCCGGCAATTTGTCGGGGCCGATAATGATCAGCGCCAACGCCAGAATAAGGATGATTTCGGTCATGCCGATTCCAAACATGTTAAACCTCGTTCTGTCTTTTCAGAGTGATGATTTCGCATCTTAAAACAATCCTACACCTTAGTGACAACCCCGAGGGGTGTCAAGGTGAATCGGCCGGGCTTTTCGTTTGACAGCCTGCAGGGGTTCGGCTACCGTAAATGCGCAATCTTCGGGGAAAAACCCCTATTGACGAGGATGTTCATGGACCAACAAGAGATCAAGCAGGAAATACGTCGACTGCTGGACGAGCGTAACGCGATCATGTTAGCGCACAATTACCAGCGGGATGAGATACAGGAAGTTGCTGATATTACGGGAGATTCTCTGGGCCTGGCCCGGGCCGGTGCCGATACGGACAAGGATGTGATCATCTTCTGCGGTGTTCACTTCATGGCCGAATCCTCGGCCATTCTGTCGCCCGAAAAAAAGGTTATCCTGCCACGGCTGGATGCCGGGTGCCCCATGGCCGATATGGTGACTGCCGAAGGCCTGCGGGAGATGAAGAAAAAGCATTCGAAAGCCATGGTCGTGACCTATGTCAACAGCTCGGCAGCGGTCAAAGCCGAAAGCGATATCTGCTGCACCAGTGCCAATGCGATTAAGGTCGCTTCTTCGGTTGAGGCCGACGAGCTCATTCTGGTACCGGATCGGAACCTCGGACGCTGGATCGAGGCGCACACCGATAAGACCTGTCATCACTGGACCGGTTGGTGCCCGACCCACGATCGGCTTAAAACCGAGGAACTTGCCCAGGCCAGGAAAGACAACCCCGATGCTGTGGTGATGGCCCACCCCGAGTGTCGTCCTGATATTCTGGAAATGGCCGATGAGATACTTTCGACCAGCGGTATGATTGATTTCGCCGGCAAATCTTCGGCTAGCAGGTTTATCGTCGCGACCGAAATGGGGCTGCTGTACCGTCTTCGAAAGGAGAACCCCGGTAAGGAATTTATTCTGCCGAGCCGTTCCCTGATCTGCCCCAATATGAAGTTGACATCGCTGGAGGACGTTCTGGTTTCCCTGCAGACGCTGGAACCTCAGGTCACCGTGGACCCGGACACCGCCGCAAAAGCGAAATCGGCACTGGACCGGATGCTGGCGATTCCTCGCGACTGATCGATCGGATAGAATTCGCCCGGAGACGGCTCTCCGGGCCCTTTCCCCTGACAAGGCGTCTGACGCCCATTGACCTCTATGGAATCCCCTTCGCCAGAGACTCGTAACACCTCCGTCTCCGAGTTTGTCTCCCTGCCCGACACCGGTCGATTGGAGGTCGTCGGGTTGCATGGTTCCGCCGGAGCCTATCTGCTGGCGGAACGCCTGAAATCCCAGCAGCGAATGATGGTGTTGGTGACGGCAGAGGAGTCTCAGGCCGCTCGGCTGGCCGAAGACCTCAGTTTTTATCTCGGCCGATCGGACCGGGTCGGCCATCTCCCTGCCTGGGAGATTTTTCCCTTTGAACCGCTCGTTCCTCATCCCGATGTGGAAGCCCGCCGGATCGCCGTACTTCACCGGTTGCAGCAGGGTCAGCTGAAAGCACTGGTCTGTTCGGTTCGTGGTCTGATGCAGCGCATGATCCCAGGGCGGGCATTGAGCGATCTCTGTCTGCCTTTGCACCTTGGGCAAGATTACGAACGATCCCGGTTATTGAAGCATTTGGATAGCCTGGGGTACCAGCCGGTTCCTCTGGTTGAGGATCGGGGCGGCTTTTCCACCCGTGGTGATCTGCTCGACCTTTTTCCACCTACGCTGGATCAGCCGGTCCGTCTTGAATTCTTCGGTGACCAGTTGGAACGAATCCGCCCCTTTGATCCGGCCTCCCAACGAACCCTGGACCGGGAACTGCGGGAACTGTCCCTGCTTCCTTCCCGCGAGATGGTCCTGACGGGTGACGCTTTGAAGGTCTTTGAACAGCGGTTTCGTGAGCTCTGCGATACCCAGGAGCTTCCGCGTTCACAGCGGGCGCCGGTTCTGGAAGAGTTGCAGGAGGGGATCGTTTCCCCGGGGCGCTGTTTTCTTCTGCCGCTGAATTATCGGGAGGGGCTCAACAGCCTCTTTGATTACATCGAGGATGCGACTTGGGTGGTGATCGACCCTCCGGCGGTGGAGCGGGCCGGGGATGCCTTTGCCGATGAAATCCGGGAAGGCCACCAGCGCCTGCAGGAGCGCGGTGAACCGGTGGTCCCCCATAATGATCTGTTTCAGCTGCCTGATCAGATTTGGCCCCGCCTGGAAAACTGTCGCCGAATCGATCTGATGGAGCTGGAACTGTACCGCATGGAAGAGGACCAGGCCCCCTGCCGTTTCCAGGCCCGGGGTAACGGAGACCTTCGGCTGACCGAACACGATGGTGCAGGCATCGAACGCCTGACCAATCGACTGCGGCAATGGCAAGAGGACCAATGGCGATTGCTGCTGGTCTGTCATCGGGAAGGCCAGGCACGGCGTCTTCTGGAGTTGCTGGAGCCTTACGGCATCCGGCCCGACTATGACCCTCAACGCCCTGTCGGGACTCTGGCCAAAGGCGGTCTGCAGCTGATCCTGGGTGACCTGTCGGCCGGGTTCCGAATTCCGGAGGAGCGGCTGGCGGTGATCGCCGAGGAAGAGTTATTCGGACCGCGGCGGCGTCAGCGCAAACGGAGCAAGGCACAGGCCCTCCTCTCTTCTCTGGCAGAGTTGAAAGAGGGCGACTTTGTGGTTCATGCCGATCACGGTATTGGGCATTACCTCGGGTTAAAACACCTGGATCTTGACACCCAGACCGGTGATTTCATGCACCTGGAATACGCTGGCGGTGACAAGCTCTACCTGCCGGTGGAACGGATCGAGAAGATCGGCAAATATCAGGGGGCCGAAGGCCACAAGCCCAAGCTTGACAAGATGGGCGGCCAGGCCTGGGAGAAGACCAAACTGAAAGCCCGGGCAGCCGTGGAAGAGCTGGCGCGGCAACTGTTGCAGATCTTCGCCAAGCGGGAGATGCGACAGGGATTTGCCTTCAGTCCACCCGACCGAATCTACCGGGAGTTCGAAGCCGAGTTTCCCTTCGAAGAGACCCCTGATCAGGCGGGAGCGATCGGCGATGTCCTGGAGGATATGCAGTCGGAACGGCCGATGGATCGGCTGGTCTGTGGTGACGTCGGCTACGGAAAGACCGAGGTTGCCCTTCGGGCAGCAATGAAGGCGGTGCTGGACGGTAAACAGGTGGCGGTACTGGTGCCGACCACGATCCTGGCCGAGCAGCACTGGCAGAACTTCTGCCGCCGGCTGGAAGAGTTTCCGGTCGAAGTCGAGATGGTCAGTCGTTTTCGTACCGCAGCCGAGACCAAAGTAATCCTGCAAAAACTGGA
This sequence comes from Thermodesulfobacteriota bacterium, assembly GCA_028282145.1. Taxonomy (GTDB): domain Bacteria; phylum Desulfobacterota; class Desulfuromonadia; order Desulfuromonadales; family Geopsychrobacteraceae; genus JANQIN01. Next base: position 15,001 of record JANQIN010000219.1, on the reverse strand, counting down.
GGCCGGCCAGATCGATATCCTGGTCGGTACCCATCGCCTGTTGCAACGGGATGTGCGGTTCAAGGACCTCGGTTTACTGGTCATCGACGAGGAGCAGCGGTTCGGAGTGGCCCACAAGGAGAAATTGAAACAGTTCCGGGCTGAGGTCGACGTACTGACCCTGACCGCGACTCCCATTCCGCGGACCCTGCACATGGGCCTTGCCGGCCTGCGGGACCTGTCCGTGATCGATACCCCGCCGGTCGATCGACTGGCAATCCGAACCTACGTCACCCGCTATGATGATGACCTGATCCGGCAGGCTATTCTGCGTGAGCTGCGGCGGGCTGGACAGGTTTTCTTCGTCCATAACCGCGTCCAGACCATCGGAGCCATGGCCGAACATATCCGAACCCTGGTCCCCGAGGCCAAGGTCGCTGTCGGTCATGGGCAGATGGCCGAAAAGGAATTGGAGAAGGTCATCCTCGGATTTATGGACGGCGAAAGTCAGGTCCTGGTGGCCAGTACGATTATCGAGAACGGTCTCGATATCCCTCGGGCCAACACCATGATTGTCAATCGGGCCGATTGCTTCGGCTTGTCACAGCTCTATCAGCTGCGGGGCCGGGTCGGTCGTTCTAACCGGCGGGCCTACGCCTATCTGCTGATCCCGGGTGAAGGAGCACTGACCCGGGACGCCCGGGAACGGTTACGGGTACTGCAGGAGTTGACCGAACTGGGCGCCGGTTTCCGGGTCGCCAGTCACGACCTCGAACTCCGGGGTGCCGGAGACCTGCTCGGCGCCAAGCAGTCGGGTCAGATTGCGGCCATCGGCTTTGAAATGTATACCGAACTGCTGGAGGAGACGATCCAGTCCCTCAAAGGGCAGGAGATGGAAGACCGGATCGATCCGGAAATCCGCCTGGGGTTATCGGCCTATCTCCCGGAATCCTATGTGGCCGATCCCAATCAGCGGCTGGTGTTGTATCAGAAGTTGGCCGGTGCAGAGAGTGAAGAGGTCGTGTACGAGATCGTGGATGAGCTGACCGATCGGTATGGAGCGCTTCCGCCACCGACGGAAATCCTGATTCGCACCATGGGATTGCGGGTTCTGCTTAAGCGGTTGAAGATCGAACTGACCGACTACGATGGACGTTACCTGACTCTGGCTTTTCACGCCCAGACTCCGGTATCTCCCCAGACCATCGCCGGTCTGCTGGAAAACCCCGACGACGGTTATCGTTTTACCCCCGATTACCGCCTGATGGTGCCCTTAGGGCGCCTCGGAACGGAAGAGCTGCTGGTACGGGTGAAAAAAGAATTGCACCGGCTTTTGTAGCATGCTAGCGTCGATTTTTGGTCCAAAGGAGGCGTGAACGTGAGGCAATGGACGGCTTTTCTCTGTGGGTTCTGCGTGATCCTGGCCGTATTGACCGGTTGTCAGGAGGATCAGCGTCCGTCGATTCTGGTGCGCATCAACCAGCAAGAGATTGAGCTGGAGCAGTTTCTCAAAGAGTTTAAGGCCGCTATGCACGATGGAGAGCCGATCGCACCGGCCCGCCGACTGCAGCTACAACGGGCCTTTATGGCCAACCTGGTTGACCGGGTGCTGTTGGAACAAGAAGCCCGGGCTCTTGGTGTCGAGATCAGCCAGGTAGAGATCGATACGGCCCTGGAGGCCTCCATGCGGGAATATCCCGAAGGTGAGTTTGAGGAGATGCTTGCCGAAGAGGGCTCCAACCTCGATTACTGGCGCCAGGGCCTGGCACACAGACTGTTGGTGGAGAAACTGACCACCCGGGTGACTGCCGCACAGATCGAAGTCACCGACGAGGACGTTCGGCACTACTTTGAGGCCAACCGGGAACAGTACCGTCGTCCCTATCAGGTGCGGGCCCGCCAGCTTGTGGTGGCAACCAAAGAAGAAGGCGAAGCTGCCCTGGCGAGGATACGCGGAGGAGAGGATTTCGCCGCCGTGGCCCGTGAAGTCTCCCTGTCACCCGATGCCGAAGAAGGAGGAGACCTGGGTTATTTTGCCCGTGGAGAACTTCCTCCCGAGCTGAACCGGGCCATTTTCAGTCTTCGGAAAGGCCGGCTGAGTGACGTGGTGAAAACCACCTACGGTTACCACGTTTTTCGGGTTGAGGGGGTCCGTGGTGCACGCAAACTGCGGCTGAGGGACGTTGACGATGACATCCGCGAGAAGCTGGAACGGCAGAGGGCGGAGGATCTTTATCAACAGTGGCTGAAACAGGTGAGAGGTCGGGCCCAGATCGAGATCGACTGGTCGCTTTTGGCCCAGCAACAATAAGAATAAGATTGGGATAGGGATTCCGCTTCCCTGGGGGCGGGATCGCCAGATGCGCAAATTGTTTTTTGCAGGTATGGCTGCTTCCGATGCAGGTGGAGTATCATGCCTCAGTGCCCTTTCACTCTTTTTCATGGAGAGAAGCACCGATGATTCGCTGGAGTCTCATTTTATGTATTGGGCTGTTGCTGTCGACCTCCGTCTCGGCCGAGGTCTTGAGCAAGATTGCAGTGGTGGTGAACGATGAACTGATCATGACCTCTGAGGTGGATCGCGAGCTTGAGAAGGCTCTGCAGGCCGCCGGTGCGCAACCTTCGGAAGAGGAGCGCGCCCGCCTGTGGTCCCGTATGCGAGGCCAGATGATTGAGAATCTGTTGGTGCGTCAGCGGATCGCTCAATTGGGAATTCAGGTCACCGAGGAGGATCTGAATCGGGCCATTGAGGATATCCAGGAGCAGAACAAGATGGATCGGAGCCAGCTTGAGGCGGCTCTGGCCAGCGAAGGTGTCGGTTGGAATGCTTACCGGGAGCGGATGCGAAAAGAATTGCTGCGTTTGAAGCTGCTCCAACGTGAGGTCTACAGCAAGGTCGAGGTCACCAACAGGGAAGTCAGCGACTATTTCCTGGAGCGTCTGGACGATTACCGACTTTCCCCGACCGTCGAGCTCAGACGAATTACCTTCCCGATGCCCGAGGGGGCCCAGCGGATGGACGTGGTGGACGTACGGAAAAAAGCCCTCTATGCCCAGCGCGACCTGAGGTCCGGCGTAGCATTCGATCAGGTATTGACAAAAGTTGTTGAAGACCAAGCCGGTACCGGCGGTGATATGGGTGCCGTGGAAATTCCGGGGCTTAATGCTCAATTTGCCGATGCCATTGCCCTTCTGAAAGACGGCGACGTCAGTGAGCTGATTGAGACAGCGACCGCTATTCACCTGTTACAGGTAGGAGCGCGGACCGATGAAGGCGTGCGTCCTTACGACGAAGTCAAAAGCAGTCTACGCGAGATTCTGCGCCAGAAGAAGCAGCAGGAAAAGGCCAAAACCTATATTAACGATTTGCGAGAAAAGGCCTTTATCGATATCCGGGAGTAAACGATTCTCCAGTGGAACCGGGCGCCGGACCAAACTCCGGCGCATTTTTTTTGGGTACGATCGATGAACGATTTAAAACCTCTGATCCTGACTCTTGGCGATCCGACAGGTGTCGGTCCCGAAATTCTGGTCGATGCGATCCGTCGGGCCGAGGCCGGTCTGATACGTTATCCGCTGGTGATTGCCGGAGACCTTTCGGTTCTGCAAAAAGCGGCCAGGGTGGTCGGGGCCGATTTCTTCGCCGAGGAGTTCGTCGATCCATTGGCAACCCATCGGGTAGCGCTTGATGGGCGGCCTGTCCTGTTGAAGGCCCTCAGCGACCTGCATGCAGTTCATCTGGAGTACGGCAAGCCGACTGTCGACTGCGGTGCGGCCATGATGCGTTACATCGAGTGGGCCTGCGATCGCTGTCTTGACGGTTCTGCGGCCGGAATTGTTACCGGGCCGATTAACAAGGCGGCCGCCCACCGGGCCGGCTACGATATCCCCGGTCACACCGAATTCCTGGCCGAGCGCTGTGGGGTCGGCAAGGTGGTCATGATGTTGGCCGGAGAGCGGCTCAAGGTCTGTCTGGTGACCACTCATCTGGCCTTAAGCGAGGTCCCTGCCGCTTTGTCCAAGGAAGAGATTGTCCGGACGGTGGAGATTGTTGATCGGGATTTTCGCCAGTCGTTCGGCAGAAAGGCCCCACGCCTGGCGATTCTCAGTCTTAACCCCCACGCTGGGGAAGAAGGAAAGTTCGGCGATGAAGAGACAACGATGATTGAACCGGCCATCGTCGATCTTCAGGCCCGCGGAATCAACGTGGACGGCCCGCACAGTGCCGATACGCTTTTTCACCGGGCGGTGCAGAACCAGAATTACGACGCCGTGATCTGCATGTACCATGACCAGGGGCTGATCCCCCTGAAACTGCTTCATTTCGAGGATGGGGTCAACGTGACCCTGGGGCTGCCGATTGTCCGGACATCGGTCGATCACGGCACCGCTTACAGCCGCGCCGGTACCGGCACCGCCAGCTGCCGCAGTTTGCAGGAAGCGATCCGATGGGCCGAGCGCATGGCTGATGCAAAAAGTTGTTCGTTGGATCTCTTTCCTCACACGAAGCTGTGCAAAAAGAGATAAACTAAGAAAAACTTGTTGAGAAGGCCTGTAGGACAAGAGGCCCATAGTCCCTTCAAAGGGTCGTTATCTTTGGCTCTTCGCACTCATTTACGCGATGCCGCCTTTTTTTGGTTTTCTGACGTATGAAAGATGCAATTGAGATTCGCGGTGCCCGCGAGCACAATCTGAAAAATCTCAGTATCGATATCCCGCGCAACCAGTTGGTGGTTATTACCGGTGTGTCTGGTTCGGGTAAGTCGACCCTGGCCTTCGATACCATTTACGCCGAGGGCCAACGCCGGTATGTCGAATCCCTCTCGGCCTATGCTCGTCAGTTTCTGGAGCAGATGGATAAACCCGATGTGGACTCCATCGAAGGCCTGTCCCCGGCGATCTCCATCGAACAGAAAACCACCTCCAAGAATCCCCGGTCCACCGTCGGCACAGTGACTGAAATCTACGATTACCTTCGCCTCCTGTTTGCCCGGGTCGGCGTAATCTACTGTCATCGGTGCGGGGCCAAAATCAGCTCCCAGACCGTCGAGCAGATGGTCGATCATGTGCTGCAATGGCCCGAGCGGACCAAACTGCTGGTGATGGCTCCCATCGTTCGTGGGCGCAAAGGCGAGTACCGTAAGGAGTTGGCCCAGCTGCAGGCCGATGGCTTTGTCCGGGTGCGGATCGACGGCAATCTCCACGAACTGGGGCAGCCGATCGAGCTGGACAAGAACAAGAAGCACGAAATCGAGGTGGTGGTCGATCGTCTGGTGCTGAAGGACGGTATTCAGAGTCGGCTGGCGGACAGCCTGGAGACTGCTCTGCGGCTGGCCGACGGGGTTGTGCGAATCGAAATCCCGGACGGAGAGTCGGTTCTCTTTTCTGAAAAGAATGCCTGCGCCGAGTGCGGTCTCTCCTATCCGGATGTGGCCCCGCGGATGTTTTCTTTCAATAATCCGCATGGAGCCTGTCCCGATTGCAGCGGTCTGGGAACCCGGAACTATTTCGACGTGGAACAGGTGGTGCCTCACCCCGAACTGTCGTTGCGCGACGGTGCCATCGCACCTTGGGAAACCCGTACCGGCATGTACTATCAGCAGTTGCTGGAGGCATTGTCGATTCATTACGAGTTCGATATGCGAACCCCTTTTCAGGAGTTGCCTCCCTCAATCCAGAAGGTGGTGCTGCACGGCAGCGACGGCAAGCCGGTTCGGTTTTTCTTCGATCAGGGTGACCGTCGGCACCATTACGAAAAACCGTTCGAAGGGGTTCTGCCGAATCTGGAGCGACGTTACCGCGAGTCGGACTCGGACGCTATTCGGGAAAAACTGGAACAGTTTATGACCGTGATGCCTTGTCCCACCTGTAACGGGGCCCGGCTACGACCGGAGGCCCTGTTCGTCAAGGTCGGGGGAAAGTCGATCTCCGAGGTTTGCAGTTTCTCCATCGTTCAGGCTGAAGAGTTCTTCAACAGTCTGGAGATGGACGAAAAGCGGACCGAGATCGCTCGCCGGGTCCTGAAAGAGATCAACGAACGGCTGGGTTTTCTGTCCCAAGTAGGACTGGACTATCTGACACTGGATCGTTCCTCGGGCACCCTCAGTGGTGGCGAAGGTCAACGAATCCGTCTGGCAACACAGATCGGATCCTCCCTGGTCGGGGTCCTCTATATCCTGGATGAACCCTCGATCGGTCTGCATCAGCGCGACAATACCCGTCTGCTCAGCACCCTCAAACGGCTGCGTGATCTCGGCAATACGGTACTGGTGGTTGAGCACGATGAAGAAACGATCGAAGAAGCCGACCACGTTATTGATATGGGGCCTGCGGCCGGGGTCCATGGGGGCGAGGTGGTGGCTCAGGGGGCTCCGGAAGAGGTTAAGGCGGTGGAAGCCAGCCTTACCGGTCAGTTCCTCTCCGGCCAGCGAGAAATCCCGGTACCGCAAGAGAGACGCACCAGCAACCGGTGGCTGGTGTTGAAAGGTTGTCAGGAGAACAATTTGAAGAACCTGACGATCCAAGTCCCTCTTGGTGTCATGACCTGTGTCACCGGCGTTTCCGGCAGCGGGAAATCGACTCTGATTATTGACACCCTGTACCGAGCTCTGGCGCAGAAGCTTCACAGGTCCCGTCCTCGATCAGGTAAGGTCGGTAAAATTGAGGGGCTGGAACAGCTTGACAAAGTCATCGATATCGATCAGTCCCCCATCGGCCGGACACCTCGCTCCAACCCGGCGACTTACACCGGTCTCTTCACCGATGTGCGGGACCTGTTCGCCCAACTGCCCGAAGCCAAGATCCGCGGTTACAAGCCGGGACGTTTTTCTTTTAACGTCAAAGGCGGGCGTTGCGAGGCCTGTCAGGGGGACGGTATCATCAAGATCGAGATGCACTTCTTGCCGGACGTCTTTGTGACCTGTGAGGTCTGCAAAGGGGCGCGTTTCAATCGAGAGACGCTGGAGGTCAAATACAAGGGTAAATCCATTGCGGAAGTGCTGGATATGACCTGCAACCAGGCGGCGGCCTTTTTTGAAAACGTCCCCAAGATCCGCAACAAACTGCAGACCCTTCGGGATGTCGGCCTGGGCTATATCAAGCTGGGCCAGAGCGCCACCACTCTTTCGGGTGGAGAGGCCCAGCGGGTCAAGCTGGCCAAGGAGTTGACCAAGCGAGCCACCGGCCGCACCATCTATATCCTTGACGAACCGACGACCGGGCTCCACTTTGCCGATATCGATAAACTACTGTCGGTGTTGCATCGCCTGGTGGAAACCGGTAATACGGTGGTAATTATCGAACACAACCTGGATGTCATTAAAACCGCCGACCACCTGATCGATCTGGGGCCCGAGGGAGGTAACCGTGGCGGTACCCTGGTGGCCGCCGGAACCCCGGAGGAGGTTGCCCGGGTCGAGGCCTCTCATACGGGTGCCTACCTGAGGAAAATGCTTTTCCGGACATAAATTGTTTCTAATGTCGGTTGTATGGCGTGGCCGCTTCAAGGTCCCGACAACTGTGGCAATGGCAACACGCTCCCTCCCTGTAAAGTCTGAAATGCTCTCTCGTTGCACAGTGTGGCAAGTCACCGATTTTCCGTTTCAACCACCTTTCTAATAAATAAAAGATAGATTAATTAATAACTTAAGGCACGGTCCTTGCGATCCGATAAGGATTATATGAATGCCACACTTGTTTGATCGGTCTGGAACAACCCAAGCGAAACGATTGGAGTTACACCGTGAAACGACTCGTATGCCTCAGCCTGATCCTTCTTCTGTTCACCGCCTGCGCCAAGCAACAGACCATGTTTTTGTCGCAGCCAGCCGGGGCACGTGTGTCGATTGACGGCCAGTATGTGGGGACCACTCCCTGCAAGTTCGACTATAATCTGAGTGCCGGCCAGGCCCGAACCTTGACTCTGGAAAAAGAAGGCTATGTGCCTCTGCAGATCCAGGTCAAAGCCGACGAAGCGAACCCCAAGGAAACCAAGAAGTGGCTGGCCGCCGGCTTGCTCTGGAGCCCTCTCTTCCTGGGCACCCTGTTCACCAAGGGGATGAACGACAAGTTTGTGATGGTGCTGAAACGTGACCAGACGTCTGTCGCCAAGAAATAACCGACGAATCCTTATCCCATCAAAGACCTCAAAAAGCCGGCTCAATTGAGTCGGCTTTTTATTTTAATGGCGGATCTGTAAGATTTGCCGTGCTTATTTCGCTGACAATCCCCAAAAGACAATAACATTCGAGGAGATGGCTTGTTCGTCTCCGGGCTCGGTGTCCTGTCAGAGCAGGCATGTTTTTCGGGATTAGACGCTTTCCACCTGTCGGATATGTCGGCGACTGACCAGGTAGGTGTGGGTGTCGGTGTACAGCTCGAAAAACCGGTCGGTGTGATTGAGGAGATCCTGCAGCCGTTCCTGCCCGGCGGGGTAACTGCTGTGAATGACCCCCGACAAACAATCTCCGCCGACAAAGGTCAGACATACCGCATAGGTCTGAACGGTAACCGCACTCTCTTTTCGGGGTTCGGAAGCACCGAGGCGGGCATGGCTGATATGGCTGCGGTTAACGAGATGGAAGGTCCCGCCGTTGTCGGTCAGAGGAAGAAAAGCCCCTTCCTCCAGGAAGAGGTCCAGCTCGGTTTGGCTTCCCATGTGGGATGCGGCGTATTCGGCCAGGAAGATGGTTCCTTCCAGAACGATACCATCCATCAGAAAGAGTGTTACGGGTGTTGGTTGTTTGGTGACCTTGAAATCGTTCATTCATTCCGCCTTATCCGAGGGGTTTCTGCGAGTCTAGCCCTCGCACAAAGGAAGGTCAAGCCTGGCTTCGGCCACCTTGACAGGACCGAAGGGTCCTTTACAATGGGCCTCAGTATCCATGAGGAGGAACGACGTGGAGTTGAAGGGAAGCCGTACCGAAAAGGATCTGTGGGAAGCGTTTGCCGGTGAATGTCAGGCGTATCGGAAATACCTGGTCTTTGCTGAGCAGGCAGAGGAGGAAGGGTACTCCCAAGCCGCCCGTCTTTTCCGGGCTGCTGCTGCAGCCGAAGTGGTTCATGCCAAGGCTCACTTGAAGACCCTGGGCGCTGTAGGGACCACCGAAGACAACTTGCGGCAAGCCCTTAATGGTGAGACCCAGGAATTTACCGAGATGTACCCTTCTATGATCCGAAATGCCGCTGAGGAGAGCCAGCAGGAAGCTCTCAAGTCGTTCTCCTGGGCCAATGCGGCCGAAAAAGTGCACGCTCAACTGTATAAAGAGGCCCTCGACAACCTGGGGCAACAGCAAGAGGTCGCCCTTTATGTCTGCAAGATCTGTGGCATGATCCATCCCGGGGAGCCGCAAGGGCCCTGCGAGATTTGCAACGCCGCTCCTGGAGCCTTCTTTGCAGTTGATTAGTCTCACGACCTGGTTGGAAACACCCGCCGGGCCTTGGGGCCCGGCTTTTTTTGTGCTATGTAAAAAGTAACGGGTCCGGTTTTATACCGAAAATGTCCTGAAATGAGGAAAATGCGATGCAAAAATGTCCTGCCTGTAAAGAGCCCCTTCAGGGGAAATACTGGTGCCAGTCCTGCAAGACTGTTCTGGTCTGTCCCAATCCCAACTGCGGAGAGCGGGTCCGCAAGCGCGGTTCCGATTCCTGTGCCGAATGCGGCATGCTGTTCGAGCCTTATATCGAACAACGCAAAAAGGTGCGGGAATGCCCGAAATGCAAAAAACGCCAGGGCCTGCTCGAGCAGCGTTGTCGTGCGTGCAAATACTGGTTCAATTGTCCCACTTGCGGGCACAAGATTACCTCCACCAGTTCCCTGACCTGCCCGAGATGCGCAACGGACCTCCGTCGCTAAAGGAGATTTTGCATAACCTTTTCAAGGCCATTCCGAAGGGGATGGCCTTTTTTCGTTTCGGTGATTTCTCGATCGCCAGGGTGACGGCACTCTGCTTTGGAGTAGAATAAGGACAGAGGTTCTGTCCCCGTCGGGATGGAAGAACGAAAGGAGGATGCCATGATCCTGGAGCCTTATCTGTTCTTTAACGGTCGCTGCCGTGAAGCGCTGGATTTTTACCAGCAGGCGATCGGTGCTGAAATCACCGTCCTGATGCAGTACAAGGACGCTCCCGACAAGGAGATGATCCCGCCCGGCTGTGACGACAAGGTGATGCACGCCAACGTACAGATCGGCGAGCACACCCTGATGGTCTCCGACGGTCAGTGCAGCGGCGATCTCAACTTTCAAGGGTTTTCTCTCTCCCTGTCACTGAAAGACACTACCGAGGCCGAACGTCTCTTTACCGCCCTCGCCGACGGGGGGGAGGTCACCATGCCCCTGGGCAAAACTTTCTGGTCGCCCGCTTTCGGTATGGTTACCGACCGCTTCGGTGTCGATTGGATGATCAATGTGTTGGGAGAATGTGCCTGAACTGAAGATCAGTACGGGGTGTTGTTTAAAACCCATTTGAAAATTTAAAAAAGGCCAGGCGCACATTGCACCTGGCCCTTTTTCTATTGAAGGTTAACGGACAACCCGCCAGGTGCCGTCGGTTTCACGGCAGGCGTTGCCGACGACGGTTTCCTGCTGCCCACCAATCGTCACCGATTGAGTGTACTCACGGCAAGGTTTATTGCTGGCGTAGTAGGTGCGTGTGGGTGTCACGCTGCCATAGTTGCCCGTGTCCGGGTTGGTCCATGCGGCGCTGGTATCGGTCGGGTTATGCTCCAGCGCGCGCTGTGTCGTCCTTTCCATTTCATGTCTGTCGGCGCGATCGAGGGACTCACCGATCTGGTTTCCGAGGAAGGCGCCAGCCAGCACGCCGATCCCAGTCGCCCACAGGCGTCCACTACCACTACCGACCTGTGCACCTAACAATCCACCACCCAAGGCACCCAGACCCGTACCGATGGTTTCTTTCGGGCCGGTGGTGGTGGCGCATCCTGAGAGAGTCAACAACAAGGCAAGGCCAATTATCAGAGCTCGTTTCATGGTCCTACCTCCTTTAGGGCGCAAGTCATTGCCCTTACATAATTCTAGTGTAGATGGGGTATTTTAATGAAGTACAGTGGTGAGAGACCGGTTTTACCTATTCTTAACCATTTGATTGTCTTTTGGAGGCGGTCTGTGTTTAATAGTTGGGGTACGACTTGCTCCAGTATGACGTGGTTTTTGCCACTTATTTGATATGAGATTGCCGAAGCCCTCGATGAGCTTGGAGAAGTTTTACAATGCGCGCCCATTATCTGAAGCACGTGCCTTTTGAAGGGCTGGGGAGTATCCGTCCCTGGCTTTTGCAAGCCGGTTATACCATTACCCGTACCCCGTTCTATGAATCACCGGTGCTTCCGGCTGTTGATGAAATTGATATCCTGATCGTCACCGGCGGCCCCATGAGTGTGCACGATGAGGTCGAATACCCCTGGTTGAAAGAAGAAAAAGCATTTATCCGCGAGGCGATTGAGCGGGGGATCCCCACCTTGGGAATATGCCTGGGGGCACAGCTGATCGCCAATGTCCTGGGGGCCGATGTGTATCCCAGCCAACAGAAGGAAATCGGCTGGTACCCGATCCGGTCAGCGAAGAAGTGTGTTGCCGGAGAGTTCTGCTTCCCAGCGTCGGTGGATGTGTTCCATTGGCATGGGGAGACGTTTGATCTGCCGCAAGGGGCCACCTTGCTGGCGTCTAACGATATCTGTCCCCACCAGGCCTTCCAGGTCGGCCACACGGTCATCGGCCTTCAGTTCCATCTGGAGATGACCCCCGAATCGACCCAGAAGATTGTCGACAGCTGTTTGGGCGAACTGGTTCCCGGGCCTACCATCCAATCGGAGGAGGAGATCGGGGCAACGTCGCCGGTAAAGTACGACAAGGTCAATCTGCTGATGGATGACCTGCTGACCTATATGACGGCCTGTTCGATCTAAAAAAAGCCCCGGGTTCCCGGGGCGGCCTGTTTGATGCCAAAGCCCATCCAAGGGCTTTGGCATTCTCGTTTCGAAAAATTCGATTTTGCTTCACTCACAAAAACAAGGTTTAAGCCTTCTCCTTGTTTTTGCCTCGCCCATCCATGGGCTCGATAGCTTTTCAGCAGTCTCTGCGTTTCTCGCGAACTGGGGATATCTATCCCGCTTAACTGTTCTGCTTGAGCCAGGCCTCAAACCGCAGCCTGGGGACCTTGGGAAGAATCCGTTGGAAGGTCTCCGGGTTGGAGCGATAGAGGCAATGGCGAATCGCCGTATAGGGGCTGAAGGTGTTCTCCGGATTTTCTCCGATAAACTCCTCTTGATACTCCCGTACCGTCTTCAGGTGATCGACAAGGCAGGTATGCAGCGCTGACTTGGGAAAGTCTCGGTCGCGCTTCAGGATGTCCTGCACAAAATGGTCGACCTTGAAGTCATCGAAGGCGAAGTCGTTGAAGAAGTGCTGCGCAATCCCCATGAAGTTAAAGGCGTTGACCCGTTTCCCCGGTTTGGGCGCCGCATTCTCCTCCGCCCCTTCTTCCATAATCTCCAGCTGATCGCCGAAAGCCTCTTCGGTCTCCTGCTGCATCAGCTCCAGGGTGGCGTCCCGGATTTCTCGGAACTCACGGTCGGCCAGCTCAAACAGGGCGGATAGGACATTGATCCGTCGTTTCAGTTCGGTAGGGATCGACTTCTTGTATTTGATCTTGTGGTCCAGTTGGCTCCAGGCGTCCTGAATAACCGAACGTACCTGAATCTCCACCGGATAATCGCTGGGCAGGTCGGCAAGGGCTTTGCTCGGGGCGACGTCCATATGGAGGCAGCGGTAACCGAAGGAATCCTCGGTCTGATCAATGGCGGCAATCTTGTCGGTGACGTCGATGATCTTGAAATGACGCTTCAGAACCTTGGCGACCACAGGAATTTGATCCTCATAGAGGCAGACGATCCGGATCCCGATCAAGTCGGAGATAAAATCTTTGATCTCGTAGTTGTTGTCTTCCGCCTCCAGCTTTGACTGGTACTTGCGCTTGAACTTGGAGATACATTCGCCCTTGGCCTTGATTCGACCGTCGATCTTGGTGACCTCCCCCACATCCGATCGGGAGATCAATTCAGAGAGGGCTTCGATATAAGCGTCCTTTACCTCAACCATATGATCGTAGAATTCGTCATAGAAGCGGCTGAAGGCGCGTTTTTCATGTTGAAAATCAACAGAGGGCACGATTGGCTCCTTTTATCCTTTTTCTTCTCAAGCGGTACCGTCTATTCGCAGACTTCGATCTGAGACCCTTCGAATTCGACGATCTGTCCCGCTCGGATTTTGCATCGTTTACGTTGTTCGATTTCACCGTCGACGGTGACCAGGCCGTCGGCGATCATCACTTTGGCCATGCCGCCGCTGGGGCAGAGGCCGGTTAGTTTGAGCAGGTTGTTGAGTTCGACAAACTCCCTACCTTCCAATTGAAAGATTTCCATTACCCTTTCCGTTCCCGGCGTCCTGCCTTGGGGCCTCCCTGCTTCTCTTTCTTCTCGGCGATCCAGACTGCATGACGATATCCTCCCTTACCGGGTCGCTCCATCTTGAGGGCAAAGCCGGCGTTGCGCAAGCGACCTTCAAAGCCGGCATCGGGGTTCTCGCCCCAGACCGCCAGCACACCGCCCGGCTTCAGGGCGGTACGGCAGCGCTCGATGGCGCGGCTGCCGTACAGAGGGTCGTTCTTGGCGTCGGTACCCGGACCTGGCCCCCGATAGAGGTCGAGGATCAGGGCGTCGTAATCGGCCGCATCGCTGGCTTTGATCAGGTCGGCCACATCGCCGATCTCGATCCGTACCCGCGGGTCGGCGGCGGCACCGTCGGTCAACTCCATCAGGTGGCTGAGGCACCATTCCTTGATCTTGGGGTTGAGTTCGGCCACCACCACCTCGGCGGTCTCCGGCAGGTGATCCAGCACCGCGCGCAGGGTGATCCCCATCCCGAGGCCACCAACCATCACCTTCGGACCCGGATGGGTCTTCAGCTTGCGGCAGCCGAGTTCGCCCAGGGCGATCTCCGACCGCTGGGCCTTGCTGTTCATCAGGATCTGGGGGCCGACGGTGATCAGATAGTCGCCTCTGCCGCGTTGCCGCAGTTCCAGAGCGCCTTCATCGTCGGTCTCAAACCGATCCAGTACTTTCCAGGGCAGTGCCATCTTCAGCTCTCGTTTCTACAGGGTCAGGTCGGCTTCACCGTGAAAATGCTTTTCCCGGGCGCGGGCGACCTCTTCGCTTTCAAGGTACTCGTCAAAGGTCAGCCTTCGATCGATGAAACCGGAAGGGGTAAACTCGACAATCCGATTGGCCACCGTCGAAAGGACCTTATGGTCGTGAGAGGTGAACAGGATCACCTCCGGGAAATCGATCAGGCCGTTATTCAACGCGGTAATCGATTCCAGATCCAGGTGGTTGGTCGGTTCATCCAGGGTCAGCACATTGGCCCCGGTGAGCATCATTCGGGCCAGCATGCAACGGACCTTTTCGCCCCCGGACAGCACATTGGCCTTCTTGGTTGCCTCTTCACCGGAGAAGAGCATTCGTCCAAGAAAACCGCGGGCAAACGACTCCCCTTCGGTCGGCGCAAACTGACGCAACCACTCGATCAGGTTGAGATCGGTATCAAAAAAGGCGCCGTTGTCCTTGGGGAAGTGGGCGGCACTGATGGTGACGCCCCAGCGAAAGGAGCCGGAGTCGGGTTCCAGCTCCCCCGAGAGGATCTGCAGCAGGGTGGTCTTGGTGACACTGTCGCCGCCGATAAAGGCGACCTTGTCCCCCTTATTGACCACCAGGCTGAAATTATCGAGCACCTTCACCCCATCGACCGTCTTGCTGAGGCTGTCGATCTCCAGGATGATGTCGCCGCAGGGTCGTTCCGGTTTAAAGAGGACAAAGGGGTACTTGCGGGAGGATACCGGCATCTCTTCCAGTCTCAACTTCTCCAGCAGCTTTTTCCGAGAAGTGGCCTGTTTCGCTTTGGAGGCGTTGGAGCTGAACCGCTGGATAAACTCCTTCAGTTCGTTGGCCTTCT
>JANQIN010000186.1 GCA_028282145.1 Thermodesulfobacteriota bacterium | reverse complement strand
CTGCTCCAACGCCTGCTCTTTCCGAAGCGCCCGTATCATCGCCGCATCGGCGTAAACCAGGCCGTCGGTCCGCATCGGTCCCTGCTTCGGGATACGCCACCGCCAGGGATCAATCTGTTGAAGTTTTAGGCTCATAACCATAACCCTGGAAGTTTGTGAGGCTTCCTCGCGAAATCGTTGCCTGTGCGTGGGACCGGGGCCAGCACAGTGACACGCCTTGCAGGCAGACTTGAAGGTCTGTTGAAACGCGTGGAACGAGCACGCCCCGAGACGACGTGCAAGCAGCGATTGCAGCAGAAACCTTCATGAACCTCCAGGGTTCGCCTAAAGGTCCAGAAAGATGCGACAATGCCAACGGCCGTTGGCATTGAACAGAGTCAACTGGTGCCAGGTCACCGCTTTCACCTCCCGCTGAAAACCATGACGGTCCGGATCCAGGTGTTCGCCACGAACAGAACCGCTGAAACACCTTTCGGTCACCTCATTGACTTCAAACTCGGCGGGAGCCAGACCGCTGCTTTCCAGCAGGTAGAGGATCTCGCTCAGCCAGGCAACCAGCAGTTCGGCCGGCTCGTCCCCTTTGAGACGAACCGATTTGGACTGGGCGGAACGAGGCAGTTCCTGGGGGTCCATCACCTGAAGAAGGCCCAGTGCCGCCTGCCGGAACAACTCTTCCAGGCTTCCCGCTTCGGCTTCGATCCCCATATCTGCTGTATGGTCCAGCAGTTTGAAATGTCCGTCCATGCTTATTCCAAATCCAACCGTTCGAACCCATGGATGGGTGAGACAAAGACAGGGAAGGTGCCCCTGTTTTTGGTGAATGGAGAAAAATCGCATTTTTCGAAACGGCTATGATAACCCCATGGGGATTTATCATCCAACTGTCGGTTGCCCTGTCAGGCGGCATTGGACAGCCCCTAATGCTTACTGGCGAACCCAATCAACCCGACAGACGGCTGTCCTTTCCCGGGCCCATTTGATCTGGAGCTGTCCCTGGTGGGCTCTTTGTACAGCTCTCCCCAGGTGTTCCGCCAATTTTTCGGCCGTCGTTTCGATCACCATCGATCCTCCGACCTTTTCCATCCGCATGATCCGCTCCAGCGGATTGCGCTGGCGAATCCGTTCGGCCTCGTTCTGCAGGATATTTCGAATTTCACTTTCATGCTGCCACAGGTAATCACCCTGCAACGTCACAATTCCTTCCGGGTACTTCTCGGCCATCTTGCGACAGGCCGGGCACGTGACCCAGGTAGCGGTTCCACTCGCCTCCAGTTCTTTGAACAGACCGGGGTCCAGCAGCCACCGCTTGTTCCGGTAAACCGCCTGACATCCCAGGCACAGACAGATCTCTTTTCGTCCCGCGTTGTTCAGGTAAGGGTCGGAGTTAGTCGCGGCACGGCCTCGTTTGTCGCTGGTACCAAACTTCTTGACGTTTCTGGCCATATGCCCTCCATCGAAAAAGGCTACTCGATTATTTTACCACTCCCTATGCCTCTGTCGCGTCCTGAAACAACAACGCCCCCTTGGAAAAGGGGGCGGCTGTTTGTTAGACGTCATAGGACCGAATTGATTGTCACAAACGCCTCTCCGAAGTCTATCGGAGGTTCAGACGTCCTCATCGGTGAAAAAGCGCAATCCGGCCGGCTTTTTGTGGAACAAGTGAGACACCCAGCAGCGTTTGATCGACTCGATTTCGACGACGGGAGGGTCCATCTTTCCGTTCAGGGCTCCCTGCACCAGGGTCGGATGACAGCTGATCTGCCGGCGGGCCTGCCTTTCGGCCTCATCGGCATCCTTGGAACGCACATAACGGACCGAGGAGAAACCAAGCTTGCGCGGCTCCCCATCAAAGTCCATCAGGTAGTTTCGACCGGTGAGGGTGACTTTATAGATCTTCATCCAGGCTCCAGGAGATTACTTCTTTTTCTTCTTACCGTCTTTTTTTGTCTTTTTCTTATCGGACTTTTTATCTTTGTCCTTTTTGTCTTTCTTTTTCCCGTCCTTGTCCTTCTTCACCTTATCTTTGGTCTTTTTCCCTTTGTCATCCTTGGATTTTTTGTCTTTTTCCTTCTTTTTCTTGTCCTTCTCTTTGGATTTGGAGGACTTTTTCTTGGGAGCAGACTTTGCGGGTTTTGCTTTGGCCGGAGAACCCAGAAGCGCCTTGGCTTCGGCAATGATCATTGCGGCCCGGACTGCGCCAAAACCGGGGACCTCGACCAGCGATGCAACCGTGGCATCGGCCAGGCTTTGAACGGTCGAAAACCCGCGTGCTTTCAACAGGACTGCGGCCGCAGGGCCGATCCCTTTCACCTTCTCCGTTTCCTGAGCCATCTGTTCCTCCTTCGGGGTTGAATTACGTACCCATCATAGCAGAGCTCACCCCCGGTTGAGAGCGCTTTCTTTTCAAACAAGGGTTTGATTCAGACCTCCTGAGACGTCGGACGTAAAACAACCTCGTTGATCTCCACCGATGGAGGTTGGTTGATAGCGTAGGTGATGGCGGAAGCTACCGCTTTGGGCGTCATGGCTTGCCTCAGGTAAGCCTCCTGGAACCCCTTCCGGTACACTTCCAGTTCAATGCTCTCGGTCAATTCGGTTGCGACCATCCCGGGAGAGATCAGGGTGACACGAATTTCCGGATTCTCCTTGCGCAGACCTTCGGACAAGGCGCAAACCGCGTGTTTGGTCGCGCAATAGACCGCCATATTGGGAAAAACCTGGTGCCCGGCAATCGAGGCCAGATTGATAATGTGTCCCTCGCCCCGTTCCTTCATCGCCGGCAACACGGCCCCGATTCCATGGAGAACACCCTTGATATTGGTATCAATCACCCGGTTCCATTCCTCCATCCGAGCCATGGATAAAGGCGACACCGGCATAATCCCGGCGCAATTGACCAGAACGTCGATTTCGCCGAACGCGTCCAGGGCAAACTGGGCCAACCTTTGAACCTCGTCAAACCGGGTCACATCGGTCGGTTCCGCCAGGGCTGTTCCACCCGACTCTCTGAGCTCCCCCACCACACGAAACAGGCGATCCTTCCGTCGTGCCCCCAGTACCAGTCGCGCACCTTTGGAAGCCAGTACCTTTGCAGTTTCGGCTCCGATTCCGCTGGAAGCTCCGGTAATCACCACCACCTTGTCCTGAATATTCGGCATCTTTCCCTCCCATCAGAGGATGCATGTTTCAATGGTTTTCGCCCTCTCCAAAGAATACAAAGGGTCCCTGCGATTTCCACCTATCGACCGGTATCAACCTTCCCTCCGAAAAATGAAAACCGATTTGGTATACTTCTACAGTTTAATGAATTCACCTCCCCATTTTCACATTTACGAGGATTGCTCATGTCCGCCTTTATGAAATCCATGGCGCGCCAGGGTCTTTACGACCCCTGGTACGAACATGATGCCTGTGGTGTC
>JANQIN010000187.1 GCA_028282145.1 Thermodesulfobacteriota bacterium | reverse complement strand
ATCAGGACGAAATTCTTGAGGCTCCCTTGGAGTGTCGCCGTCTGGATGGTACGGTGGCGCCGATGAATTTCACGCAGGTCCCGCAGGATAAGAACCGCCCCCAGAGGGAACCCGTCTTGATTCCGTAACCGGGACGCGCTGACTTTCATCGGCGCCACCGTACCATCCAGACGGCGACACTCCAAGGGAGCCTCAAGAATTTCGTCCTGATCGGACAGGACATCCATCAGGTCCTGCCCCGGTTCTCCCATGAGTTGCCCCAGATTCTGACCTTCCGGTTGGGTATCCAGGATTCCCAGTAATTCCAACGCCCGAAGGTTATAGGACACCAGCAACCCTTTAGCATCCAGAGTCAACAGACCCGCCGGCATACTGTCGATAACATTGCGGGTATAGAGCTCCATGGTGTTGAGGGTTTCCCGGGCTACCTTGGAACCGTGGGTGACAAACAAGAGATAGAGCGCCAGAGAACCGAATACCAGCAGCAACAGCCCCTGGCCGATATTCCGCATGCTGTCAGCCCTCAGGGCCTGATCATATTCTTCGGTATAGAAGCCGACGAAGATCGCCTGCTGCAAAGCCTTGGGATCCCGCAGATTAGGCAAGCCGCACCAAATCAGATAACGACGGTAGATCGACTCCGAGATGGGACCTTTCACCTCCAGTGGTTTGAATTCGCGTGCCACGACAAAGACCGGCACTCCTTTGGCGTCGGTGGTTACCATATGCATCGGACGTCCTTTGGCCGCCAGAGCCTTATCCACCGGAAGAACCAACGTTTCGCCCCGCCAACTGCCGGCCGCTGCTACCACACGGCCACGTGCGTCCAGCAGAACGATAAAAGCCACTTCCTTCTGGGCAGCCGCTTCCTCGACCAGGCCGGTGACACCGCCACCGGGACCGGGTGCAAATACGGTACTTCGGGCTGAGGCGGCCAAGGTGTGGATCAGCGTATCGGCACTTTCCATCCGCAGATCCTTCACCAGAATCTCCTGTCGACGAAAATCCTGAAAAGCCCCCCAGCTCCAGATTCCTGCCAGGATAAGAATGGCAAGCACCAGGATCACCGAAGGAAGGGAAGGTTTCAGCCCCTGTTTGGATCGGGGTATCAAATCGTAATAGTTTTTGGTCACATCCAGCCCATTGTCAAAAAATTTTACACTGGTGCAGTATTCCGTAGGTTTATGCAGATTGCAAGCCTAGATCCGTGTCGAAAGACACAAAAAGAGCCCCGAAGTCATGGAGGGCTTCGGGGCTCTTGGATGTCAACGTCGCCCTGGATACGTGGCAGGTTTGTTTTATCAACGAAACCCTTCTTTTCAAACGACCTTACTTGACCGGAAGAACCTTTTTGCACTCGGGGAACTTGGAGCAGACCCAGAAAGTGCGACCGGCATGTTTCCCCTGTTTGGCGGTCCGCTGGACCATCGTGGCATCACAGGACGGACAGAGCGGATTGCCGTCCGTTCCCTTTTTGGGTCCTGCCGGCTCCTCATCCACCGGTTGATCTTCCAGGCGGTGGGTCGCCGCGGCCCCAAAGACTTTCATCGGCAGGGAAAGGCTGTTGGCGAGGTGCTTCTGAATATCGCCCGGCGTGTGGGATTTGGTCGGATCGAAACGCGCCACCGAAAGGTCAGCGATTGCCATCGCCTCGTCAACCGGATTCATCTGCAGCGAAGTGGGGGTCTCCTCATCCTGATCCACCAGAGGAGTGTCTTCCATCTCGAGTTGAATGACAGCCAGAACAGCACGATCGTCGGCACTGCAAAGGACAAAGTCAACCTCATGGCCCAACACTGTCATTGACGGGGCTTCCTCCCCATCTTCCACCACCGGCTGAATCAACGAACCCAGGGCGACCTTGGGATAAACCCGGAAGTGCTCACCCGTGGCCTCGGCCAGCAATTCATGAAACTTCCGTTCCTTGGTGGTCATCAAGCGCCCGACCCGTTTGAACTCTCCCGGAAGGGCATGATCTACCTGACCGCCCCGGCGACGCAGAATCAGTAGCAGAACCAGTAAAACAACAACAGCCGCAACGGCCCCAATTACCCAACTTGGCATTCCAGCCTCCAGAAAAACGTGTGCGTACAGAAAACGTACTATGCCAATTTACAATATGCCCGGTCAAGGTCAAGCTGGCCTCAGCCTGGGTTCAGAGGCCTTTATTTCCCGAACCAGCCTTTTTTCACCGTTTGCAGAATAACCCGGTTTCGGCCCTTTTTTTTGGCCTGATAGAGCGCTTTGTCAGCCCGTTCGATCAGCTCACTGTTGGTGAGCTTCTCGCCCGGTTCCAGGAAAGAAACACCAAAGGACATGCTGACGCGAAATTCATCCATATCCCGCTCGAACTTGGTGGTGTCAATCACCGAACGAAGCTTCTCGGCCACGGCTTCCGCCGCTGCAGAGTCGGTTTCCGGCAGGACAATGACAAACTCCTCCCCTCCGTAACGGGCCAAGGTGTCGTACTTGCGGAGCTGTTCCTGCATCACCCGGCAAACCTCCTTCAGAACAAAGTCGCCGGCCTGATGACCGTACTTGTCGTTGAACTTTTTGAAATAATCCACATCGGCCAGAACCAAGGAGATCGGCTTCTCATGGCGAATTGACCGGTTGAGCTCCCGGGCCAGGGTTTCCTGGAAAAATCGGTGGTTGTAGACCTCGGTTAGGCCATCGTAGTTGGCCAGTTTTTCCAGCCGCTTATTCTTCTGCTCCAACTCTTTGGCCAGTTGCTGTAGCTGGACTTTGGCTTCGATCAGCTCCCGATTGACCTGCTCGTAGGTCATATTCAGAACACTGAGACGGGCGTTGGCTTCCTGCAGAATCTCTTCC
>JANQIN010000184.1 GCA_028282145.1 Thermodesulfobacteriota bacterium | reverse complement strand
TAGCTTTTCACCGTCCCGACGACTGACCAGACGCAGCACCTGCTTCACCCGTGCAATACAGGGGGCGTTCATCGACAGCTCATCAAACCCCAAACCGAGAAGCACCAGGGCATACAAAGGCTCGGCCGCCATCTCACCGCACATCGAAACATCAATCCCGGCCTTGCGTGCCGCATCACACACCGTTTTCAGCGCCCTTAAAATGGCCGGGTGCAGAGGTTCATAGAGATAGGCCACATGCTCGTTACCTCGGTCGACCGCCAGACAGTATTGAATCAGATCGTTGGTCCCAATGGAAAAGAAGTCAACCTCCTCGGCCAACACCCCTGCCAGAAGAACAGCCGACGGAGTCTCGATCATAACCCCCACATCGATCTTGCTGTCGTAGGCAGTGCCTTCCTGTCGAAGTTCCTCTTTGGCGACCTCAAGCAGGGCCTTACTGGACCGGACTTCCGCCACTCCAGTGACCATGGGGAACATGACCCGGACCTTGCCGAAGGCACTTGCGCGCAAGATGGCTCGAAGCTGGGTCTTGAACAGGTCGGGGTCTTTCAGGGAAAGGCGGATGGCACGTAAACCCATTGCCGGGTTGTCTTCATCTTCCAGATCCAGCCCGGGAAGATATTTGTCACCCCCAAGGTCCAGGGTTCGAATGGTGACCGGTTTTTTCTCCATCCCCTCGACAATGGCACGGTAGGCTTCAAACTGCTCTTCCTCTCCGGGCATCTCACGTCGGTTCATATAGAGAAATTCCGTACGATAAAGGCCGATCCCTTCCGCACCGTAATCTTTGGCCGGGCTGACTTCGCTGGCCAGTTCCACATTGCCCATCAACCGGACATGAAATCCATCCTGGGTTTCTGCCGGAAGTGACTGGAGGGCCCGCAGTTCGTTCTCCAGGTATTCGTAGGCCTGTTTCTTCTTCAGGTATTCCCTGAAGGTGTCATCGGACGGATTGAGGATGACGGTACCGGTATGGCCGTCGATAATCACCGGTTGTCCGCTCAAGGCGACCTCGGTCACGTTCTCCAGACCGACCACCGCCGGAATCCCCAAAGAGCGGGCGAGAATCGCCGTATGGGAAGTACGGCCACCGCAATCGATGACAAAACCGACCGTTTTGTTGCGATCGATCTGCATCGTATCGGCCGGCGACAGATCGTGAGCCACGATCACTGCCTTAGTTTCCACATCCGCCGGTGTTTCCTCCACCCTCCCGGCAAGGGCCCGGAACAGGCGCGCCCCGACGGCATCAATATCGGAAATCCGTTCACGCAGATACTCATCGGCGATGCTGTCAAAGACGTCCCGGAACTGTTGGAGGGTCCGCTTCAGGGCTCCCTCGACATTGATGGAATGGGTCCGGATCGCCTTCTCTGTTCCGCTGACCAGCATATCGTCGGCCAGGATCAACAGGTGGGTATCGATAATATACAGATGTTCTTTCAGCTCCGAACGCTCGGAAGCCTTGGTTTTGATCGCCGTCAGTTGCGCACGCGCCGTTTCCAGTGCATCATGAAAGCGTTCTGCTTCGTGATCCAGCTGATAAGGCGGGACAGGACGCTCCACAGCAATCGTTCGCCGCTCAAGCAGGTAAGTCTGGCCGATCGCGATCCCCGGGGAGACCCCGACACCGACCAGATACGTATCCTCCGGAATCTCAATCTTCGCCGAATCCATCATTGATCAATTCACCTATCGCCGTAAGCGCCTGCGCTGCATCTTTTCCCTCTGCGATCAGCTCCACGGCCGATCCCTTCGGAGCCGCGAGCATCAAGATCCCCATGATGCTCTTGGCGTTGACCTCAACGCCGTCTTTGGAAAGGGTCACATCACAGCTGAACTGGTTGGCCAACTGCACCAGCTGTGCTGCAGCCCTTGCATGCAGCCCAAGTCGGTTAATGATCTCAAACTCCCCTCGTTCCATGCATTACCTCACAGTGGTTTAAAAACAACGTTGGTCAACGACCAATACAAACAGGCCCAGGCGCCGACCAGGACAACGACCATCAACATTGGAGTGACCCCCCGTCGCATCAGATAAACCATTGGAGCGATCGACAGCAGCACTCCAGGCGCCCAGATACCACTGACATTCGCCTTTTCAAGGCCCGTCACGGCCAATAAAGCTCCGAAGCCGCCCAGTGCAAACATCGTCACCTGTTTGCACTGCAATGCTTTGTCCGAGAGCTTCCATTGTTGGATACGCTCCACAGACAGAAGGCCGTGACGAAGACCGAAATAAAATCCCATTCCAATCATCCAGAGATGCGGAATGGCCTGGGCGACGAAAAAGACCAAGGGTGCCCATAGCACACCCAGAAACGCCAGATAAAGCGACAGCACAGCCGCCAGGGGTCTCAGCCCTCCCCAGAAAAGGGCATCTCCAATCGCGGCATAGGGGGCCATCACCATTTCGCTGTATTGCCGCGGAGAAATCCCGATCGTCACGCCCTGTGCCATCTCCTGCTGCAGCTTCAAAGCCGTCCCCAACACTGAGGGTGTCATGTAGGGGTGGGTATTGAAATACTGGCTGTAATCGGCCACCACCCCAGGCAGTTCCTGCGGAGGGTAAAGGCGCCTCAGACCCGGAAGAACCGCATAGGCGACACCCAGCCCTTGCATGGTTTCGTAGTTCCAGCTGGCCTGAAGGAAAAACAGCCTTATCCAGACTTTCATCAGGGTCCAGCGGTCCAGTTGTCGCTGCGTCTCGCTCATTTCCATACCAGTAACAGGGCCCAGATCAGAACAAAACCGGTCCCGAACAGAGCGGAACGGGAATGGCTCCTGTTCTGTGCCCAGATTCCGGCGACTCCCACCAGCGGGACCAGCAGCACACCAACAGAGGACAGAGGAGTCAACCATTTGTCGATCAGATCCCGCCCCAAATACAGCAGTCCGGTTCCCGGCAGAACGATTACCAGAAACGACAGAAACGATACCAGCCCGAAATGGAGCAAACCCCGCAGATGCAACCGTTCCAACTGTTCGAACTCACCCTGTTCCACCAGATCGGGGACCCGCAGCACCATCCGGGCGTTCCATTGACGGGCCCGGTGATCGAGAAACCGACCGGCCTGACCCAGAATCAGCCCCAGAAGAAGGCTGGTAAACAGCGCTGTCTCTGCCGGAAGAGCCCCGATTCGCATCCCCAGGACAGCCAGAGTTATCGTCCCCAGGGCGATCTGGGTATCATCCGGCGGAATGCTGGCCCCGACAGGAAGATGCGCGAGCCACAAAAGTTCCAGACTCACCCCCACCTGCAAGCCCAAGAGCGGTTGTCCAAGAACCCAACCTGCCATCGACGCAGCAATCAGCGGGCGGGCAATCATAAACTGCAGCAAGGCTGTGCGGTCCAACCCGCAGCTCAGACAGAGAAGCGCCAGCCCCCCCATCTCCAGTCCACTCACTCGAAGTTCACCTCACATCGGCACAGTTTGGACAAAGGTTGCTCCCGATCCGCGGGGACACACTGAGCAACAACGCGAACCCCATCCTCTTCCAGCGCCTGCAGATTGACGATATCGGCTTCGTCCAGACAGATCGTACAGCTGTATCGAACTTTTCCCGACCCGCCGTGAAGATTTCCGAGGTTGAGGGAGGAAAATGCGACCCCCTTTCTGTGGGCTTGAAGGGCGTCACCGGTTCCGGCAAACAACAGCAGAACCCTCTGCCCGGTCCAATCGTTCGATGCCAGAACAGCCGCCACCTCCTGCACCGGGAGGACCTGGACCCGGAGGCTGGTAGGAACCGCCATCTTCATCAGGGCCTTTTTCATCGAATCCGAAGCCGCTTCGTCGTTGGCAACCACGATCGCGTCGGCTTTCACATAGGGGACCCAACTTTCCACCACCTGACCATGAATCAGGCGGTTATCCACGCGTGTCAGTACTACAGCCATTATCTTCTCGCTTACATCCCTTGTTGAGACAGTTTTTCGCCTACTCGGATCACGCCCTGACGACCGCCATCGACCACCAAATCACACAGGTTTTCAAAGGTCTGATGGGGCCGATGTCCCAGACATTTCATCAACATCGGCAGGCTGACCGCCGTAATGACTTCGACCTGCCCCAACCCCAGACAGAGCGCACAGATATTGGTCGGAGTACCGCCGAACATGTCGGTCAATAAAAGGACTCCGTCCATCTCGGCGCAATAGGCTTCTGCCTGGCGACGCACCTCTTCTGCCAGGGCATCCACATCCGCTCCCGGTTCGATGCAGACAGTGGCCACGCCTTTTTGCGGCCCCAAAATCATTTCGGCCGCTCGTAGAAGCTCCCTGGCCATCTGACCATGTGTGACAATCACCACACCAACCATCGGTCCCTAACCCTTTTCCACATCCCTGTGCCCGATATGAACCTCAACCCCTTCCATCTCCAGCAGAGGCCCGATCGTTTCTGCCAGTGTAACACTCCGATGGCGTCCTCCTGTACATCCGAAGGCAATCGTCAGATGATTCTTGCCTTCCTTGCGGTACTGGGGCAGCAGGAACTGCAAAAGATTACGGGTATGTTCGATAAAGGTCTGACATTCTTTCTGGGCCAGGACATACTCCTGCACCTCGCGATCCAGCCCGGTCTTTTCCCGCAATGCATCCAGATAGAACGGATTGGGCATAAAACGGACATCGAACACCAGATCGGCATTGGTCGGTACCCCGTAGCGGAAACCGAACGACTCCACATGCACCGCCAGCGGCCAGACACGCGTCGTCCCCTGGATATAGCTCAGGACCCCCTCACGCAGCTTCTGCGGGGTCAGCCCCGAGGAATCGAAGACCTTGTCCGCAGATTGCCGCAACAGGCTCAACAGCGCTCGCTCCGCCTGGATACCGGCCTCCACACTTCCCTCTTCCATCAATGGGGGACGACGGCGGGTTTCAGAGAACCGTCGCACCAGGGTCTGGTCCGAAGCCGAAAAGAAAAGGATCTTCAAATGAAATCCGTCGGTCTCGACTTTTCTGAGGACCGTTTCCACATCGTCCAGAAAGGCACGATTTCGCACGTCGACCACCACCACGAGCGGCCGGTCTTTCAACGTCTGTGAGGTCATGGCCAGACACTGGGGCAACAGAGGGAGCGGCAGATTATCAACCACGAAAAAGCCTGCATCCTCCAGAGCCCGTGCGGCGGTAGTTTTACCGGATCCGGACAGGCCGGTGATCAGATGAACCGTTGTCTCGGTCATTCCAGATTGTCTCCAATAATCCCTTTGGCGTGGGCTTTGGCCACTTCGGCCATCCGCTGTTCCAGAAGGTTCTCAAATTCCCTGGCGGCATGATACCCCATATCCTTCAACACAAAATTTCGGGCCGCCACTTCCACCATCGTACTGAGGTTACGCCCGGGATGAAGCGGGATACGAAGCAGGGGCAGATCGACACCCAGAAGAGTCGTATATTCTTCGTCCAGTCCGAGACGATCGTAATGGGCCCCGTCCTCCCATTCGTGCAGCTCGATCACCATGTCGATCTTCTTGCGCTCACGAATCGAAGCGACACCAAACAGATGCTTGATATTGAGGATTCCCAGCCCCCGGATCTCCATATGGTACTGGGAAAGGTCCATTCCTTCCCCGAAAAGGACCTTGGGCAGTTTGAAGCGAACGCGCACCACATCGTCCGCCACCAGGCGGTAGCCGCGAAGAACCAGGTCCAGAGCACATTCGCTCTTTCCGATCCCGCTTTTTCCCTGTAGCAGAACGCCGATCCCCAGAACATCGATCAGCACACCGTGAACGGTGGTGGTGGGGAGAAGGCGCTCCTCCAGGAATTTGGTGATCAGGGAGATGATAATGGAGCTTTTATTGCGTGTCAGCAGCAGGGGGATCCCCTGGCGGTCCGTCTCCCGCACCAGATCGGCAGGAGCCTCCTGGCCTTTGGTGATAATAAAACAGGAAATATCGTGCTCGCACAGGGTCTGAATCTGCTGCTTCGCCTTTTGGGGCGGGAGATGATGAAGGTAACTGAGTTCGGTGGAACCGAGAACCTGTATGCGGTCCGAGTGCAGGTTTTCGGCATACCCGGTCAAAGCCAGACCAGGTTTCTGAATCTTGGGGATCTGTACGGTTTTGTGCAGGCCCGAGGCACCCGCCAGCAATTCCAGGTCAAGACCGGCTTCTTTGTCATCCAGAATTTCCTGAATTGTCAGTTCGGCCATAGATCCCCCGGAACAAAAACCGCCGGGGGGTTCCCGGCGGTGGGTGCTTTACAATGTGCTTTCCTCCTCGGCGACAATAGCCTGTAAGGCCTGCGCCGTATCCGCCTCCAGCAGTTTGGCACGTACGGCCGGGTCTTTCAAGAGTTTGGAGATTCGGGCCAGCGCTTTCAGGTGGACGCCGACCGACTCCTCCGGAGCGACCAGCAGGAAGAAGAGATGAGCCGGCTTGCCGTCCATCGAGTCAAAATCCACACCTTCGCGGCTTCGACCGAAGGAGAGAAGCAGACCGGAGAGCCCCTTGAGTTTGCCGTGAGGAATAGCAACGCCGTCGCCGATTCCGGTACTTCCCAGGCGTTCCCGCTCCAAAAGGACCTGAACCACCTCGTCACGGCTCAAACCGGGATCGGCTTTCAACAGGGCATCGGTCAGCTCAGTGAGAACATCGGACTTTCCGCGGGCTTTCAGATCAGCAACGATCACATCCGGCGACAACAGCTCGGAAATCTTCATGGGGTCACTCGTTTTCTCAGGGGGCACAAAAAGGGAGGAAGGTGCCTGGTTCGGCACCTTCCCCGTTCAACAGATTCAGGCTTGAACCGCTTCCGGTGCAATTAAACCGTAATTGCCATCATCCCGGCGATACACCACACTCAGGTGTTCGGTGGTGGAATCGGTATAGACCAGAAAGTCCTTGTGAAGCAAGTCCATCTGCATGACAGCTTCTTCCACCGACATCGGCTTCACCGAAAAGCTGGAAGAGCGGATGATCTGAGGTTCCACATGACTTTCGTCCACACTTTCAGCAGCGACGACAGTCTTCTGCACCCGGCGGGCCCGCTCACTGGCAGGCTTGTGTTTTTTGATCTTTTCCTTGTAGCGCTTGAGTTGCCGGTCCAGCTTGTCGGAGACGGCATCGATTGCCGCATACATATCCGCAGTAGTCTCTTTGGCGCGGATGGTAATGCCCTTAGCCACCATGGTGACTTCAGCAGTGTTACGAATCTTTTTATCGACAGAAACCACAACATGAGCATCGATCGGCTCATCGATATATTTCCTAAGCCGACCGATCTTTTCTTCGGCATATTGACGGACAGGTTCACTCGAATCCATGTGACGGAACGTGACGTCGATTTGCATGCGTACAACCTCCTGTATTTACTCGCCCTTGCGGGCGATGGTCCTCGGTTAATATTTAGTATATCGCACAGCCCCGAATGATCTACGGGGAGGCGGTATTAAAACAGCCTCTTGCGCTCAGTCGACGATCCCAGGCCCAACATCTCCCGATATTTCGTGACGGTACGGCGGGCAATATTTATGTCACTTTGCTTAAGAATTTCAACAATTTTTTGATCGGAGTAGGGCTTTTTCGGATTTTCACCGCCGATAATCTCTTTGATCCGGCTCTTGACCGATTCCGAAGCTACACTCTCACCGCCGGTGACACTGATACCACTGTTGAAGAAGTACTTCAGTTCGAACAGACCGCGGGGTGTCTGAACATATTTATTAGTCGTCACCCGGCTGACCGTCGATTCGTGCATCTCGATATCTTCGGCCACGTCCCGAAGAACCAGGGGTTTGAGATGATCGATCCCCTTTTCGAAGAAATCCTTCTGAAATTTGACAATCGACTTGGTGACCTTATAGATGGTGCGCTGCCGCTGATGAATCGACTTGATCAACCAGACGGCACTCCTCATTTTATCCTGGATATAGTCCCCGGCCGACTTGTCAATTTTGGCCCCTTCCTGGAGTGCACTTCGGTAGAAAGCATTGATCTTCAGATTGGGCAATCCTTCGTCGTTCAGAGTGACCACATACTCATCGCCAATCTTGTGCACAAAGATGTCGGGAGTAATGTAATGGATATCTTCCTGACTGAACGGTCTTCCTGGGCGGGGTTCCAGACCGGAGATGATCTTGGCAGCGGCCAGAACATCGTCCAGACTGACCTTCAGTGCCCGGGCGATGACGTTGTACTTGCGGCTTTCAATCTCGCTCAGGTGCTGCTCCAGCATCAGCCAGGGAAGTTCGCCCTCCAGCCCGAGGGAACGCAATTGGAGCAACAGACATTCCTGCAGGTTGCGACAGGCCACACCGACGGGGTCAAAGCTCTGCACCACCTCAAGGACCCCTTCAGCCGCTTCAACGTTGACCTGAACCAGGTCAGAGATCTCTTCCAGGGTCGCCTGAAGATAACCCGCATCGTCCAGGTTGCCGATAATTTCCCCCGCAATCCGACGTTGGGTGTCGTCCAGATGAGCCAGGTTCAACTGCCACATCAGGTGGTCATAGAGGGTGGATTTCTTGGTGAGCAGATTTTCGTAAGAGGGGCGCTCTTCGCTTTCTTCCAGCGCCTCAAAGGTCCCTCCTCCCATGGAGTAACCTTCGAGATAGGTCTGCCAGTCGATCTGCTCGTCCTGATGGACCTCCTTGGCATCACCGGCTTCGGTGGTGTTCTCGATCGACGACAGAGTTTCCTCGGCCGGGGCCTCTTCCTTGACCTCTTCCTTTTCCTCAGCCTGTTCCAGCGGGTTGTCTTCCAGAACCGGATTTTCTTCCAGCTCCTGGCTGATCATATCCAGCAGTTCCATCCGCGACAGTTGCAGCAGTTTGATCGCCTGCTGCAACTGGGGAGTCATCACCAGTTGCTGACTGAGTTTAAGATTTAGTCGAAGATCCAATGCCATAGTCGGGAAACACCCAATCGTCCTGATTTGTTAAATTATTGGTAAACTCTAACACAACCTACACGGATTGAACCGATCTCACAACCGGAACTTTTCTCCAAGATAGATCGCCCGCGCTTTAGCGCTGGTGGCAATTTCGTCCGGGGCGCCGCTTTCGAGAATCTCTCCTTCGTTCATTATATAGGCCCGATCACAGACCCCCAAGGTCTCCCGGACGTTGTGATCCGAGATCAGAACACCGATGCCGCGCTGTTGCAGATCGGTAATCAACCCCTGGATATCGGCCACCGCAATCGGATCGATCCCGGCAAACGGCTCATCCAGCAAAATAAAGTTCGGCTCGAGCACCAACGCTCTTGCAATCTCGACTCGTCGCCTCTCGCCGCCGGACAACGCATAACCGTAACTGTCGGCGATGTGCGTAATCCGGAAGTCCTCCAGCAGTTCCTGCGCCCGATCCCGTTGTTGATCGGGGCTCAGTGGCAGGGTTTCAAAGACAGCCAGCAGGTTTTCCCGAACCGTCATCCGGCGAAAGATCGACGCCTCCTGCGGGAGATAGGAGATTCCCGACCGGGCACGACGAAACATCGGCTGCTCCGTGATCTCCTCGCCATTCAGTTCGACCCGGCCCTCATCGGGGCGGGTCAGCCCGACCACCATGTAGAAAGAGGTGGTTTTTCCGGCCCCGTTAGGGCCAAGAAGTCCGACAACCTCTCCCGACCGGACATCCAGGTCCACTCCGGCAACAACCCGTCGGCCTTTGTAGACCTTCACCAGGTTATGTGCGCTCAGGACATGGGTCACTGGGGCTCGCCTTTGGGACTGAAAGTGGCCTTGACCCGGCCCCCTTCCGGTGCATCTACCTGGATATTCTCCTGGTCCAGGAAGTAGGTGATGGTTTCCCCTTCGACCTCATCCTGACCACTGACAGCCCGGGCATTTCCCTGCAGGATGACCTTTCTTTCCAATTGAAAAAAGGTCCCTCGGTCACCGGTCGCGACCCGTCCTTCCTGGACAATACGCACCTGACGATAGGCTTCAATCCGCTGGATCTGACTGCCGCCCTGTTCCTGAAACACATGCATCTCTTCACAATAGAGAGTTGTATCGCCCTGTTTGGCCACCACCTCTCCCAGAAAGATGATCTTCTCCCCCCCTTTTTCCGACACCATCTTATGTGAAGTGATCTCGACCGGTTCGGACGAG
Source organism: Thermodesulfobacteriota bacterium (assembly GCA_028282145.1). GTDB lineage: Bacteria > Desulfobacterota > Desulfuromonadia > Desulfuromonadales > Geopsychrobacteraceae > JANQIN01. Next base: position 7,195 of record JANQIN010000184.1, on the reverse strand, counting down.
GGTTTGGTCTCCGCTCCCCACAAAGGGGTCGCCAATACCAGCAGAATAAGGGTGATCACGTAAGCATGCCAACGTCTGTTCATTTTCCCAACCTCAAATCGCCGGTCAACAGCGCACGTACCTGCTTGTTCAGTTGAATCCGGTCCTGATTCAGGTCATAGATCATCCCGACCCCTTTAACCCGCTTTCCCGACATCCGGATATCGACAGGCTGATCGGTGGAGGCCACCTCTTGTCGACTGTCGTACGCCAAGCGTTCTGTACGAAGCTCCTCTCCGGATCGACTCTGGATCACCACCTGCCCCCAAACCTCGATCTGCCCGGTCTTTTCCTCCATCCGTCCTTCATTGGCGGTCAGAAAGAATTGATCTTGTTCCGCTTTATCAAAAAAGATCATCCGAACATTCTGAGCCAGCGTTTCCCCGGTTTCCTGATCGTAAGCCGCCGAATCGGCCTTCAGGTTCCACTGTCGACGACCTTCGCGGGTCTCGGTGTAATCCACCTCCTGCAACACCAGGTCGGCCTCGGCCTGTATGATCGGTTCCTCTTCGGTCACCGGCGGCGGTGCGGAAGGCTCCTCCGGCGTATGGCGCGACACAACCACCACCAGGCCGATGGCCAACACCAGAAAAACCCCCAGCAATCCGTGGCGCAAAAACCCTTTCAAAACCGTTTCGTCAGCTCTTGTAATAACGTTCCGTTTGCGCTTCCCAGGCGCCCATGCGCTTCAGAAGAAGGTCACAGATTTCCCGAACCGCCCCCCGGCCTCCCGGCCGGATGGTGACATAATCCACCCAGGGCTTGACCTCATCAACGGCATCAGAAACCGTCACCGAAAATCCGACCCGGCGCAGAATCGGCAGGTCAACCAGATCGTCTCCCATATAGGCGACCTCGGCATCGGTCAGTTTCAGGTCCTGCAAAATCTCCTCGTAAGGCCCCAATTTGACCTTGGCCCCCTGGTAGAGGATTTCAATGCCCAGTTCGGCAGCACGGTGCTTGACCACTTCGGACTGGCGACCGGTGATGATCCCCACCCGGATACCGGCTCGCTGCAGCATCTTCAGCCCATGACCATCCTTGACATCAAACGCCTTAGTTTCGACACCGTTGTTGTCGTAGATCACTCGACCGTCGGTCATAATCCCATCCACATCGAGCAGTAAAAGCTTGATTTGCGGCTTGGTATCGGACATCAGACCACCCCCGCCTGCAGCAGATCGTGCAAGTGAACCACGCCCACCGGTGTGGCGCTGGTCTCGCTTTCAAAGACAAACAGCGTCGTAATCTTATGGGTTTCCATCACCTGCAGTGCTTTTGCCGCCAGATTTTCCTGCAGAATCCGTTTGGGGTTGGCGGTCATCACCTCTTTAATCGGCAGCGACATCTGATCGGTTCCCGACGCCAGCAGCCGACGCAGGTCGCCGTCGGTGAAGATACCGATGAGATCCCCGGCGGCATTCACCACCCCGGTCATCCCCAGTTTCTTACCCGTGATCTCAAACAGCGCTTCCTGAACCCGGGTATTCTCATCGACCAGAGGGATCTCTTCCTGACGATGCATCAGGTTCTCCACCCGCAGCAACAACCGCTTGCCGAGAGCGCCCCCGGGGTGGAACATGGCGAAATCTTCTTCCTTGAAACCCCGCTCCTCCAGCAGAACAACCGCCAGCGCATCGCCCATGGCAAGGGTGGCGGTGGTACTGGCGGTCGGTGCCAGCCCCAGGGGGCAGGCCTCTTCCTTGATGGAGATGTCGAGAAAGACATCACCGGCACGGGCCAGGGTGGAGTTAGGCTTTCCGCTCATAGTGACCAGGGGGCAGCCCATTCGTTTAATAATCGGCAAAATTTTGGTGACCTCTTCGGTTTCCCCTGAATTGGAAACGGCAATCACCACATCCTCCCGGGTCAACATCCCTAGGTCGCCATGGATCCCTTCGGCGGGGTGGAGAAAGAGAGACGGTGTTCCGGTAGAAGCCATGGTGGCCGCAATCTTCTGACAGATCAGACCCGATTTCCCCATCCCGGTAATCACCAGGCGCCCCTTGCAATCCAGAATCAGCCGGACGGCACGGGCAAACTCGGTCCCGATTCGCTCTTCCAGCGCCAGGATCGCTTCGGCTTCAATATGAAGAACACGCTTGGCCGCTTCAATCATAGGGTATCTTCTTTCACCAGCCGGTCGATGGCCAGCATCTGATTCAATCGGGCTTCCACCTGATCCAGGGGCAAACTGTTGGGACCGTCGCACCGGGCCTTGTCCGGGTCCGGGTGCACCTCCCAGAAGAGGGCATCGATCCCGGTAGCCACGGCCGCCCGGGACAGAGAGCCGACAAACTGCCGCTGGCCGCCGGAGGAGGTTCCCTGGCCACCAGGCAACTGAACTGCATGGGTCGCGTCAAAGATCACCGGACAACCCAGATCGCGCATCACCGTCAGGCCGCGCATATCGGTTACCAGATTATTGTACCCGAAGCTCGACCCACGCTCGGTCAGAAGAATCTGCCGATTGCCGGTGGAACGAACCTTTTCCACGACGTTGGACATATCCCAAGGGGCCATAAACTGCCCCTTTTTGATATTGACCACTTTGCCCGTCTCTCCGGCTGCAACCAGAAGGTCGGTCTGCCGGCACAGAAAGGCCGGGATCTGCAGGATATCGACCACCTCAGCCACCGGGGCAACCTGAGTGATATCGTGCAAGTCCGTTACCACGGGGAGATCCAGGGTCTGCCTCACCTTCTGCAGGATGCGAAGACCTTCTTCCAGTCCGGGCCCCCGGAAGGAGGTGACCGACGACCGGTTGGCCTTGTCGAAGGAGGCCTTGAAGACCAGGCCGATCCCTACCCGTTGTGCAATCTCCTTCAACCGGGCAGCGATCTCCAGGGTCAGGTCTTCGTTTTCGATAACACAGGGGCCGGCCAGCAGGGCCAGCGGCGCTCCACCGCCAAAGGTGACAGAACCGACTTTGACCGGATCGGGCATCAGGACTTCCCTTCCCGCTGACGGACAGCCGCACCGATAAACGATTCAAACAGAGGGTGCGGATCCATCGGCCGCGATTTGAATTCGGGGTGATACTGACAGGCCAGAAACCAGGGGTGATCCGCCAGTTCCACGACCTCGACCAGATCCAGTTCCGGGTTGACCCCGGACACCACCAGTCCACACTCGATCAGCTGATCACGAAAGGCGTTGTTGAACTCGTACCGATGCCGGTGTCGCTCATCGATCTGTTGCTGACCGTAAATCCGGCGCCCCAGAGTACCGTCCTTCATCGTACAGTCATAAGCGCCGAGACGCATCGTGCCGCCCATATCGTTGATCGACTTCTGTTCTTCCATCAGGTCGATCACCGGATTGGCGGCATCGTCCTTGAATTCACGCGAATAGGCATCCTCGATGCCACAGACGTTGCGGGCAAATTCGGTCACCGCCATCTGCATCCCGAGACAGATGCCGAAGAAAGGAATCTTGTTTTCTCGGGCATACTGAATGGCCGCGATCTTGCCTTCGCTACCCCGCTGCCCGAAGCCGCCGGGGACCAGGATACCGTCGGCATTGGCAAAGGTATCGCCCACACCGTGGCGCTCCAGGGCTTCCGAATCGACATATTCCAACACCACACGGCTGTCGTTGGCGATTCCGCCGTGGACCAACGCTTCGGCCAGAGATTTGTAGCTCTCGGTCAACTCGACATACTTGCCGACGATAGCGATCCGGGTCTCCCGTTTCGGGTCCTTGACGATCTTGACGATCCGCTGCCAGTCGGCCAGGTCCGGCTCCTTGGTCCAGATATTCAGCTGACTGGTGATGTAATCGTCCAACCCCTGCTCGTGGAACATCAGCGGCACTTCATAGATTGAGGCCACGTCCTTGGCGTTGATGACGGCGTTCTCTTCCACGTTACAGAAGAGGGCGATCTTGGCCCGCATATCCCGCGGGATCTCCTGCTCGCAGCGGCAGAGCAGCAGGTCGGGCTGGATACCGATCTCCCGCAGCTCCTTGACCGAATGCTGGGTCGGTTTGGTTTTCAGTTCACCGGCAGCAGCGATATAGGGGACCAGGGTCAGATGGATATAGAAGACATTCTCTTCGCCCCGATCGAAACGGAACTGACGGATCGCTTCCAGAAACGGCAGAGACTCGATATCACCGACGGTCCCGCCAACCTCAACGATAGCCACATCCACGCCCTCGGCATTGGCCAGAATTTTTTCCTTGATCTCGTTGGTGATATGGGGGATGACCTGAACGGTCCCGCCCAGATAGTCGCCGCGACGTTCCTTGCGGATAACCGAATCGTAGATCTGGCCGGTGGTGAAGTTGGATTTCTTGGACAGGGTGGCGGTGGTGTACCGCTGGTAGTGGCCCAGATCGAGATCGGTTTCGGCACCGTCGTCGGTGACGAAAACCTCGCCATGCTGGTAGGGGCTCATAGTACCGGGGTCAACGTTGATGTAAGGGTCCATCTTCAGCATCGACACCCGCAGGCCCCGCGCTTCCATCAGCGCGCCGATTGATGCCGCCGCCAGACCTTTCCCCAGAGAGGAAACCACACCGCCGGTAATAAACAGGAATTTCGTCTTCATCCCTACCCTGCTCCCTTTGTTGGATGGCTCCGCCCATCCAGGGGCTACGCCATACACGTTCAAAAAATGCGATTTTTCTTCACTCACAGAAACAAGAAGAAGACCGTCTTGTTTCTGGCTCAAACTTATTTGAAATCCAGAGCCTTGGCCCTGGACTCGGAAACTGTTTACGCCTGGAGGATCTCCCGCACCCGTTCCAGGTCTTCCGGGGTATCGACCCCGATTGCACCATGTTCGGTCAGGACGGTGCGAATCTTCATCCCGGCCTCGACGACGCGAAGCTGTTCGAGTCGCTCCGTTTTCTCCAGCAGGGACTCCTCCATCGCAGCGAAACGTAGCAAGAACTCACGTCGATAGACATAGAGGCCGATATGACGTAGCGCACGGACCTCCTGCAAGTCTTCGGAGAGGTTGTCGGCTGCATCGCGCGGCCAGGGGATGGGGGCGCGAGAGAAATAAAGGGCGTCCCCTTTTGCGTCGACCACCGCCTTGACCACATTCGGATTGAGGAACTCCTCCCGGCTATTCAGTGGAGCGACCAGAGTTCCCATCAGTACCAGGGGATCACAAACCAGCGGGGCCACCGCCTTATCGATAACCACCGGGTCGATCAACGGTTCGTCGCCCTGGACATTCACCACCAGGTCGCAATCGAGATCGGCCGCGACCTCCGCCAGACGATCGGTTCCGCTCACATGATCCTCGCGGGTCATCCGAACCTCCCCGCCAAAGGAGTCCACCGCTTCCCGCACCCGCTCATCGTCAGTCGCCACCAGTACCCGATCCACGGACCGAGCCTGCACAACCTGCTCGTAAACCCGTTGGATCATCGGTTTTCCCAAAATGTCGGCGAGGGGCTTCCCAGGCAGGCGGCTGGAGGCAAAACGTGCCGGGATAATGGCGGTTACGGTCATCAAATCGTCCTGAAAAAGGGCAAAAATACGCGGCCTAGAGTATGACAATCGCCCCGGACTGTCAAGGCAAGCAGGGACCGGCGGCCCTAATCTTGCAATGCCGGAGCGATTCCTCCCGAACAGTCCTATTTACTCTTTTTGCTGGCCTTTTTCCGCTCATGCTCCACCAGAATCTTTTTCCGCAGCCGGATTGAACGGGGAGTGATCTCTACCAGCTCATCGTCGTCGATGTATTCCAGCGCCTGTTCCAGCGACAGATTCAGCGGCGGCACCAGCCGGATCGCGTCGTCACTGCCGGAAGCACGAACATTGGTCAGCTTCTTCCCCTTGCAGGCGTTGACCACCAGATCGTTCTCCTTGGCATGCTGTCCCAGGATCATCCCTTCATAGACTTCGACCCCCGGGCCAACAAACATGATTCCCCGGTCCTGTAGGTTAAACAGGCTGTAGGCGATGGTCTCGCCCTGGTCCATGGCAACCAGGACACCGTTACGGCGACCGCCGATTTCCCCTTTGAACGGGGCATACTCTTCAAAGGTATGGGTCATCACACCGGTGCCCCGGGTTTCGGTCAGAAATTCGGTCCGGAAACCGATCAAACCCCGCGCCGGAATGGTGAACTCCAGACGGTTAAGGCCGTCCATCGGCTTCATGGAGATCATCTCCGCCTTGCGGGTCCCCAACCTCTCAATAACCGTTCCCTGATACTCCTCCGGCACGTCGATGCAAAGGTACTCCATCGGTTCGCACAGCTCCCCGTCGATCTCCCGCAGGATGACTTCCGGCTTGGAGACCGCCATCTCAAACCCCTCACGACGCATATTCTCGATCAGAATCGACAGGTGCAGTTCGCCCCGCCCCGACACCTTGAAAGTATCGGTATTGTCCGTGTCCTCCACCCGCAGGGAGACATTGGTTCGAAGCTCCTTCATCAACCGGTCACGGATATTCCGCGAGGTGACATATTTCCCCTCCTTGCCGGCGAAGGGCGAGCTGTTGACCATAAAGTTCATCGACAGGGTCGGCTGGTCGATATCGACATAAGGCAGTGCCTGAGGATCGTCGGCAGCGGCAAAGGTCTCGCCGATCCCCACTTCCTCAAAACCGGCCAGAGTCACGATATCACCGGCAACCGCCTCGGTCAGCTCTACCTGCGTCAGCCCCTGGTACCCCAACAGCTTGGAGATCCGGCCTCGGATCGTCTTGCCGTCTTTTTTCACCAGCGCCACCGTTTCACCGGCGGTCAGGGTCCCGGCAAAAATCTTCCCGGTGGCGATCCGACCGATATAGTCGTTGTAGTCGATGGTAGTGACCAGCATCTGAAACGGTGCGTCCAGATCGACATCAGGGTGGATAATCTTGTCCCGGATCACCTCAAACAGGGGCTCCAGGTCTCCACTCTCCGTCGCCAGATCCAGAGTGGCGGTGCCGTTCTTGGCGCTGGCATACACAATGGGAAAGTCGAGTTGGTCCTCGCTGGCATCCAGTTCGCAGAACAGATCGAACACCATATCGACCACCTCTTCCGGTCGGGCACCGGGGCGATCGATCTTGTTAATGACCACGATCGGCTTCAACCCAAGATCCAGCGATTTCTTCAGCACAAAACGGGTCTGTGGCATCGGCCCGTCGAAGGCATCGACCAACAGCAGTACCGAATCGACCATCTTCAACACCCGTTCGACCTCG
>JANQIN010000150.1 GCA_028282145.1 Thermodesulfobacteriota bacterium | reverse complement strand
TTTGAGGAACGGGTCACCGATTATGTCAAGGCCAACCCGGAACTCGAAGCAATCAGCTGGCTGGATCATCGGTTCCAGGGGCGCTGGATTGATCGTTCGGAGCCACTGTCCCGTTGGCTGAGGGAGCTTCCGGAACCTCGCCGGGCTGCCGAAAAGGCGCGTGAAACCCTTAGTCCTGTCTATTCTCTTCCTTTCCAGGCCCTGGACAAAAAGCCGGCGCTTCTCCTGGCAGTGCCGATCCAGGACCAGGGGCGGTTCCTGGGGGTGCTGGAAGGTTTTTACGACCTTGAGGCGTTATTGAGATACACGTTGCCGGTCGACTTTCTCGAGTCTTACCGGGTCTGCCTTGAAGATCTGTCGGGAGGAGTCCCCTCCGTCTGTTCCTCACCAAAACCGAGTCAATTGGATATGTTCCGAACCTACTCCCTGGCCATTTTGGGGAGCAAGGTGCAGGTTCGCATCAGCCCTTTTGAACTTCCGAGACGTACCGAACTGCGCCTTTTGATTCTGGCAGCGGTCGCTCTGGCTCTCGGTCTTGGGTGGGGGATGTGGGTTCTTCAGCGGGATATGAGGTTACGCAAACGGGCGGAATCGGATCTGCATCATCACTTGAATCTGCTGCAGACCATTTTGGCGGCCACACCCGATTCGGTCAGCGTACGTGACCTGGAAGGGCAGTATCGGTTGATCAATCGGACCGGCGCAAAACGTTTTGGGCGGCCGGCCCATGAGATCGTGGGGCGTACCGTGGAGGCGGTCATGGATGCCGACCTGGCCCGAATACAACGGGAGGAGGATCGGACAGCGTTGCAGGAGGGGCGTTCTCTGACCCGGGAGCAACAGTACGAGCTTGATGGTCGAAGACGAACGGTGCTGTCGACCCGCACCCCTTACAGAGACGATGCGGGAGCGATCAGCGGACTGGTTGAGGTGGGTCACGATATCTCCGCCCTGAAAGAAACCGAGACCGAACTCAGAAAAAGCGAACGGCGATTCCGCTCGGTCTTTGAATCTTCAGCGGTCGGAATTGCCCTGATCGATCAGGAAGGGCTTCTGCTGCAAGTGAATCCGCAATTTGCCGATTTTGTCGGCGGGGACTCCAAAGAACTTGTTGGCAAGACCTTTGCGTCCCTGGTTGCTTCCAACCCTCAGGAACTCTCCTGGAAAGGACCCTGGCGTCCCGAAATATCCCCCCTGGAGATGGAGATTCAGTTTCTTCGTCAGGACGGCATTGAAATCTGGGGGCATGTCAGTGCCACTGCCATAGAAGGGCATGGCGGGCGACCGCCGATCTGTCTGGCTATGGTACAGAATATCGATGATCGAAAACAGGCGGAGGTCGCGCTGCTGGAGTCGGAGGAGCGATACCGGATGTTGTTTGCTGCAGGGTCCGACCCGATCCTGGTTTTCGACGCCCGGAACGGAGCTGTGGTAGAGGCCAATGCAGCGGCCGAGGAGTTGTTCGGATATCCGGCTGCAGTGTTCTGTACTCTCAAGGTCGGAGAGTTGTTTGAGGAGAGTCCGACCGGCAAGACGGAGCCTCTCAATCTGCTTTCTCATGAACTGCGGCGGGTCCCTCTGGCGGAACTTTTACGATCCGATGGAAACAAGGTGCCGGTAGAGATTACCGCCGGTCGGTTTGTCTGGCAGGGGCGGCCGATGACGGTGGCGATCGTTCGGGATATCACGGAACAGCAGGAATTGGAGAAGATGAAGGACGACATGCTCTCCAGTGTCAGTCATGAAATGCGAACCCCGTTGACGGCGATGATGGGGTTTGTCGAATTTCTCTTGGAGAACGAGGTTGAACGGGAGCAGCAACAGCAATTCCTGGAGATTATCGTTAAAGAGACCCACCGGTTGAAAGAACTGATCGACAACCTTCTCAACCTCCAGCGGCTCAGAGCGGGTGTGGTCCCCCTGAGAGAAGACATCGTCTCGGTAGAAGCCCTGTTTCACGATCTGCTGGCTTTGTTTGAGCCGTCGTCTCCCGATCATTTCTTTCGGTTGGATTATGCGGATCACCTGCCCCCGATCCAGGCAGATGAAGGACAGATCTTCCAGGCGTTGCGAAATCTGGTGACCAATGCGATCAAATACTCTCCAGAAGGAGGGGCGGTCATTCTTGGAGCCCGCAAGCGGGAAGACGGTCTGCATCTTTGGGTCCGGGATGAAGGGCTTGGAATTCCTCCGGCCGATCTTGATCGGATCTTTGATCGTTTCTACCGGGTCAGCGACGATGGGCACCAGAAAATCGGGGGCACGGGGCTTGGGCTTCCTCTCGTGAAAGAAATAATTCATCAGCATGGGGGAGAGGTCTGGGCCGAAAGCGATGGTGAGACGGGGAGTACCTTCCATCTTCGCCTGCCGGTGTTGTCCGTCCCGGCTGCGGCGAATCAGGCGCATTAATTTATCTGGAGATTATCAAAGCCCGGCGGGTTCGCCGTCAAAGCTCGGCGTTTGTCTTTGGGCAGTACCATCTTTTTGAGACCTTTTATTGGGGCCCGTTGGGAGAGCCGCCGAGGGAGTGAGAATTGGAGGAGGAACAAGACAATCTGCAGCAACGGGTCTTTGCGCTGGAACAGGAGCTGGAGCGTGCCCGTTCGGAACTGAATCGTCTTCGCGGGACGACCGGGCAAAGGGAGGCAGAAGAGCTTTCTGCAGATCTGCAGGACGGTGGACGAATGCAGGAGGCGCTGAATACCAGTGAGTTGCGCTTTCGCACCATCTTCCAGAATGCCGCTGTGGGCAGCGTGGTGGTCGATGCACAGGGTAAGTTCGCCCAGGCCAATGACGCTTTTTGCCGTTTCATCGGGTACTCGGAAGAAGAGCTTTGGCATCTCACAGTGCAGGATGTGACGGCTTCGGTCTCGCAAGAGGCCTCCCGGCAGGCGCTGGCTGGAGTCCTCCGCGGTGAACAGGAACACGCCGATCTGGAAAAGGCCTACATCCGCAAGGATGGCTCACAGGTCTGGGGGCATGTGGTCACCTCTCTGGTGCGGGATGCAGCCGGACAGCCCGATTTCTGGATTGCACAGGTCATGGATATTACGGCCCATAGGGAAGACCGTGAAGCATTGCGTACCAGTGAAAGGCGCTTCAGTACGGTTTACCAGTCGGCGGAGGCTGGAATTGCACTTCTGGAACCTCAGGGTGTGTTTTTGCAAGCCAATCCCGCCTTTTGCGACATCGTGGGTTACAGTGAAACCGAACTGCAGCAGATGACCCCTTTGGATCTCAGCCTTCAGACAGACAAGGAGTACACACGCGCCAATATGGAGAAGGCGCTCGAGGGAAAAGGGCCGGAAGTTATCCACCGTGAAAAGAAGTTGCGTTGCAAGGACGGTCAGGTTGTCGTCACCCAGTTGACGATCAGTTTGGTGAGAGACGACCGTGGCGCCCCTCTCTATTGGATCGCTCTGATCCAGGATATCAGTGATCACAAGCGGGCATTGGAAGAGTTACGTGCAACACAAGAACGTTTGCAATTCGCTCTGGACGGTGCCGGTGATGGTGTGTGGGATTGGCATCTTCCAACCAATACCGTGTATTTGTCACCGGGCTTGAAACAGATGGTGGGGTATACAGACAGTGAAATGCAAAACAGTTACGAGCAGTTCGCTGATCTGCTTCATCCGGATGACACCAAACGGGTCATGGAGAACATTCAAGCGTATTTGGACGATCCGGTTGTGTCCTATGAAAATGAATTCCGCTGGCGGTGCAAGGATGGTAGCTATAAATGGATCCTATCTCGTGGCAAGGTTCTGGAGCGGGATGAGGATGGTAAACCCCTTCAGATGTTCGGTACGCATACCGATATCGATCAATTGAAAAAACTGCAGGTGGAACTGCTCCAGGCAAAGTTCATTATCGATTCATCGCCCATGGGAATCTGTACGGTTGATAAAACCGGCCGCATCACTTACATGAACCATGCAGGAGTGGAGATTTTCGGACGGCCTGTGAAGGAGATCGTCCCCTGTAAGGTACAACAGATTCTCACGGTCTTTGGTGAGGAAGGGGTGTGGCAAAAACACTGGCAGGAAGTGGCTGAGGCTGGGACGATAAGCTACTCCGCGCCCTATGTCCGTCCTGACGGGCGAAAAGTCATGCTGGATGGTGCCATATCGCAAGCCGAGTTCGGGGGGACAGTTTATAACCTGGCCTTTTTCCATGATGCAACCCCTGAGCTTGAAATGGCGGAACGGTTGAAGGAGTCGGAGGAAAAGTACCGGCGCCTGTTTACCGCCGAATCCGATGCGATTCTGCTGCTGGATCTGGAGGAAAAACGGGTGACCGATTGTAACCCTGCCGCAACCCGTTTGTATGGAGGTGCACGTAAGGGCCTGATCGGCTCTCACCTGTCCGACCTGCTCCCTGCCGAGGAGAGAGAGCGGTCCGATGTGATGGAACTGTTTTCCGGCGGTTCGAGTTACCTGGCCGACGTCGGCCAGGCTCGCAGGGATGGAAGCACTTTCCCTGCCGACATATCGACGGGTGTCTTTGTCTGGAAGGGGAGACAGACTCTGGTGGCCGTGGTGCGGAACATCTCTAAAAACAAAGAGGTGCAGGCGCTGAAAGAAGAGATGATTTCCTGTGTCAGTCATGAGATGAGGACTCCCTTGACAGCCGTCATCGGGTTTGCCGAGTTCCTGCTGGAGAATGAGGTCGATTCGGCGGTTCAGCGGGATTACCTGAAGATCATCTTTAAAGAGACGGAACGGTTGAAGGATGTGATCGACAATCTCCTGTCCCTGCAACGGCTGCGCGCAGGATACGGCTGCGAAGTCAAGGAAGAGGTCGTTGTCTTCGATCTGCTGGATGAAGTCAGATGCCTGTTTGCTAAAGGGTCCGACAAACATGAGCTCCGGCTTGAGGTCACAGGGGGAATGCCCTCTGTCCTGTTAAGTGAAAGCTATGTCCATCTGGCACTGAACAATCTTGTCTCCAACGCGATAAAGTACTCGCCCGAGGGAGGGGAAGTTGTTCTGGGGGCGGATTCGGATGATCAGCACGTTCGTATCTGGGTGCGGGACCAGGGGCTCGGTCTGCCGGCGGACAGTCATGAGGACATCTTTGAACGTTATTTCCGGGTCAGTGACAAGGATCATCGAAAGATCAGTGGAACCGGTCTGGGGCTGCCACTGGTGAAGGAAGTTCTTCGGGCTCACAAGGGGCGTGTCTGGGTAGAGTCGTCTGTCGGTCGGGGGGCGACTTTCTTTCTTGAGTTTCCTCGCAATCCATAAAAAAAGGCTCCCCAAACGGGAGCCTCTATCGGAAAGACAGCGTTGCGGATTTAGAATCCCCGCAATTCCAGATCGTGCACATACCCTTCGGCAGCGTTGGCCATTTGCTGCAGCGTGCTGCCGTTGTGAGGGGTGATCTGACGCATCTTGTCCTGCATGGCGTGGGCCGGAAGGAACTGTTGCAACACCCAGGTCTGGGCCCCCAGAATCTGGTTCCCCATGGCGTGGATATCTTCCAGTTCCACCAACCCCGGTACGCAGGTAGTGCGCATTTCGTAATCGACCCCACCCTCCAGGAGCAGGTCAATCGTCTTTTCCAGTGCCGGAATGTTCACCGGCACATGGTGCAGTTCGTCGTATCGACAGGGCTGTGTCTTGAGATCGAGAGCGACGAAATCGATCAGCCCTTTCTCGACCAGCTCCCGAAGTTTTTCCGGGGCCAGGCCGTTGGTGTCGAGTTTAACCTCCAGGCCCAGGTCCTTGATCTTCCCCAGCAGGGAGTCAAGGTCGGGAGCCAGGGTGGGTTCACCCCCGGAAACGACCACACCGTCGATAAAGCTGCTGCGTTCTTTGAGTTCGTTGATCAGATTGCTTAATTCAATATCCGGATACTGATCGGGTGCATTGACCAGACCTGGATTATGGCAATAAGGGCAGCTCAGATTGCAGCCCCCATAGAATATCAGAGAAGCAATCTTTCCCGGATAGTCGAGAAGACTCGTCCCCTGAAATCCTTTCGGTGCCATAGGCATTCCTTTACATAGTTAGTTATTTTTCAGGAACCAGGTACTCTTTACGGTCCTTGAATTCCTCTTTTTTACCCTTGTTCCACTGCTGAACAGGGCGGAAAAAACCGCATACACGGGAATAGACTTCGGTTTTTGAATCACACTTGGTCGCCATGGTACCAATCCTCCTTGTCCGGGGAGTTCCCCCAAAGTGGCGGCTTAAGCCGCCCGTTCCGGATGTTCGTGCGGGCAGGCGAAATGCTCCCCGCGGATATACCCATGAACCGGGCAAATAGTGAAGGTCGGGCTCAGGGTGAAATAGGGCAGATGGAAGTTTTCGGCGATACGTTTGACCAGCAGGCGGGCACTGCGCCAGTCTTCCAGGCGTTCTCCGAGGAAGCCATGGAGAACAGTGCCGCCGGTGTACTGGGTCTGCAGTTCATCCTGATGCTGCAGTGCTTCAAAAATATCGTCGGTGGTGCCGACCGGCAGGTGGGTACTGTTGGTGTAGTACGGCTGGTCGTCGCCGGCGGTAATGATCTCCGGATAACGCTTGCGGTCACGGCTGGCCAGACGGAAGCTGGTGCCTTCGGCCGGCGTCGCCTCCAGGTTGTACAAGTGGCCGGTCTCTTCCTGATAGCTTTCCAGCAGGGTCCGCATGAACTGAAGGGTTTCCACCGCCAGGGCATGGCCGGCGCCGTCGTCGATGCCGACACCCACCAGGTTCTGAGCCGCTTCGTGCATACCGATCAGACCGATGGTGGAGAAGTGGTTGTCCCAGTAGGTCCCGCTGCGTTCGTAAATCCCCTGCAGATAGAACTTAGAGAAGGGGTAGAGTCCGTCGTGGGTAAAACGCTCAAGCTGCTTCCGCTTGATATCGAGGGACTCCTTGGCCAGCTCCATCAGCTCGGAGATACGGGTAAAGAACACTTCCTTACTGCCGTTGGCCTCGTAGGCGGCACGGGGCAGGTTGATGGTGACCACGCCGAT
>JANQIN010000137.1 GCA_028282145.1 Thermodesulfobacteriota bacterium | reverse complement strand
CGGCAGTGCTCTGGCGGCCGTAGAGCTGGTTCAGAGTGAGGAGGGAGAGCACCGTCGCGAATGTCTGAGACAAAACAGGGCAGCCTTTCTTGCGCCCCTTTCTGCCGCCGGGTTGGACTTCGGCCCCAGTTCGACGCATATCGTTCCGATTCTCACCGGGGAACCCGCCCCGACCATGAAAGCGGCGGCTTCCTTGTTGGATCAGGGGATTTTCCTTCAGGGAATACGACCGCCGACGGTTCCCGAAGGGACCTGTCGCCTCAGGGCAACCCTGATGGCAGATCATCGTCCTGCCGAACTGACTGCAGCGGCACAGACCATTGTGTCGGTCCTGGGGGGACTATGTTAAACAGCCGCGGATGGGGAAAAGGGGTACCTGTTGTTGCCGTCCATGGCTGGGGGCAGTTCGGAGGCTGTTTCGGCAGTTTTTCCCGCCAGTTGAAAGGCTACCGTGTCATTGCACCGGACCTTCCCGGGCATGGCCGTTCGGCGGAGGTCTCTGCCCCTTCGCTGGAGACCTGGCGAGACGCCCTGATCGCCTGGGTGCAGGCCCAGCCGTTTCCCGAGTGCCATTTCCTCGGGTGGTCGCTCGGCGGTTTGTTGCTGACAGCCGCCTGGAAAGAGCTGAAAGACCGAGGCTTGAGCCTCACGCTGATCGGAACGACGCCTCGCTATACCGCGACCGATGAGAGTTTCCCGGGGCAGCCTCCGGGGCAGGTCCGCGCTCTGGCACGACAAGTGAGACGGGATCGAGAGCAGGCCCTGCTCGGTTTTCAGCAACAGATGGGAGAAGGGGGGGGGCTGGTCCGACCTGTTCCTTCCGAAGAGACTCTGCTGGCCGGACTGGATATACTTCAGAGCGCAGATGAGCGAGTCGCTCTGGCACACATTCAAGAACCCCTGCTCCTCGTTCAGGGAGACCAGGACCGGGTGACGCCGCCCTCATGTCTCAAGGCGATGGTAGGAGTGAATCCCGGGGCGAAATCACTCTTGCTTCCAGGGGCGGGCCATGCGCCCTTTCTGACGCAGGGGCCGGTGTTGGCAGAGCATTTGGACAGGTTTTGGAATGACGCCGGGACAGGTTAATCTCCGACAGGTCGGGCAACATTTTTCCGGTCATGCGAACGAATACGACCGATACGCCATTGTGCAGAAGCAGGTCGCGCGACAGGTTGTCGATGTCCTTCCAGCCTCTTTGGAGGAGGAGCCGTTATCGGTTCTCGACGTCGGTACCGGTACCGGCGAGGTGTTGCTGCATTACCAGCAACGATTCGGGTGCGGCGACCGGCTGTTGGGGATGGACCTTTCCCGGGCCATGTGCGATGTGGCGGCCCAGCGGGTTCCAAAGGCCGATTTCCTGATCGCAGATGCGCAAGACCTTCCCTTTGAGACGGCCCGTTTCGATCGCGTCCTTTCCAGTTCGGTTTATCAATGGATGAACGATCTCCCCGGGGCGTTTGAAGAGGCGGGGCGTGTCCTGCGGAGCGAAGGATGGTTCGGGTTTGCGCTGTTCGGTGAGCGGACGCTGTTTGAGTTGAAGGCCTCCTTTCGGGAGGCGCTGGCGCAAACGGCCTCGGAACAGCGGGACTACACCCAGGATTTTCCCACATTGGAGGAGGTTCGTTCCGCTCTGATCTCTCAGGATTGGGAAGAGATCAGTTTGCAAAGCACAGAGGCTGTAGAGTGGCATCCCGACCCGAAAACCATGATGCGCCGTTTGAAAAAGATCGGGGCCCATAACGCCTCTGCCGATCGGCCAACCGGTCTTCCGTCCCGTCGCCTCGTTCAAACCATGCTGGAGTGCTACGAACGCCTGTTTTCCGGTCCCCAGGGTGTGCCTGCCAGTTATGAGGTGATACTGGGGCGAGCCCGGAAAAAGTAATTTTGTCCAAGTGGCTGGTCGTTTCTCTCGAAACGAAAAATGCCCGGCTGTGCCGGGCATTCTGGGGTTTTTTGTTTTTGGGAGGGACCTTCTAAAGCGGCGGATTGTCGCCTTCCTCCACATGCATCAGGGAGCGAATGATACCGCGGGCCTCCTCCGAGATGACATGGTAGAAAACCTCGACACCCTCACGCCGTCCCTTGATGATCCCTTTGTTCTTCAACAGAGCCAGGTGCTGTGATACCGTGGCTTGAGGAAGCTCAAGGCATTCCCAGATCTTTTTGACGTTGCAGGCTTCGGACATCAGTCCTGCGACAATCTTCAACCGAATCGGATGCCCCAGGACTTTGAGAATTTCGGCTTCCCTGTCGTAATCGTCGTCTTTGTTAAATGTCTTTTTCACGTAAATTCTCTCAAGAGAAAGTGTGTTGTGGAATTTTAAATATATGGATTTATATGCGGTTGTGAGGAGGCTGTCAAGAGCTCAAAGGCACACTTTCTAACTTTTTGTATTTTCGTTTAAAATTCACTTTTTCGAAAGCTGTTACTCCGAGGAATTCTCTATGCTGTGGACCATCGTTTTATTTATTGCCGGCTTGCTGATTCTTTATGGCGCCGCCGAGGCGTTGGTGCGCTGTAGCGCCAGGCTGGCAATCTCCCTGGGAATCCGGCCGCTGGTTGTCGGTATGACCATCGTGGCTTTTGCTACGAGCATGCCCGAAATGATGGTTTCCCTTGCCGCGGCCGTTCGAGGTTCCTCCGATATTGCAGCGGGAAATATTGTCGGTTCCAATATCGCGAATATCGGTTTGATTCTTGGCCTGGCGGCCTGCATTCAGCCCCTGCAGGTGGTTCGCAGTACCGTCTGGCGGGAGATCCCCTTTATGGTTGCCGTCTCTCTGTTGCTGGCGCTGTTTGTCCTGGATGGAGGGCTGGGCTTTTCTGACGGGCTGGTTCTGTTCCTGCTCCTTCTTGGCTTTGTCTACTATTGTGTACGATCGGCCAACGCCGAACCGGTATCGGGTAAACCTCCGGCGACTTCTGTTCGTCAGAAGGTGAGCGGCCTGGATATCTTCGGCATTGTGCTGGGGATCTGCGGCCTTGCCCTGGGGGCCGAAATGATGGTGCGGTCGGCCGTTGTGATTGCGAAGACCCTCGGAGTCTCCGAGCTGGTGATCGGTGTGACCATCATCGCCGTCGGGACCAGCCTGCCGGAACTGGCAGCATCCCTGGTCAGCGCGGCCCGTGGGGAGATGGATATCAGTGTCGGAAATGTCATCGGCAGCAACATCTTCAATCTGGGGTTTGTCCTGGGGATCTGTCCGATGATCCGACCCCTGGTTGTCGATCCCGCGCTGCTGAGGTTCGAGATACCGGTTATGCTGTTGTTCAGTGTCGGTGTGCTGCCTCTGGTCTGGCGAAGGCATTGTCTGCAACGCTGGCATGGGGCTCTATTGCTTCTGGGCTACCTTGGCTTTATGGGCCTCGTTTTCATAAGGAGTACCGGATGAGATTGCTTGTCCTGATAACCTGTTTCGTTGGGACTGTACTGGCGGCCCCGTTGGCGGCCCAGTCTCCCCTGACCCCCGAACTGACCACTTTCCCTCTGTTTTCCGTCGAAAAGGGAGAGGATTTGCACTATAACGTGAAATTCCTGTGGCTGGAGAAGTTCGGGAAAGGACGCCTGACCTTTGTGCCCGGCCCGGAACCCGGGACCTATATTGCGACGGCTTATGCCAGGACTCGTGGTGTGGCAGCGCTGGTGAGTCAGCATCTGACTCAGACCTATGAGGTTCTGATGCGCCAATTGCCGGACGGATCTCTGCAACCGCTACAGACCCGGTCGATTCAGATTCGCGGCAAGAAGGGGCACAAGAAGCGGGAATCCCGCTACACCTTCGATTACGACAATCGAACGGTGACCTACCGCAAAATCAAGAATGGACAGGAATATGGTCACATCACGGTGGACATGCCTCCGGAAAAGCCGGTGTACGACCTGCTCAGCGCCTTCTACAACTGGCGCCTCGGCGTCTTTGGCCAACTGAAGCGGCCCAGCCATTTTACGCTTCCCACCATCACCAAGCGGGGGGAGTCGGATATCCTTGTGGGGGTTCGTACCCGCGAAGACCAGAACGGACGGTCTCTTTTTCCTGAAACGGGAATGCTGGCCCGGGTAGTGGTGGACAAGGAGGTGTTTCATACCGACGCCGGCTCCATGTTTGTCTGGGTCAACGAGGAGGCTCAGCCGGGAATTGTGGTGGTGGAGGAGGTCCTGGGGTTGGGGAACATCACTGCAACCTTGACTTCTCCCTGACAGGCTCAGATCGATTTCAGGCGTTGCCGCAGCTCTTCCGGGTCGACGATCGGTGCAAGACACCGGTCTGCGGTGCAGATCCAGGCCGTTGGGCGTTGGTCGATGCAGTTCTTATCCTGCCAGCGGGGCATAACTTTGAGTGGGGAGGGCGCCTGGTGCTCCCGGATCTGAATCTGGATGTCCCGTTGCTGAAACTCCCGTAACATACCAACCATTTCCGCTTCGGCTCGTGTTTTTGGAACAGCGAGAACCAGGTCGATTCCCGGGTACAGCCATTCATGAAGCGCCTGCAGCCAGTGGGGGTGAGCGGTCGGGTTTCGGTAGAGAGAGGCGCTGTGGCGAAGGAGGAGCTTTTCGCCGCGATCAAGCCAGGCGGTATCGCCGGTCAGCCGTCCCATGCGCAGGAAGACCCGGGCCAATACGGCTCCACCGGATGGATGGGCACCGTCGATAACCGTCTGGCCTCGTTGAAGAACGATCTCTGCATCCTGCCCGACGTCAAAGTACCCCCCCTGCTGGTCTGAGAACAGGGCGACGACCTGCTTGAGATAGGCGTGTGTCTGCTGTATCCACACAGGGTCCTGGGTCGCCAGAAAAAGCTCCAGGGTTCCCTGCGCCATAAAGGCATAATCTTCCAGAAAAGCCGGAACCGCGATTTGCCCCTCACGATAACGGCGCATCAGCCGCTTTTCATCGGACCGAAGATGGTCCCAGATAAAGGCCGCGCTTGCGGTGGCCAGCCGAAGAGAGGTCTCATCGTTCAGCAGGCGGGCCGCTCGGGCCAGAGCACCGACCATCAACCCGTTCCACCCGGTCAGGACCTTGTCGTCCAGATGGGGAGCGACGCGCAACTCCCGTTGCTCCTTCAGCAGGGGGAGGGCCTGCCCCAACAGTTTGGCCTCACTGTCGGAAGGCCGCCCTTTGAGGTGCGGGACCGAACGTCCGTCCAGGTCCCCCTCCTCGGTCATCCCACAGAGTTGGATCGCCGGATGAAGATCTCGGGGCAGAACGTTTCGTGCTTCCTCGGGGGTCCAGAGGTAGAAAAGACCTTCTCCGCCCTCGGTGTCGGCATCTTCACCGCAGGCAAATCCTCCGTTCGGGAGACGAAGTCGTTCCGCGATATAGTCTCGAATCTCCCGGGCTGTTTCGGCAAAAAACGGATCCCCGCAGGTCAGCCATCCATCCAGGTAAGCATCCAGAAGAACCGCTTGGTCGTAGAGCATCTTCTCAAAATGAGGCACGCGCCAGAAGGCATCGACCGAATAACGGTGAAAGCCGAGTCCGACCTGGTCAAAGAGACCGCCAAGGCGCATCGCCTCCAAGGTGTGAAGTGCCATTGCCCCCGGCTCTCTCGCCTTATCCGTGTCCGCGTGACGGCCACAGAGGAGCAGGAAGGAGAGGGTATGCGCTGCGGGAAACTTGGGTGCCTGACCAAATCCGCCATGGATCGCATCGTACTCTTTTCGATAGTTTCTCAGGGCCGCTTCCACAGGAGCGAGACTCAACTCCGGCTGTCGGCTTTCAGCGGCTGTCACCGCCAGGATTTCCTGGGCCACATTGGAGCCCGCAGAGATCAGGCGATCGGGCTCCTCCTGCCAGAGTTTTGTGATCTGCTGCAGGATCGCGATCAGCCCGTTTATCCCCTGACGGGGTTCCTTGGGAATATAGGTGGCGGCAAAGAAAGGGTGCATATCCGGCGTAAGTATGACGGTCAACGGCCACCCTCCCTGCCCGGTAAGGAGTTGGCAGGCGGTCATAAAGGTCTGATCCAGGTCCGGTCGTTCTTCGCGGTCAACCTTGACGGCGATATAACCTTCCTGAAGGACCTCGGCCACCTCCCGGTCTTCAAACGATTCGTGGGCCATGACATGACACCAATGACAGGTGGAGTATCCGATGGACAAAAATAGGGGGCGTTTTTTCTCGGTGGCCTGTTGAAGGGCTTCAGGGCCCCAAGGGTACCAATCCACCGGATTGGTGGCATGTTGCAGCAGGTAAGGAGATTTTTCGAAGATCAGGCGATTGAAGTTGTCGCCACCATCTTCAGGCAGTGCTGCACGATCGACGGATTTGAGGTGGTCGATTGTGGTGGATGACATGGTCCCCCCTTCTACATTTAAGTATACCTGGAAGGACTGGGGGGAACGCCGGACAAAAAATACCCCGCGCCAGGAGGGAAGCGCAGGGCAAAAACTGGTTCGGAGTCTTAGCTGCTTTTAATCTTTGATTCTATATTACTCCTCCTGTAGTCAATGTCAACCAGAAAAATAAAAAAAATTTAAAAAAAGACGGCAAGTATAAATATGTAAATTATTCCGAGAGATTACAGATGGGTCCAGGTGTCCTGACGGATGATATCGACGACTGAACCTGCTTTGAGTTGCAGAATATGGTGGTAACGCCCCTTGAGTGCTTCGGCCAGTTGCTTCATCTCCCGGGTTTTGGCACTGAGGGATTTGGTATCGATAGCCAGGGTGTGGATGCCGTCTTTGGCGATACGCCCCGCCAGCTCCATCAGCTCGGCAATAACGGGAGCTCCCTCTGTCATGGGAACATTGGCTTCGCCGTCCGACAGAATCACCATCATCGGCTGGATATCCGGGTCTTTGGAGCGTTCGACCTTGATCAGTTCCCAGGCTCGGAAAAGGCCGTCCGCCAGCGGGGTGGCTCCGCCGGTCGGCAGGCGCTGCAGCTTTTCCCGGGCCCGGGCAACACTGTTGGTCGGGCTGAGAAGGATGTCGGCTTCTCTGTCACGGAAACTGATCACAGCGACTCGGTCCCGTTTCTGATAGGCGGAGGTCAACAGGGCGAGGACCGCGCCCTTGGCCGCGGCCATTCGTCTTTCTGTGGCGGCTCCCATCGATTCGGACGCATCAACCACAAAGACGACCAGACTGTTTCTTAACCGTTGTCGTACCTTGCGATGGAGGTCGGCAGGGGTGACGCGGAAATCGGCTTCGGAAAGACGGTCTTCGCCCAGACTTCTTCGCAGAGCGGCGCGGAGGGTGGCATCAATGGCGATATCGGAAGCGGGCTGACCGGGCTGAAGCGGTTCGGCCCGGACATAGCGACCGCCGCGCGCACGACTCTTTGACAGGGATTTCCGGCCGGCGGCAGCCTGCTGTAACCGGCATTCTTTCAGGTCGAGGTCGGCGGTACAGACGAACTCGTCGGCGTCGAAGACCTGTTCTTCAGTTTTTTTTTGAGCAGGGAGAAGATCGGTGTACCGCTGGCAAAGTTTCCGGGAATCCCCAATTCATCGTCCATAAAGAAAGCGTCATCCCATTCACCGTCCTGGTCCTCGGCGACTTCCAGCGGTGCATCGGGATTCAGGGCTTTGGCCAGGGCAGCGTCGACCTGGTCGGTTACGGCCTTGGCGTTGCCGAAATGAACGGCCTGAATTCGATGGGGCAGGACGAGATGGGCTGCTTCCTTCATGTCCTCTTCATCGATGGTGGCCTTTTCCAAAATGGCCGCTAAAGCACGGGCCGCTTTCAGCATGGCAATATCACTGCGGTGACCGTGGACTTCCACATCCAGGGAAAGCCGGACCGCGAGGTCGAGCATAGCGTCGGGGATTTCGATGGAGGCCAGATTGTCACGGGCCTGCTGGATTTGCCGGGTCAACAGCTCTTCTGCCGGTGTCCATTGCGCTAGGAAGGCTTCAGGTTCGGCTTCGAAAGCGAGACGTTGCCGGATGATGGCCTGACGCATGCGGGGGTCGGTCATCCCTTCTACGGTAACGCAGAGGCCGAACCGATCGAGGAACTGGGGTCTCAACTCCCCCTCTTCGGGGTTCATGGTCCCGATCAGCATAAATCGGGCCGGGTGGGTATAGGAAATCCCCTCTCTTTCGATGAGATTGACACCGGACGCGGCGGAGTCGAGGAGCATGTCAACCAAATGGTCCTCAAGGAGGTTGACCTCGTCGACATAAAGGATCCCACGATTGGCCGCAGCCAGCAGACCGGGTTCGTAACGACGCTCTCCCGTCTTCAGGGCATGTTCGACATGAAGTGTTCCAACCAGACGGTCCTCAGTGGCACTGAGGGGGAGATCCACCAGGGGCATGGCCCGCGTATGGGCCGTCAGGGAGGTACCCGAAGCAAGGCGCTCCTTACAGCCATCGTGCATCTGGTCGGGCCGATCCGGTGGGCAGTTGAACGGACAGCCGTCCACGACCGAAATCGGAGGAAGGATGTCAGCAAGTGCGCGAACAGCGGTTGATTTGCCGGTCCCTTTATGCCCCTGAATCAAAACCCCGCCGATACTGGGATCGACGGCGTTGAGCAGAAGGGCGGTTTTCATGCTGTCCTGGCCGATAATGGCCGAGAAAGGGTAGGTCGTTCTCATCGGTCGTCCTGTCGGGAAAAAACAAGCGCCCGGCGAACCTCCCCGGGCGCAATCTGGTTTATTCTTGCCTGATCTCCGGACTCTTTGTCAAGCTGCGGATGACGTTTGAACCTGCCGGAGACGTCGGGTGAGCGGGTTGGGCAGTACAAGCAGGTTGCCGACCAGAACCAAAACAATCCCCAGCGTCGCCTGAGCGGTCCACTGGTACCCCTCAAAAGCAGCCGATAATGCCAGGGCGACAATGGGGAAGAGCAGGGTGCTGTAGGCGGCCCTGTCGGCTCCGATGCGGCCGATCAGGGTCAGGTAGGCGCCAAAGGCCAGAATCGATCCAAAAATCGACAGATAAAACAGGGACGCCAGGTAAGGGGCGGTCCACGCAGGTGCCAAAGGAGCCCCGGACAGTATGGACCAGCCCAACATCACAGCGCCTCCGTACCCCATGCCAAAGGCGTTGGCTTGAATCACCGGGATTCCCGCCTTCTGGTTTCGAGCGGAAATAATGTTACCCAAGGAGGCAGAGTAGGTCGCTACCAGACTGAAGCCTATTCCCATGAAGGTCATGGACTCAAGCGAGAGGTTCTTTAACTCGGGCCAGAAAACAAGACCGATCCCAAACAGGCCGATGGCCCCACCGGTGAAAACCGACGGTCGAAGGGGAAGTTTGAGGAAAAGCCGCCCGTTCAGCATATTCATCGGGACCATCAAGGCAAAAATGACCGCCACCAGGCCGCTGGTGACCCAAAGTTCCGCCACATAAAACAGCCAGTAATTGAGGGCAAAAAGAAAAACACCCTGCAGCGCCATCCAGCGATGTTCTGCGAGAGAAAATCGCATAGGACGCCCTGAAAGTCGGCAATAGACCAATAGAATGAAAGAGGCGAGCAGAAATCGATAGGCGATGGACACCTCAGGAGGGACCGGGCCAAGCTGATAGGTAATTGCCAGCCAGGTCGAACCCCAGATGAAAACAACCGCCGTGTAATAGAAAAGATTGAACATGGTCCCGACCATACGCTCCTGGCAGCGGTTGTCAACAGAAAACCCGGCAATTCACGAGACAAAGAGGGGCGGTCCTTCACCGAAAACGGTTGACGCTTCTCCTGTGGATGGCGCACTATTGGCAGCGGCGCTCCGGTTCAGGGGCACATTGGAACTAACCTTCAGGAACGAGGTTCTCATGTTAAAGGCACTGACCCTGATCGCGGACGATATGAAAAAGGTCGAGGACTGCTTTCGGGACAATACCCGATCAGACGTCGAACTGGTTCGCGAAGTGTCCGATTATATCCTCTCCAGCGGGGGAAAGCGTGTCCGCCCCCTGCTGCTCTTGCTCTGTGCCCGTCTGGCCGGCTACAAAGGCGAGGATCATATTCCGTTGGCCGCCGTGGTTGAGCTGATCCATACCGCGAGCCTGCTCCATGACGATGTGGTCGATGGTGCGGAGATGCGGCGTGGGAAGGCCGCCGCCAATGCCTTATGGGGCAATCAGGAAGCTGTGCTTGTAGGTGACTATCTCTATTCCGAATCCTATCTGATGATGGTTCGCATCGGTAATCTCCGGGTCCTTGAAATATTGGCTGACGCTACCAGTCGGATGTCTCAGGGCGAGCTGGTTCAGCTCCGGAATACCTGTGACCTGACGTTGGACGAACCACGCTATCTGGAAGTGGTTCGCGGCAAGACGGCTATTCTGATCGCCGGGGCCTGCCAAGTGGGAGGGATTCTCGCTGAGGTTGAGCGGGAGCAGGAAGAGGCTCTTCGTGAATTCGGCATGTTGTTGGGGACGGCCTTCCAACTTCTGGACGACGCACTGGATTATGTGGCCCAGGAAGAGGAATTTGGTAAGAAACGGGGGCAGGATTTACTGGAGGGGAAAATGACGCTGCCGTTGATCTACGCCCTGACGCAATCGATGGACACCGAAAAGGCCGAGGTTGAACGGATCATTTCCCGCAAGGACCTGCCGGACGAGGATCTGGAAAAGGTCTGCCAGCTTATTGACCGGTATCAGGGTGTGTCTTATACCCGTCAGCGTGCTCAGGATATGGTCAACCAGGCCAAAGACTGTCTGCGCCATTTCCCAAAAGGGGAAGCGAGCGAGGCTCTTGCCGAACTGTCCGATTATGTGGTTCTTCGAACCCATTGACATCTTTTGGCACAAGGTGCCGGTCTAAATACGGTCAGGTCCGGTAAAAAGGCGACTCTTCGGAGAGAAGAGGGCGCTTTTTTTTTGCGGGGAAAACAACCTAACCCATCGATGTCCTTCTGCTTTTTTGTTTCCTGTTGTCTGTTTTAAAGCCATCTCTGTTCGTTGGCTGTGGAATTGCTTTATCCTCGGGTGAACGACCGAGGGAGGCCTGACATGGAACGAAAGCCTGTTCATGAAACTCACCTGCTCTGCCAGGGCGAGCAGTATACCGTCGCAGTGTTTGAGTTAGGGATGGGACGCTTTGTTGCAGCAACCCAGATTGAAGAGGGCGATGTGATCGAAGTGGATGGGACGACTCTCGAAGAAGCACTGGAGAGACATCGTGCTCTCCTTCCTCTGGCGCTTCAATCCCGTGCACTTTGTGGTCCACGGCATTAGTCCTGATCGTCATCCCGTGAAGATGTCTTGTCCGAAGGGGGGGCTTCTTTTCGCGCCCAGCGTTGGATAGCGATGCCTGCAAGACAGAGGATAAGCCCCACCCCGACAATCAGACCAAGCCGACCGCTCCAGACCTGCACCCGCTGCCAGCTGGTGCCGACGGCGTACCCCAGGCCGGGATAGGCAAAGCCCCAGAGAACTGCACTGACAAGAGCGTATCGCAGAAAGTCATCCAGGCGCATATGGGCACACCCGGCTGCAAAGGGAACAAATGGGCGTAACGGGCCAAGAAAGCGCCCGAAAAAGATGGTTTTTGCACCGTGTTCGCGTAACAGAGAAAACGAACGCCGTAGTGAGTGCTGGTAATTGTTGACCCAGCGGTGCCTGACCAGCCGGCCGCCATTGCGTGCACCGATCCAGTAACTGAGGAAGTCCCCCACAAAGGCACCAAAAGCTGCCAGGGTGATAAGGATGGCAATGTCACCCTTTCCGTTGGCGGCCAGAAACCCGCTGAAGACAATCAAAACACTCCCGGGTACAATGATGCCGATGACGAGGAAGGATTCGAGAAAAGCAATAAGCCAGATGGCCAGATAGTAAAGTGGGCCGGTAGGGAGGGCGCTATAGAACTGTTGAAGCCATTGTTCCATGTCCTCAGTATACCTGAGTCATCCCGGA
Source organism: Thermodesulfobacteriota bacterium (assembly GCA_028282145.1). Lineage (GTDB taxonomy): Bacteria > Desulfobacterota > Desulfuromonadia > Desulfuromonadales > Geopsychrobacteraceae > JANQIN01. The sequence continues at coordinate 637 of JANQIN010000137.1, read as the reverse complement.
AGAAGAGAAAAGCGCTGATGCCAGTCGTCGAAAATACGGACCTTGGCCTCGCCAAACTTCTGAAGCTTCGAACGGACCCGGTCCGCTCTTTTTTCCCGGCCGGACTTGGCGGGATCTTTGGAGAAGAAAAGGTCGCTGTAGGCAACAATTTCTTCCTCGATGGATAGGGGGGCCATCTCCCGGTGGGGTAAGGGCAGGTTCTGGTTCTGAATGTCCGCCAGAGTGAGTCCAACACCGATATGGCGTTCACAGACCAGGGCGTGTCTCCCCAGACCTTCCTGCTCGAGGATCTCCCGTCCTTTGATGCCGTGACAGATATAGGGAAGGTCGCCATGGCAACCGATTTCCGGGGCGTGTGTGTGAAGAATCCCGATATCGTGCAGCAGGGCAGCTTCTTCGACAAAAGTGATATCCACCGTCTGGCCGGCGGCGGTCAGGCTTTCGGCGATCTTTCTTGCTTTGAGGGCGACAGATCCGCTGTGAGCCAAAAGGAGCCGGTAGGTCGATCCGTCCGGAGGGTAGTATTTTCGAAGGAGTTCGATGGGGCGATTCATGAACCCTGTTTCCCTTTGGGAGGGCCTGCCGGTTGAATCGGAGCCAGGGTTTCGAGGATGGCCTCGATGACCGGGCCTGTTTC
>JANQIN010000071.1 GCA_028282145.1 Thermodesulfobacteriota bacterium | reverse complement strand
CTTCGAACACAGCTCCAGCGGCCAGGTAGAAAAGATCACCCAGACCCTCAACCCCGGCCAGCCCGGACAACAGGTACTCGAAACGATCCTCGGTTACGGCGGCGCCGGTTGTGGCGGCTGTAGTGCCAGCGGCGACAAACTCACCAGCGTCATGGATTCAAGGCAGAACGCCCTTGCCAGCAACCTCAAAACCATCTTCACCTACGACGATCTCGGCCGGATGATCAAAGAGACCGATCCCGAAGGCAATAGCACCGGTTATGTCTATACCGCCGGCGGACAACTCACAGAGGTCTATCAGGGCGAACCGGGCACCGGAACGCTTCTTTTAACCTACGACTACGACAGCCAGGGCAAACTGCTGTTCAAGAAGAACAGCAGCGGGAGCGCCTTAAGCAGCTACACCTACAACACGCAACATCGACTGCAGACCGCCGCTACCCCCGATTCGTCCTACACCTTCACCTACTACGACAACGGCTGGCTCAAGACCGTCGACAACGGCACCTACGTGATCGAATACCAGTACGACGCTCTCGGCAGACGGGAGTCCCTGACCCTCAAGCAAGGGGCCAACACCCTAAAGACCATCGACTACGTCTACGATCCGACCACCCAGGAACTCCAGGATATCGTCTCCAGCTCGGCAGGGACGTTCTCCTTCTCTACCGATCTCTTTGGCCGCCGTCAGACCCTGAGCTATCCCAACGGGATTGTCGGTACCTATAACTTTGATGACGCCAACCAGGCCGACTGGCTCAGCAGCATCGCCTATACCAACGGCGCAAATAACCTTCTCACTCTCGGCTATCCCGAACACGACAAGGTCGGTAACCGCACACAGCGGACCGAAGACGGAACCGCCACCGCCTACACCTACGACGCCCTCTACCGCGTCACCCAGGCCAAAAAAGGCGACGAGGAAGAGAACTTCGGCTGGGACGAGGTCGGCAACCGCACCACCGGCCCCACCGTCAAGGAAACCGCCGGTACCTACACCCACAACGCCGTCAACCAGATGCTGCAGGGCCGCAAGCAGACCTACACCTACGACCAGCGCGGCAATCAGGAGTACCGGTATCTCAACGTTGCCAAAACCAAGTACTGGCAGCTGACCTGGACCCCGGACAACAAACTCCAACAAGCCCAGCTGGTCAAGGACAGCCAAACAATACGCGTCCTCCAGTTCAAATACGATCCCTTCGGCCGCCGGATTGAAAAGACCCTCACCCAAAGCAGCGGCAGCCTCACCACCAGCTACCTCTACGACGGTGAGGATATCCTGCTGCAGATCGACAACGGCGGCACCACAACGACGACCACTCTTTACACCCACGGTCCCGGTATCGACGAACCCCTGGCCCGCACCCAAAACACCATCACCCACTACTACCACGCCGACGGTTTGGTCAGCATCGTCGCCCTCACCGACGGAAGCAAAACCCTTATCCAACGGTATACTTACGACACCTTCGGCAACCCCAAAGTCCACAACCCCGACCTGGTTCAGCCTTACCTGTACACCGCCCGCGAATGGGACCGGGAATTAGGGCTGTACTACTACCGGGCTCGCTATTACGACCCGATGGAAGGAAGATTTATCTCCAAGGATCCAATAGGTTTTTGGGGAGGGGACTGGAATGTTTACGGTTATGTTGGTGATGATCCTGTAAACAACATTGACCCTTCTGGACATCTTCCAAGAGATTGGTATTTCAAACAAAAGTATGGCAAGCGTTGGCAAAGAACTGATGCATTTGGACGGGCTGGAGGCCAAGCGGGCGCTGATGGCTTTAGTGATACCGGTAAAGTTGCTGGCTATGCGGGCCCTGTAATAGCTACCAAGGCCCCCTTAGCTGGAGGGGCCATTACTGGAGCTGGTCTTATCTTCACAGTTCTTGGTGACGTGTTTGATTATGCGAACGAGAAAGCGTGGCCAGAGGACTGTGACAATGACAATGATGGGCTCCATGATTTTCTTGAGGACGATGATACTGACAACGATGGCTATCCCGACCAATGGGATCCAGAACCGTATATCTGGACACCTCCATCATACTTTGAAGGGCCAAACTAATGTTTAAGACGAAAAATGAAAAATTAAAATTATCCTATTTTGTTATTATTTTATCTTTAATTTTTACTATTTATACCCATTTAGATGAAATGTTATGGGTAGTATATTTATCTGTGCCGTTATTGATATATTTTTCATTTAAGCTTTTATCTTTGTTTAACTCTAAAATTAAAAAATGAAATAAATTAATTATATAAAATTACTCCTATGAAGAAAATTTTTTATATGTTTTTCCTCCTTTTTGTGGAAAAACGAGGCCGGTCTCTAGTTTTTTGATTGGAATGGGGAGGGGACTAAATGCGGTGTTTTATTTTTGTATTGATTTTGGCTGTTTTGTTGGAGGGGAGAGCTTATTCTCTGGAAGGACCCTTCGACGCAAAGATTCTTGATGAGAATATGGAAGAGGTCTTCCCTGTCGATGGCATATATTGCGTCCCTGGGGATTCTTTATATGTACAAGCTCAATATATCATTACCGAAGATTCCGAACCCTCAGGCCCATTTAATCAGACAACACATTGTAGTGGTGGAGACGGGAACTACCGCTCCTATTACGATGTGAGCGGATGGACCAACCCTCCGGGGACAATAAAAAACCATGCCCGCTTTAAGGTTTACGCTGTGGATCTGTTTCATCTGACTTTAATCAGAGAATATTTTGGTGCCTCTGACCTGAACCATAGTTTTGAAAAATTGGTTCAGGTCTCAAAGGATGGGATTCAGAATGGGGAGACACATTATTATCTCAATGCTGAATTAGAGGATATTTTCTCTTATGAGTGCAATACTGCCCCAGGGTGGTGGTATGAGGAGGACAAGATATTTCATAGAAAAAGGTTCAATGTGCGGTTTGCTGGCCCAGATGGGATTTGCGAGGAGCACAAAGAGCCGATCAATCCGCACATGAACCCAAAGGACAACTGTCTCAAGCAATGAGGGGGAATGGTTCTCGATTTTAGTTAAGGTGCGACCATATTTTAGGGGCTAGAATCCAGGTTCCGGTTACCAGTGCAGTGATTGCCGCCAGCAGAACGGCACCGGCGGCGACATCTTTGGATCGGCCGATCGCTTCATCTCGTTCCAGAGTCACCCGGTCCGCCAGGATTTCGATCGCCGTATTGACCCCTTCTGCTGTAAAGACCAGTCCCGAAGCCAGCATCAGTGTTGCCCATTCCCCCGGAGTACACCCCAGCCAGCATGCCAGAAGCAGCATCCCCAGAAAACAGACCAGTTGAACCCTCAGATTTCGTTCACGGGTCCAGAGATGGCCCAGTCCTTTGAGCGCACAGCAAAAGGAGTCTCCGAGGGTTATGTTTTTCACGGTTCCTCCTCCGGAGCAATCCAGGTGATGGGGTCGACCCGGTAATAAGAGCGAACCTCACGGTAGAGATCGGGGTGTTTTTCCTTCATCTGGTTCGGTTTTTCGAAGAAGGTTTCGCTGACCACCGCAAAAAACTCGGCTGGGTGGGTGGCACCGTAGGCATCAAAAAAGGTGTCGCGCCTCTGTTCCAGGCGTTTCTGGAGGCGATCATATTCTTTCTGGAAAGTCGGGGCCCAGGTGGCGTAGGCCGAGCGGCTGTCCAGCAGAGGAGCGCCGTCCGCTTCGCCGTCGGCCTGGTCCAGCTGGTGGGCAAACTCATGGATGGCCACGTTCTGTCCGTCTTCGGCATTTCGGGCGCCTCGCTGGACACTGTCCCAGGCCAGGATGACCGTCCCATGCTGCCAGGACTCTCCCAGATGTATCGCGTTCGGATCGCCCTCAAGGAACAGGCCTTCCCCCTGCACAAATGCGGACGGGTAGACCAGAATACTGAACAGTTTGGGGTAAATCGGTCCTCGACGGCCGATCAGCAGCATACACGCCTGTCCGGCAATGGTGACCCGTACTTCATCGGTGATCTGTTGCCCGCCACAGCCTTCAAAGTTTTTGTCCCACAGAAACAGCTGGATTTTCTGACGAAGACGGTTTTTCAGAGGAGGAGGCAGGCGACGGTAGAGAGGGAGTTGCCGGTAAAGAATCTCTTCCCATGCTGCCGGGAACGGACGGCGGCCGATAAGAGACCTCTGTCGCCAGAGCCAGAGTCGGTAAAACAACAGGGCGGCTGCAAGACTGACAACGAGAAACAGAAGAGTGTGCAGTCCGTTCACATTTATTCCAGTCGGGCTCCCAGATCACGGGCCACATCGGCCAGCAGAGCCTCCCAGTGCTCCGCTGAGTATTCGCAGCCGAAGCTGCTCCAGAGGTCGCCATCGACCCCATCGGTCAGAATCCCCTTGAGGGCTTCATTGATCTGATGCAAAGAGACGTTGGCCCGATTCATTACATTAAACTGCAGCAGTTGGATGACATGGTCCTTGGCATCGTCGTAGTCGACAAAAAGACAGCCACTGGACAGGGTCATGGCGATCAGGTTCTGCAGGTCTTTCATCGATGGCTCCATCGTTTCGGTGATCGTCGCTGGGGCCAGTGTAAACCAATCCCGGGGGGATTGCCATCCCGATGCTTTCCCAGTGACGGGAAAGGGAAAACGACCCGAGCCCAGGGATGGGCGTCGGCATCCAACTGTCGCCATGGATGGCCTGAGGTATCAGTGATGTTTCGAGTCCAGGGATGGACGAGCCAAAGGCACGAGATCCACTTCTTGTCTTTGTGAGTGAAGGAAAACCGCGTTTTTCCGGAACGAGTATGCCTCAGCGCCATGGATGGCCTGAGGTACCAGTGATGTTTCGAGTCCAGGGATGGACGAGCCAAAGACACGAGATCCACTTCTTGTCTTTGTGAGTGAAGGGAAACCGCGTTTTTCCGGAACGGGTATGCCTCAGCGCCATGGATGGTCTGAGGTATCAGAAATACAGAGCCGCCGCTGCCCTGGGGCAACGGCGGCTCTGTCTCACGTGTGGCTTTACGTGGGGGTGATGTTCAGTTCAGTGTAATGGACATGCAGACAGCGTCGTGGTGAAGGGCCCGGAATTCAGGTGTCTGCGCGATGGGGTCGGGCAGGTCGGATTTCTCAATTTCGATATAGCCGCGGTGATGGAAAAACTTCTCCTTGGCATGGGCCAGGATATAGAGTTTTTCCAAGCCGAGGCTGATGGCGTGGCTTTCGGCCGCCGCGATGATCAGTTCGTGCACGCCACTGGTGTGATGGTCGTCCGCCACAGCCAGATAGCGCATCATCCCTTCGTCGTCATAGGGATCGACCTCAATCGCAGCGACCAGTTGGTTCATGTCGTTTTTCGCAATCAGGAAGTTGGACACGCTGGATAGAGTGACGCCGGTGTAAGGAAGTGACTCGTCGTGGAGCAGGTCCCGAATGGCCCCAAGATCGTCCGCAGAAGCAAGTGAAATCTTCATCGAATGCCTCCTACATGAAAAGGGTCCGGTTGTGCAAAGAATCCTTTCCTATAAGTGTAGCGGCAGTTTGGAAAAAAGAAAGTCGGGCAGGCAGGTCAACTATTCGTCCTGCTGGGGAAGCTCCGGGGCCTCCAGATTGCGTGTACCGACTTCAATCGGCTCCACCGTCGGTAGCTCCTCGCCGGGCGCCGCTTCCAGCTCCCGGAATCGTCGGGCACTGACCAGCACACGGGACTCCATGGTCCCCACAGCCTTGTTGTAAGAGCCGATCGCTTTGTCGAGGCCTTTTTTCATGTCCCCGAAATGTTTCACCAGGGTGGCAATACGTTCATAGAGCGATTTGCCCAGTTCGCTGATCTGCTGGGCGTTTTCGGTCAACTTCTCCTGCCGCCAGCCGTAGGCGACAGCCTTCAGCAGGGCGATCAGGGTGGTGGGGGTCGCAAGAATGACATTCTGGTTGACGCCGGCCTCAATCAGGCCCGGGTCCTGCTCCAGGGCGGCGCTGAAAAAGGTCTCACCCGGAAGAAAAAGGATGACAAATTCAGGGGTGTTCGGAAACTGGGACCAGTAGTTCTTTGAAGACAGTTGTTGTAGGTGAGTCCGGACTTGACGGGCATGGTCCTGCAGGTGGTCACGACGGGTGTCCGGATCTTCCGATTCCAGGGCTTCCAGGTAGGCGGCCAGCGGTGCCTTGGAGTCGACAA
>JANQIN010000052.1 GCA_028282145.1 Thermodesulfobacteriota bacterium | reverse complement strand
CCAGGGCGATGATCTTTTTCATGATTCGTCTCCTATAGATTCAATCTGTTCTTAGCGGTTGATGGTCGGGGCTTCTTGTTCGTAACCTTTGTTCCAGCCCTGGTCGGGACCGGAAGCTGCGAAGGCGGCGCCGGAGATGCTCAACAGGGCGATGGCTGCCAGTGCGATAATCTTTTTCATGCTGTCCTCCCGTTTCTTTATTTAAAGTCGTTGGTTTCAATGTCTTGGTGTGTCGTATTTGCCTTCTTAAGAGAGCAGGTGGCGTGCCAATATGAATATCATTTTCATTTAAAGCCGGCATTCTACACCTTCCGATGACCGTTAACTCGTTGAAATAGAGTCGGAAATTTTTTTGAATTTTTTTTCGGAACGGGTTTCATGCGGCCAGGAGACGGGGTGAAACGGGTGGGGATGATTGGAGAAACAAGAGGGAAGTGTCAATATTTTTGACAGATCGTCCGTCTACCAGGTTACTTTTTTGTCAGAGGGTAATATTTTTACACACTTCAGTTTTAAACCTATTCAACCGACAGGATTTCGTATTCGCGAACACCTCTGCCCGGAACGGTCACAAGGTCGCCAGCCTCCTTCCCAAGGAGCTCTCTGCCCAAAGGTGAAGCGGGAGTAATGACCACCAGGATCTCACCACCCTCTTCGACCTTCAACCCACCGGCTTCCGGCCCCAGGAAAACAGTCCGCTCTCCCCCCTCCTCGCTCTCCAGCCGTACCAGAGCCGTAAGGCGGATGGGATCATCCTCGCTGAACGGCCTTAGCTCCAACGTTCGGTAAGCCTCTAATGCCAGGGCTATCTCCTGAGCCCGATTGGCCTGCCCCTGCGCGATATAGGACGCTTCCAACCCACGGGTATCGTACTTATCTTCCGCCACAGCCTCTTCATGGGTCGCTGCCACATGGGCCTCTCTGGCCGCTTTCAGTTGCAACTCCAGATTGGACTCCAGCTGTGAAATGATCTTCTTTACGAAAGACTGTTTATTCATAAATCTCTATCGATCGCTAAGGGTATGTCCCAAGTAAGCCTCCTTCTTTATCGATTTTCAACCGAAAAGAGTTGACTTCCTCTACAGAACCCCGTAATGTCGGCCTCCTTGTCGCGGGATGGAGCAGTCTGGTAGCTCGTCGGGCTCATAACCCGAAGGTCGGAGGTTCAAATCCTCCTCCCGCAACCAATACCGTTCCAGGGATCGGCTCAACCAGCCGGTCCCTTTTTTGTTCTGTCCCTCTCCCCCATTGTTTATCTGGCATGACTCCTCTAAGATATGAACACCCCCGATCGACGGAGTAAGAAGCCATGAGCACCGAAAAGCAACCTCTCCAAAGAATCCCCTTAAATCTGATTACCGGATACCTGGGAGTCGGAAAGACCACAACCATTCTCAACTTGCTGAATCGGCGACCTGAGGGTGAAAAATGGGCCATTCTGGTGAACGAATTCGGCCATATCGGCATCGATCAGGAAGCGTTCGAGCTGGAGGAAGGGATTCAGGTCAAGGAGTTGACCGGGGGCTGTGTCTGCTGCACTCTGGCCGGCAAATTGACGCCGACCCTGATGCGACTGATTCATCTGGCACAACCGGACCGAATTCTGGTGGAACCGACCGGGTTAGGACATCCAGCGGGGATTTTTGATGCCCTGTCCTCTCCGGACCTGACCCCATTTATCGATCTGCGGGCAACATTGTGCCTGATGGATCCCCGACTGTTGGAAACACCAGAAGTCCTGGGATCGGAAACGTTTCAGGATCAGATCAATATGGCTGACGTCCTGGTTCTCAACCAGACCGACCTGGCCCCCGCCGAATTGTCCCGGGACGCCCGAGAGCACGCAGCCAATCTTTTCCCCCCAAAACAGCAGGTAGTGGAAGCCGTACAGGGACAGGTTGATCCCAAGGTTCTGGATCTTGTCCGCGAAGGACATTTCCAGGCACGCTTCCCCGCCTATCACGAGCACAGTCATCATCACTCCTCCGGCACCGACTCGGATGAATTGACTCCTGAAAAGCCGATTCGTCGCCTCGGCCGCGCCTACGGCAGGGTCAGCTGTGGCTGGATCTTTCATTCGGACCTGGTCTTTCCCGAGGGCGTCTTTCGTTTTCTCGACAGCCTGGGGCCGGCTGATCGCGTCAAAGGCGTTTTTCGCACCCCCGAAGGGTGGGTACTGTACAACCGGGTCAACAACGAAGCCACCCTGTACCAACTGGCCTACCGGCGAGATTCCCGCCTTGAAATCATCACGGACCAGGAACTGGATTGGGACCATATCGAAGACGGCCTGTTGACCTTTGCCACGACAGTCTCCAGCAGCCCCCACTCCTGACATCCGGCCCACCATCTCCCCGAATCTTTCGGCCCGGTTGACCACATCACAGTTCTGACCTATCGGCATTGAGACGACCGCGCCGTTTTTTCCAGGCTTGATGTCGCCTCAGATGCTGACAAACCCTTTTTTACCCAAATAATGTGAAAACATGATAAAGCAAAGGCACGGCTTCACAGTGCCTTCACGAGACCGAGGCCCGGAATGGTGAACGACAAAGGAGAGACGTGGTGAGATCCGAACTTCTCAATGGTGCCAAAGCCAACATTCCCATGGCCGCCAGCGCCACGGCGTATGGGAGCGTACTGGGTGTTTTGGCGTCACAAAAGGGCCTGACATGGCTCGATATGATGCTGATGAACACTGCCGTCTTCGCTGGTGCAGCCCAGTTCGTCATGGTCGACATGTGGGCCGGGGATCTCCCGGTGATCGAAATCGCCCTCGCGGTGCTGGTGATCAATCTCCGATATCTGCTGATCGGCGCCTCTCTCGAGCCTCTCTTCAAAGGACATGGCCTTATTCACAAAATGGGCCTGATCCATCTGGTGGCGGACGAGAATTGGGCGGTGACCATCGCTGAGCAAAGGAAACGCAAGGTCCGGAGTTGGTTTCTCCTGGGGGGCGGGATACTCCTTTATGTTACCTGGTCGTTCGGGACGGTCGTCGGCCTGGTGGGTGGCGGCCTCATCACCCATCCGGAGAAGTACGCTCTCGATTTCGCCTTTACGGCGGTCTTCACCGCACTGGCCGTGGGTCTCTGGCAAGGGAAAAGGGATATCCTCCCCTGGCTGGTTGCCGGGAGCCTCTCGCTCCTGGCGCACCAGTTTCTACCGGGCAAATGGTATATCGTGATCGGTGGGCTGGGCGGAATGATGACCGCCATGCTTGGTAACACGGAAGATGGGGACAAAGAAGCTCTCGAAGGAGGAACCGATGTTGCCGGTTGTTGAAACCCAGGTTCTGATCGCGATCGGCCTTGCTGCCATAGCCACCTATTCCCTACGACTGGGCGGACTGCTTCTTGCCAGCCGATTCCCCAAAGCGGGCCGCTTTCGTCGTGGCATGGACGCCCTCCCCGGTGCATTGCTCTTTTCCCTGGTGGTACCCGGTCTCGTGGCCGAGGGACTCTGGGGGCTATGTGCCGGTCTTCTGACCGCACTGGTGGTCTGGCGCAGCAAGAACACTCTTGCCGCTATGCTCGCCGGGATGCTGGTGATCTACCTGGCTCGTCTCGCATAAAGAAAACCCGGGGATGAAGGATGGCCCCCGGGCTTAGATAAACAGAGTTCCGGGATCATTTAATTCCGTATCGGTACCACCAGCACCGGCACCTTCGCGTTATGCAATACCCGAATTGCCGTGGTCCCGAGCAACGCCTCTGCAGCCCGGGAGTGTCGATGGGCACCGATGACAATCAGACCGGCATTGATCGATTCAGCCGTTTCCAGAATCACCGAGTCGGGCCGGCCTTCCACAACCCGGATGTCATCGATCGGTGCCTCCGCACCGCCTTGTTGGCAGAAGACCTGCACCCGCTTGTACAGTTCCTCCTTCACGTGCGCCACCTTCTGCTGGTACAACTCCGCACCTGTTTCCGGAAGCAGGTAAGTATCCACCAAACTTTGACCAAAGTCCGACAAAGGCTCCAGTGCGTGCATGACGGTGATCGGAACACCACAGAGCCCTGCCTGTGAAATGGCCTGCTCCAGAACATCGGTTTCCAGATCCTCCAGGGCTGTCGCCAGTAAAATCCGTTTTACGCGCGTTTCCATAGTGACCCCCTTTCTCTCTCGTGACACTTTAATTCTACTTCTTTTTATGTGGATTTGTGCGCAGAGAGCACCAAAAAATGGAGCCAATCGATTACGAGGTCGACGTGGATGTCTTGATCAAGGACAGGGAGATCCCATCATCGAATAGATGTATTGCGCCATTGAAAACGCCGGTGCACACCGCACCGGCAAACGTCATGAAATCTGCCCCGGCGACACCCGCCGTTCCGTACCGGAAAAACAGACAACCATCATTCGACAAACAGCCTTACAGCTACGAGAGACCGCCGACAACAAAGGAGGCCAGGACGGAGATACTGGTGTGGTCAGGCAGGGCTTTTAAAAGTGTCCCTACAACGGCTTTGCTGGGTGTACCGGAACCGATCTGGGCTTCGATTGCATTTACCAGCTCCAGCGCGTCGGCTTTTTCTTTCTCATCCTTGACCAGCCGCTGAATCTCTGCCCGGATTGCTGCCAGGTGCTCTTCCACCTGCTGTTGGGGTGTGGGAGCAGGAGCTTTGGGCGTTGGCTTCACCTCCACGACCTTTCTGGTCGGTTCGACGGTCTTTTTCGCCGGCTTTTCCCGGATCGCCTCAACCACCTGTTTTTTGACCGGCGTCGGCTTGGTGGCTGCTTTTCGGGGAGGGGCGGGAACAGGCTTCAGGTTGGCCTGTCTCTCTACCGGCTTGGGGATCACTTTACTCTCTTCCTCTTTCAGAACCTTATCCAGCACCTCAAGCGTCTTGTCTTCTTTCTCCACCGGTTCGGGCTTGGCCTTTACCGACTCCGGTTTCTTCTCTTTGGCGGACACCGCCTTGGACTTGACGGGTTCGGGTTTCGCTGCCGCCACCTTTTTGGTTTTGGCCGATTTGGTGTCCTTCTTCGCCGCGGGCTTCTCCCCTTTCGGCGGATGAGGTGCCTTTTTCCGGGCCTCAGCCCTCTGTTTCTCCTCTTCCTCCTCCAGCTCTCTGTCCAGCAGTTCGAGGCTGAACTCCTTCGACGGGGCTACCTTTTCCGCAGCGGGAGGCTTTTCGGCAACGGTGTCTGATTTTGGAGGCAGCGGCTCCTCCAAACCGTCGAAGTCCAGCAACTCCTTGGCAATATCTTCCGGAAAGGCGAGGACCTTGTCCTCCTTGGGTGCTGAGGCCTTGGTCGTTTTCGAGGCGGGCTTCGCCTTCTTGGCGACAGGTTTCAGCGGAATTTCCCCGGGAAGTTCGACATCCTCGGCCTTGACTTTTTTGGCCGGCGCCTTGGCAGCGGGCTTCCGGGTTGTCTTTTTAGCGGCACGTTTCGGGGGAGCCGGTAGAGGTTTGGGTTCCGGCTCCGGTGGAGGCGGAGGAGGGGTCAATGCAGGCCAGTTCGATGTACCGGTAATTTTTGCAATAGCGCTTTTGGCCTCTACGGGAGCCAGCTTCATGACTTCCAGTTGATAATGGGCTTCTACGGTACTGAACGCCTCCACAAACATGGGATCGTCTATCCGGTAGACATCGCCTTGGCCCTGAGTGGTTTCACGACGGACCAGATCGCCTTTACCGATCGTGATATCGGACCTCAGGACGACAATCTGGTCCTCTTCCACATTGGCGTGAATCTCTTCAAAAAAGGAACCGTCTTTTTTCAGCAGGCTCACAATACAGGTGAGCGCGTTTGCAAAAGCCATGGTCTTTCTCCCGGACAAGCATCCGTTAAAACACAAAAAGCCGCTGGTGTCATGAGGCACCAAACGGCTTTCGAATTATGCGACGGAATGCGTCATCCCTTCCCCTCGGATTTTAATGAAATAGATACATCAAAGATAGGAGGAAATCGGCTTTTGCGCAAGATGTGATTTTACATGAGGTCTCTTAACACGCCTTTAACAATCTCCTTGTCTCTCCTGTCCCGTTGAGCAGATTTTCGGTTTGCTCGATCATTCGACCGATGTTGAACGGTTTGGTGATGGTTGCATCCGGTCGGCCTGTCATCTCATACGCAGGCCACATCAATGCCATGACAGGCAGTCGCGGAAAAAAGGACTTCAATTCAGACACCAGTTCACTGCACCCATCATTGGCCTGCTGGTCCACAATCGCCAGATCAAACGGTTCTTTTTTAACGGCCTCGACCGCTTCCCGGCCGGTCCGTACGGTACACACATCCCGACCCAGGCGTGTCAGCAACAGCGCGATCACCCGAAGGAAGTTTCGTTCGTCTTCGACAAGCAGGACTCTCTTCATCGGGCAGCAACCTCACGGGAAACCGCAGCCATCGTATCAACCGTTTCCCACCAACGGTCACTGGGCACGTTCTTTCCCCAATGAAACGACTCACCCAACCGGGGTGTCGCCAACCTGACACCCTGGAAGCCGGCATCAGCGGCTACTCGTTCAATCGGCTCGGTCCAGGCATGCAGGGCGAGATTGAACTTGGCCCAATGAATGGGCAGCAGGACCTTTCCGTTCAGATCCCGATGCGCCTGCACCGTCTGTTCCGGCATCATATGGATCTCAGACCAGGCCTCGTTATAGGCTCCGGACTCCAGCAGGGTGATATCAAAAGGGCCGTATTTATATCCGATGTCCTTAAACCCGTCGAAGTACCCCGAGTCCCCTCCGAAGAAAACCCGGTGGTCGGCATCCTCAATAACCCAGGAAGCCCAGAGGGTCTTGTTGCCATCGGTCAGACTGCGACCGGAGAAATGACGGGCGGGAGTGGCCACAAAGTGGAGAGGGCCTTCGTTCGCCTCCTCCCACCAGTCAAGTTCGGTAATCTTTTCCGGTGAGATACCCCAGCGTTCGAGGTGTCCACCCACCCCGAGTGGGACCATATACCGGCTCACTACCGGATCCAGTACCTGGATGGATCGATAGTCCAGATGGTCGTAATGATCGTGACTGATCACCACCGTATCCACCCTTTTCAACTGTTCGGGAAGCAACGGCGGTTCGGAATCAAATCGTTTGGGCCCGGCAAAAGACAGCGGAGAAGCCCGATCGCTGAACATCGGGTCGGTCAGTACCACCTGACCGCCGATCTCAATCAGGCAGGTCGAGTGACCAAGCCAGGTCACACGAAGCCCTCTTGAAAGAGGGATACTGTCCGGATCAACCTTCACCGATGGCACGGGCGCCAGAGGCTCCCGTTGCGTCTTTACTGTGAAATAGTCCCACATGGCACCGGTCATGGATCGGTTGGAGGTACTGACCCGGGTGGGGACCAGGTTTCGGAACTTGCCCTCCGAGAAATGGGGCGACTGCTTCACACGCACCAACCGGTCCCCTTGCGCCACGGCCCCCATCTGGGGAGCACAGGCGACAAAAACCAGGACCGAAGCCAAGATAACCGCCAGAACGATCGCTATCATTTTGAGTCCTTTTCTCACGGCAAAATCCCCGCGCCTTCCTTAATTGACCGACTAATCGGTCGACAAATCAAGTAAAATTTTTTGGGTTGGCCTATGTACAGGTTACCGAATGGCGTCCCAGGTCATCGCTTCCGCCTGTTCCCAGAGCTCCTGATTGCCTGCCATCTCCGGATTCAACCGGATGTAACGAATAAACCCTTCCATCAGACCGTGAGTCAGATACATCATGAACTCGATCGGCAGGTCACGAATCACTTCCGCCGATATCGCCTTCTGGAAAACCTCCACCACAACACTGAACTTGGCCTCGCACTCTTCCCGCAGGGACTGCCCGATATAGGGGGACGCATCGCAATGCTTGAAAAAGCGGTATTCTCGTTCGTTTTCAAGGCTCCAGCGAACGATCCCCATCCAAATGACGTGAAGCTTTTCCCTGTGTCCTTCGGCCGTTTTCAACTGGTCTTTCAGATAATCGACCAGCTTGGTTTTGGTGTTGAGATAAAGTGCGTTGATCAAATCCTCTTTGGTGGCAAAGTGATGAAACAGGGTTCCCGTCGCCACCCCGGCCGTTTTGGCGATCTGGGCGGTCGAAGTCCCTTGAAAACCCTGTTCGACAAACAGGGTAAGAGCTGCATCCATGATTTGATCACGTTTTTCTGTTTTCATTTCACAACCTCAAAACCGACTGTTTAGTCAGTCTAGTCTTTCTTTGTCCCATTGTCAACGCTTAGATCAACACTCTTATCACCT
>JANQIN010000167.1 GCA_028282145.1 Thermodesulfobacteriota bacterium | reverse complement strand
TTTATGCGACGGGAGCCGTCGTCCTCGCTATGAGCATCGGCTACTGGCTGGTTGTTCGGGGAAGTAAGAACGACAGCCCGCTGATCGCCGACGATTAGTTCAGAACGTTTTATACATTGCGCAAAAAAGGCCAGCCCCGAGAGAGGGCTGGCCTTTTGCGTTAATCCCTATCATCAAATCATTCGATACAGATAAACGTCTGTTGTTTTTTCCCCTTGGAGAGGAACCAGTAGCCGATAACGCCGGCCAGAATCGAAGCGGCAAAGATACCGATCTTGGCCTCCATTTGAAGTAAGGCATCGGCAAAAGCCAGATTGCTGATAAACATACTCATGGTGAAACCGATCCCGGCAAGGATTCCCACGCCAAGAACCTCCCGCCAACCGGCACCCGTGGGGAGTTTGCACAGCTTCATCTTGACAGCCAACCAAGAGAACAACAAAATCCCGAGAGGCTTCCCGACAAACAGCCCAAAGGTCACACCGATCGCTACCGGATGCAGTATCGCCTCGGTAAGATTCCCCAGCTCCAGAGAGACACCGGCGTTGGCCAGAGCAAAGATCGGCATGACACCGAAAATAACCCAGTCATGCATGACATGCTCCATTCGTTGCAATGGGCTCATCGCGTCATGGCAGACATGTTCCATCTTGGTCAGGGTTTTCAGCTGCTCTTCGGACTGAAAATCGCCGTCATGGGAGTGCCCCGGTTCCTGCTCGATCTCCCGAAACCGTTCAACGAGTCCATCGATCAAACCGAGAAACTGCATATGCCCATGCCGCGGTTTGGTCGGGATGGTCATACCGATCATCACGCCGGCGATGGAGGCGTGTACCCCCGATTTGAGCATGGCCACCCAGAGTGCGAATCCGACGATGGCGTAAAAGTTAGGCGACTGGATATCCCAGAGGTTCCCCAACCACAACAGCACAAAGAACCCGGCAACATAGGCCAAGGGGATCATATTGATATCACCGGTATAGAAGATGGCGATGACCAATACAGCCCCGAGGTCATCAACAATGGCCAGTGCGGTCAGGAAGACGGCCACCGAGCGGGGGATACGGTCACCCAGAACTGCCACAATCCCCAGAGCAAAAGCAATATCGGTCGCCATCGGGATACCCCAACCGGCGGCCGCAGGGCCCGAGCCGGCGACCAACGCATATAAAGCTGCCGGTACCACCATGCCGCCGCAAGCCGCTGCAATCGGTAGAGCCGCCTTACGGATATCGGCCAACTCTCCCGAGAGAAACTCCCGTTTCAGTTCCAATCCGACCACGAAAAAGAAGACTGCCATCAGACCGTCGTTGATCCAGTGATGCAGCGATTGGGTCAGGGCCAGATTGGAGAAGCCGAAGGTAAATTCGATCTCCCAAAAATGATGATAGGCGTCATGCCAGGGGCTGTTGGCCATGAAGAGGGCAAAGATGGTGGCGACCAGGAGAACCAAGCCACCGGAAGCCTGCTGCTGAATGAACTCTTCAAACGGCCGCTTGACGTAGTTGACCGGGTTGGTCAGGACGATCCAAGGATTGATATGTTTCCAAATGTCTTTCATACCTGTTCTGCTCCGTACAAAAAGTCATTAAAAAATCAATGGAGCAACTATACCGCGACCGGGGAAATTCTCCAATGAAGTCCGGAATTATAGCGAAAGATGACCAAATCTGTCATCAAAAACCGATGAGGATTCACGGGCCAGGATTACCGGCGAAGAAAGCGGGAGTGCTCCCCCTCGATCACCCCTTGGAGAAGAGCTCGGTTACCGTTCTGATCGGTCGCCGCCACAAGTGTCGGCAGAGAAAAAGCATCCAGGGCGGCCGGGATCGATAACGGACCTTCCCCGCTGTCCTTGCGGCCGACGAAAGGAAAGGTATCGGGGTTGCGTTGACATTTGCAGTTGATATTGACACGGCAGACCTGATTCACCAGCGGATCGATCAGGGCACCGAGGGTCGCGGGATCCTCCCCGAAGAGGCTGACCTGCTGTCCCGTGTCCGCCTCAACCAGATAATGGATCACCTCATCCACTTCCTCGAACAGGGCCAGGGGGACCACCGGCCCGAACTGCTCCTCCCGCCAGAGACGCATGGTGGAGGTTACCGGGCCGACGAGTGCAGGTCGGAACAGAGTTCCAGCCGCTTCTCCGCCTCTCGGGTTGAGCACCGTAGCCCCACGCTTAACAGCATCGGAAAGCAGGTCTTTCAGATATGTCACCTTGTCCAGATCGGGAAGAGGCGTCAGTTGCACCCCTTCCTCCCAGGGCATCCCCTGACGAAGCCGGCTGAGAGCGTCGATAAACCGCTTTGAAAACTCTTCGTGAACGGACCGGTGAACAAACAGAATCTTCAACGCCGTACAGCGTTGACCGTTAAACGCCAACGCTCCTTTGACGCATTCGCGCACCGCCAGGTCCAGATCGGCATCGGGTAAAACAATAGCGGCATTCTTTGCCTCAAGCCCCAGAACCGTCCGTAATCGATGGGGACGAGGATGGGCTGCTTTCAGTTGATTTGCCACAGAGCTCGGACCGACAAACCCGAGAGCGGCCACCTTTCCGGAAGCCATCAGAGGTGGAATCAGGTTTTCGGTCGCCCCAAAAAGAACGTTGATCACACCGGGGGGGAACATTTCGGCAAAGACTTTGAGGAGAGGTCCGAACCAGATCGAGGCACGGCGGGGCAGCTTGAGGATGACACTGTTCCCTGCCAGCAAAGCGGGCAGAAGCATGACAAAGGTTTCGTTGAGAGGGAAATTGTAGGGTCCCAGGCAGAGGACCACACCCAGAGGAGCACGACGAATTTGCGCCAGAACACCTTCGTCGGTCACGAGACGGCTGCCGTCAAGATCCTGCTCATGAGCCGCCACTTGCAGCTTCCGCAGGTCTCGTAGCGTCCGGTCAAACTCCATACGGCATTCA
>JANQIN010000024.1 GCA_028282145.1 Thermodesulfobacteriota bacterium | reverse complement strand
ATCAGGTAACGACGGGCAATCTGAAGCTTTTCCGTCTCGGTGTAGCCCTCGATCCGAATAATCTCCAGCCGGTCCTGCAACGGGCGTGGAATAGAGTGCAGCGTGTTGGCGGTGGTCAGGAAAAGTACGTCCGACAGATCGTAGTCGCAATCGAGGAAATGATCACCAAAGGTATTGTTCTGCTCCGGGTCCAGGACTTCCAGAAGTGCGGCCGAAGGATCCCCCCGAAAGTCAGTGGACATTTTGTCGATCTCGTCCAGCAGAAAGACCGGATTCTTCACACCGGCTTTACGCAGGCTCTGGATGATCTTGCCGGGCATGGCCCCGATGTAGGTCCGACGATGCCCTCGAATTTCCGCCTCATCCCGCACCCCGCCAAGGGAGATCCGGACAAATTTGCGCCCCAGGGCCTTGGCCACCGAACGTCCGAGAGAGGTCTTGCCGACCCCGGGAGGCCCGACCAGACAGAGGATGGGGCCACGGTTCTTCTTGACCAGGGACTGAACGGCCAGGTACTCCACCACCCGTTCTTTGACCTTCTCCAGCCCGTAATGATCGGCGTCGAGAATCTGTTCAGCCTGGGTGATGTCGTGCCGGTCCCGGGTTCCTTTGCGCCAGGGAAGGCTCAGCAACCAGTCGATATAGTTCCGTACGACGGTCGCTTCCGCCGACATGGGTGACATCATTTTCAACTTGCGGAGCTCGGCCAACGCCTTTTCCTGCGCCTCCTTGGACATCCGCTTCTTACCGATCTTTTCTTCCAGTTCAAGCATCTCCTGCTTGAACTCATCTTTGTCGCCCAGCTCCTTCTGAATGGCCCGCATCTGCTCATTCAGATAATACTCCTTCTGGCTGCGCTCCATCTGGCTTTTCACCCGGCTGCGGATCCGTTTTTCGATCTGCAGGTACTCGGATTCACGGGCCAGCAGCGACAACAGAGCCTCCAGCCGCAGGTTGGTATCGGTCGCTTCCAGGACCTGGATCTTGTCCGGGATCGCCACCTGGAGTTGGGCCACCACCGTATCGCTGAGGCGAGAGGCTTCGTCCAGGCTGCTGACACTGGCCACCATTTCGGCCGGAATCTTTTTGCTGAGCTTGGCATAAGCCTCGAACGATTCCTTGACCGAACGAAGCAAAGCCGGCGTCTCTGAGGTCTCGTTTTCCCGATCGGGCAGAACCTCGACTTCGGCCAGAATATGGTCCGGATTTTCAATAAAGGCTTCCAGGCGGGCCCGCCGTTTTCCCTCGATCAGGACCTTAACCGTCCCATCGGGCAACTTCAGCAACTGGATCACCTGGCCGACGGTACCGATCTCAAACAGATCGTCTTCCCCCGGTTCCTCGGTTTTAGGATCCTGTTGGGTTGCCAGAAAAATCAGCTTGTTCTCCTCCATCGCCAGTTCCAGGGCACGAATCGAACCGGCACGACCGACAAAGAGGGGCGCCACCATATGGGGGAAAATGACAATATCGCGCAAAGGCAGCAACGGGTAGGTCCCGTGACCGTCGCGAATCTCTTCAGGTATGGGCAAATCAGTCATCACACGTCTCAATCAGAAAGAAAAAACCGGCAACCTCCACAGGGTGAGCGGCTGCCGGTCTGTTGTATTCCGGGTCTTCCTTAACGAACCAGCGTCAGGCCGTCTCCGCGCAATCATACAATACCAGCGGATCGGCTCCCTTCAAGATCACATCCTCGTTAATCACCACTTCTTTGACGCTGTCACGCGAGGGAATCTCGTACATCACGTCGAGCATGGCATTTTCAAGGATGGAGCGAAGACCACGGGCACCGGTTTTCCGTCCCAGAGCTTCCTTGGCGATCGCCACCAGCGCACCGTCGGTGAACTTGAGATTGACGTTCTCCATCTGGAACAGCTTCTGATACTGCTTGGTCAGCGCATTCTTCGGCTCGCACAGCACCTGGATCAAAGCGTCCTCGTCCAGTTCTTCCAGAGTGGCCACAACAGGCAGGCGACCGACGAACTCAGGGATCAGGCCGTATTTGAGAAGGTCGGCCGGTCCCACATCGACCAGAACCTCGCCGATGGAGGCCTCTTCCTTGGACTGCACCTCGGCCCCGAAGCCCATCCGCTTCTCCAGTTTCCGCCGGGAGATGATCTTCTCAAGACCGGCAAAGGCCCCGCCGCAAACAAAAAGAATATTGGTGGTATCGACCTTGAGAAACTCCTGCTGCGGATGTTTGCGGCCTCCTTTGGGCGGCACGCTGGCGGTGGTGCCCTCGATAATCTTCAGCAACGCCTGCTGGACCCCTTCGCCCGACACATCGCGGGTGATGGACGGCGAATCGGACTTGCGGGCGATCTTATCGACCTCGTCGATATAGATGATGCCCCGCTGGGCCTTTTCGAGATCGTAATCGGCGGCCTGCAGCAGGCTGAGGATGATATTCTCCACATCCTCGCCCACATAACCGGCCTCGGTCAGATTCGTCGCATCGGCGATAGCAAAGGGAACATTCAGCACTTTGGCCAGGGTTTGTGCCAGCAGTGTTTTACCACTGCCGGTGGGCCCCAGAAGCAGAATGTTGCTCTTTTGGACCTCCACCCCATCGTCCTTGCTGAGATGGTTGATCCGCTTGTAATGGTT
Source organism: Thermodesulfobacteriota bacterium (assembly GCA_028282145.1). Lineage (GTDB taxonomy): Bacteria > Desulfobacterota > Desulfuromonadia > Desulfuromonadales > Geopsychrobacteraceae > JANQIN01. Next base: position 1,944 of record JANQIN010000024.1, on the reverse strand, counting down.
GTAAACCGCGACGGAAAGAACCCTCTTGGCGCGGTCCTGCCCGATGACGAAATCGTCCAATGTTTCTTTGATTTCCGCCGGTTTGGGGAGCTTTTTGGTCTCACCCTCTTCGGCTTCCTCGAGACGGGATTCTTCCAGGATGATGTCGTTGCACAGTTCGATACATTCGTCACAGATATAGACGGTCGGACCGGCGATCAGCTTCTTGACCTCATCTTGGGACTTGCCGCAAAACGAGCAAGTCAATTGACCGGATTTATTATCGTCTTTCGAACTCACTAACACTCCTCCGTGGGAACGAAACGGGCCCCCGATAGGGGAGTCCCTGGTCTCAACAGGCGATCTTCAAAAAGCCTGTCAACGATGCTCCACAATGGAATCAATAATACCATATTCCATCGCTGCACCACTATCCATGAAAAAGTCCCGGTCACCGTCATCGGCGACCTTCTCAACGGACTGGCCGGTATGGTGGGCCAGAATCCCGTTCAGGGACTGTTTCATGCGAAGAATTTCCTGTGCCTGGATCTCGATATCACTGGCCTGCCCCTGGAAACCGCCGAGGGGTTGGTGGATCATAATCCGGGCGTTCGGCAGCGCAAAACGCTTGCCTTCCGCACCGGCTGCCAGCAGCACAGCCCCCATACTGGCGGCCTGACCGACACAGATGGTCGACACCGGCGCCTTGACGTATTGCATGGTATCGTAGATCGCCATACCGGCGGTGACGACGCCACCGGGACTGTTGATATAAAGATGGATATCCTTGTCCGGGTCCTCGGACTCCAGGAACAACATCTGGGCGATGATCAGGTTGGCGACATGGTCGTCAACACCCCCACCCAGGAAAATAATCCGGTCTTTCAGCAAACGGGAATAGATATCGAAGGCACGCTCGCCGCGGCCGGTTTCTTCAACCACCATCGGGATCAGACTCATGGATCACTCCTGTCCGGTAGGATACCCCGCCCATACGGCAGGGATTGAGGAACTTTCTATTGCATCACATTTCAATCCCGCCCGGCAAGACCGGGCGGGCGATCTCATCAAAAAAGCTGCAAGTCGAACTTATTCCGTGTCGTCTTCTTTTTCCAGCTTGGCTTCGATCTCTTCCTTGCTCAGCTCGTTGACGGTACCGTTTTCCGCCAAAAAGGTGATCACTTTGTCGTCGAAGATCTCGCTGTAGACCATACGGCGGGCATTGGGATCCTTGAAGTGGTTCTCAATCACCGTCTTGTCGGTCTTGGTCCGCTCGACCAGTTCATCGATCTTGGCGTCGAAGTCTTCCTTTTCCACCTTGATCTCTTCCGCTTTACCAACGGCCTCCAGGATCAGGCCGGACTGAACACGGGTAACTGCGGCCTCATGGTAGGTGGTATCAAACTTCTGGCGATCCAACCCAAGCATCTCGAGCTTCATGCCCTGGGATTCGACATTGTTTTTGAAGTTGCCGAACATGGCATCAAGCTGGGCGGTGACCATCGTCTCGGGAACCTCAACGGGGTTGGCCTCCACCAAGGAGGCGCGGACACGGTCTTCAAACTCGTGCTTGACGCGGCTCAGGTCTTCCCCTTCCATCTGTTCGCGGAGCTTGGATTTGAGGTCGTCCAGGCCGTCGCTGCCGAAGTCTTTGGCGAACTCATCGGTCAGTTCTGCCGGAACCTTCACCTTGATCTCTTTCAGAACGGTCTCAAAAGTCACATCCTGACCGGCCAGGTCCTTGGCGCCGTACTCTTCGGGAAAGGTCAGATCGATCGACTTGGTCTCGTCCTTCTTCATGCCGACGATGGCGTCTTCGAAACCGGGGATGAAGGAGTTGCTGCCCAGCTCCAGCTGGTAATCGGTTGCCGCACCGTTTTCGAACGCTTCGCCACCCTTGTAGCCGGTGAAGTCGATGATGACGGTATCGCCCTCTTCAGCCGCATCGCGATCGACCGGCTCCAG
>JANQIN010000262.1 GCA_028282145.1 Thermodesulfobacteriota bacterium | reverse complement strand
TTCGTCGATGTAAACACCTCCGAGAGAAGGGTTTCCATGGGGGAGTTCGCCGAATGGGCGGAGGTTCATGGGAACTATTACGGTACCGCCCTGGCGACCTTGGAAGAGGCTCGGACCAACGGAACGGACATCCTGCTCGATATTGATATCCAGGGTGCCCGTCAGATTCGCGAAAAGATCGACAATGCCGTCCTGATCTTCCTGCTTCCGCCGGACCTCAAGGAGTTGCGGGATCGCCTGATGGGGCGTGAGTCGGATACCAGTGAGGTTATCGACCGACGGATGGCCAATGCGCGTCAGGAAATTCCTGCGGCGCAATGGTATGATTACTGGGTGGTCAATGAGGAGTTGGAGCTTGCAATTCGGGACGTTTCCTCGATCTTGCGGGCCGAGGCCTGCCGCGGCGGGCGAAAACAGATCAATTTGAAGGCCTATTACGGCCTTGATTAAACGTTAAAGGAGATGCCAGATGGCACGTGTTACTGTTGAGGACTGCCTGGAACAGGTCCCCAATCGCTTTCTGTTGACTATGGTTGCAGCAAAACGGACCAAGCAACTTTACAAGGGCGCTGAGCCGTTGATCGAGAACAAATCGAAAAACAAAAAGGTGGTACTGGCCTTGCGTGAAATCGCTGACGGTCAGGTTGATTACGAACTCCCCGTTCGCAAACGCTGAATGTCCCGCCTCACAACGAACAGGGCCTGACGCTACCCATGGGTGTCAGGCCTTTTTTTTGGTACGGAAGTCGATGGTCACGATTGAGGAGATCCTGCAGAACCTGAAAAGGGATCGCCCCGAAGCCGATATTGTGTTGGTGGAAAAAGCCTACCATTTCGCTGACAGATATCACAAGGGACAGAAACGTCTTTCAGGAGAACCCTACATCCAACATCTGTTGGAAGTAACGGATGTTCTGTGCCGTCTTCGCATGGATAGCGCCAGCCTTGCTACAGGTTTGCTTCACGATGTTCTGGAGGATACCGAGGCGACCAAGGAGCTGATTGCCAAAGAGTTTGGGGCTGAGATTGCCGATCTGGTGGATGGCGTTACAAAAATCGGGAAGATGATTTTCCGAACCCGGGAAGAGCGCCAGGCCGAATCGTTTCGAAAAATGCTGGTGGCCATGGCACGGGATCTCCGTGTCATTCTGGTCAAGTTGGCCGACAGACTGCACAACATGCGAACCCTCAGCAGTCAGCCCCCTGAACGAAGGCTGCGGATTGCTCAGGAAACGCGTGATATCTATGCTCCTCTTGCCAACCGGCTCGGTATCAGCTGGATCAAAAGTGAGCTCGAAGATCTGACCCTGAAATATATGGAACCTGCGGTTTTTCAGGATCTTGCGGCCAATATTGAAGACACTATCCGTGAACGCAGCACCTATATCGACGATGTGAAAAAGACCATTTTCGGGAAACTGGAGGCCGAGGGGATCTCCGGTGATGTTTCGGGTCGCGCTAAGCATCTTTATTCGATCTATCGGAAAATGCAGAAACGCGGCGTCGATTTTGATCAGGTATACGATCTTGTGGCTTTCCGTATACTGGTTGGGACCCTTCGGGAATGTTACGAAGTGTTGGGGGTGATCCACGAAGCCTGGACACCGGTTCCCGGGCGATTTAAAGACTATATTGCTATGCCCAAGGCCAATATGTACCAATCCCTGCATACGACGGTTGTGGGGCCTTATGGCAAGCATATGGAGGTCCAGATCCGGACGCGGGATATGCATCGACTGGCCGAAGAGGGTGTGGCCGCTCACTGGAAATACAAGGAGGGAATCACCCAGACCGGCAAGAGCCGGGATGAGAAAAGATTCGGTTGGCTGCGCCAGTTGATGGAATGGCAACAGGAGCTGAAGGATTCCCATGAGTTCATGGACTCAGTGAAGATCGATCTTTTCCCCGAAGAGGTCTATGTCTTTACTCCGAATGGAGATGTTCGTGAATTGCCGGCCCACTCCAGTCCCATCGATTTTGCCTATTCGATTCACAGCGACGTTGGACATACCTGTGTCGGGGCACGTGTGAATGGCAAGCTGGTTCCGTTGAAGACCGAGTTACAGAATGGTGATGTTGTTGAAGTGGTGACAGCCACAAACCATCACCCCAGCAAGGATTGGCTGAACTTTGTTCGAACCTCGAAAGCCCGTAATAAGATTCGTCAATGGATCAAGGCGGAGCAGCGGGAAAAGTCGATCGATATCGGTCGGGAGTTGCTTGAAAAGGAGTTGAGGAAGTTCGGGTATAGCTACAAGAGAGCTACCTCTCTGGACCGATTCCCTGAGGCGATTGAAGGTCTGGGGTTTCGTGCGGCGGATGATCTGTTGGCTGCCATCGGTTACGGTAAGCTGACTCAAAAACAGGTCCTTTCCCGCGTGCTCCCTCAGGAGGATCTGAAGCAGGGCGACGAAAAAACCGAGAAAGACGTCCTTCATATACAGGATAAACCGCGCAAGAAAACATCCAGCGCGATCAAGATTCAGGGGATCGACGATCTTCTGGTCCATTTTGCCCAATGTTGCAACCCGCTCCCCGGTGACGATATCGTTGGCTTTATTACGCGCGGTCGTGGGGTAACCGTACACGCACGAGATTGTCAGAGAATCCTTGAACTTGATCCTGCCCGGGTGATCGAAGTGGAATGGGATGACCGGCAGGCGTCGACTCGCACCGTTAAGATCGGGGTCGATTGTGTGGATCAGAAGGGGATGCTCGTTGCTATTGCCGGTGCCCTTACGGCCTGTGAAGCCAATATTGTAAACGCCAATATGCGTTCTACTCTGGATAAAAGAGGGGCGAATATTTTTGAGATCGAGGTCAAAAACCTGGACCACCTGCAAAAGATTATGGCTGATCTACGCCGAATCCAGGGGGTTGTAAAGGTGGAACGACTTCGAAACTGAGAAAGACGGGAGACGCATGAAAGAGATCATTGCAACGGAAAAAGCACCACAGGCAATAGGCCCCTATTCCCAGGCGGTAAGGGCCGGCGATTTTGTCTTTTTCTCCGGGCAGATCCCACTCTTTCCTGAAAGCGGCGAAATGGTTCAAGGGGGGATCGAAGATCAGGCGCGACAGGTCTTGAAAAATGTACAGGCGATGCTTGATGCCGCCGGACTTTCTGTCTCGGATGTTGTGAAGACAACGATCTTTCTGGCGGATATGAACGATTTTGCACTGGTGAACGGGATCTACGCGGAACTCTTCAATGAAGATCCTCCGGCACGAGCTGTGGTTCAGGCGGCAGCTTTGCCCAAAGGCGCTTTGATTGAGATGGAGTGGGTCGCTTGGTCCGGAAAATAAGTCATCACACGAAGACGGACGAACAAAAAAAGGGGTACCCGATGGGCACCCCTTTTTTTGATAAATTGTCGATTTGAATCAGACAGCCTTTTTCACCGCACCGGAACGGATGCAACGGGTGCAAACCTTCATGGTTTTCACGGCGCCGTTGTGCAGCGCACGAACCTTCTGCAGGTTCGGGTTCCAGACGGTCCGGGTCTTATTATGGGCATGGCTGACGTTGTTGCCGGTCACCGGCTTCTTGCCACAGATTTCGCAAATTCTGGCCATTGTTCTTCCTCCTCGAAAACGCTGAAGCGAACTTATAACAGGAAGTGGTTGGGAATGCAAGCCTTTTTGGGGAGACATTATTTGTTCGAGTGAACAATTTCAAGAAGGCTTTCACAGGTCAGGGCCGGATTCAACCCCGGGAGGTTGGGGAAAAGGGCCCAGGGGTCCACGAGGAACAGACCCTGGTCCAGAGGAAGGCGCCTCCTGACGGCATTGAACATGCGAATCTTTCCCCGGTTTGGCTCCGGAAGTGTCCATTCCTGCAGTTTCGGAGCGCCAAAGGGGAAAAGGCGGGAAAGCGTCTGTTGAACCTTGTCCCGGGTGTTGGTGCCCTTTCGGCAGGACAGTCGCAGGTAAGGGCTGTTGCCTTTGCTCTGGATCTCGACCAGAGTGGCAGGTTCCGGAGTATTCAGGCTGATGTTCGTTCCCAGAACAGGTGAAATAGCCATCCCGTCGGTATCGACAGGCAGACAGAGAATCGGGGGCGGGGGAAGCCGGACATCAGAGCCTTTTAGGCGCGGGTAAAGAGCCTGCTCACCCAGAAAGAGCGATTCAAGACGGATCGGGCTTCCATCCTGGCGCAATAGTTTCCAGGCACCGTTTTCTTTTTGAAACGAGGTTGTGCCGTCCAGGATGAGAGTCTGGCCATGGAATTGCTCAAAGCGTTTATCCAGCTCGTCCAACAGGCTTCTGGACGGCAGGCGGTCAAATCGCACGAAGCTGTACAGGGCAAGTGAACCTTCGGCCAGGGAGACGTTTGAACCGGGTGCGCAGGTCAACCCTTCCATCATCTGTTGAACGACGGATGCGGCAGCTTCCGGGAGCGCCTCCTGAAGGACTTTGTCGATCGGTTTGCGAAGTTCCCGGTAGGGGAGATTCTGCATCAGGGCCCACCGGAAAGCCATGGAACGGCGGAACCCTCGCCGGGGTGGTCCGACCTGCTGAATCAGAGCCATTAACTGCTTACCCCAGTCATCCCATTGGGCCAGCAGTGACAGAATCTCTTCCGCCTCGCCAGGAAGCTCTCTCTGCCATTCGTCATCCGACAAAGAACCTCCTTTGAGGTCGAGACGGATGTCCTCGTGTATCACCTGGAGAGCCGCCGGTTCAGGATTTGGGAGACTGAGATTCAATTGTTGCAACAGATTGGAACACACAGGGCATAAGGACAAGTCCGGTTCTGGCGTCGTCTCAGGGTTACTGACAAGCAGGACCCTCTTCCCGGATTTTGCCAGAAGGGTGCCCATGAGGAGAGTGGTGATCGAACGACCCAGTATGGCAATATCAAAATAGGGACGTAAAGGGTTCTGGGGAGCCATCTAGAGGTCCTCCTCTGACATAAGATCGATACCCGCTTGCCGCAGAAGTGCCGCAGTAACGCCCTGGCCTTTTACCAACTCAGTTCCGCGATGTATCCTGTGAACGCCGCAGGAAGGGCTCCGTTCTTTGAGGATGGCCCTGCGACAGCCTGAAAGCTGTCCGATGTGCAACACCATACGGGCTCCTTCGATAAAGGGTATGGTCCGATCGATCTCATCTTCCCCCACCACACGCGCATGGCCTTTAATGGCGTCCTCGCCATCGCCACCGACTAATTTGCAGGCTGGGCGAGGCGTCGGTAGACCTCCAAGCTGTTCAGGGCAGATCGGCACAGGGCAGAAGTTGTTCTCCTGAAGATACCTTTTCAGGGGCTCATTAGGCTTGGCAGAACCGTCATAGCGTGTGGGCAGGTCCAAAAGGCAGGCGCTGATCAGAATCGGCTCGGCCATGAATTCCTCACTCGGAAAGGGGGGGGCTGTGCTGCGCCCATTCGGACACCGCCGGGCCGGCTTGAACAATAACCCTTCTCCCTTCGACGTGCAGTCTCCCCTGGGCAAAAAGCTGAACGGCTCTGGGATAAATCCGGTGTTCTTCTTTCAGGATCCTTTTT
>JANQIN010000244.1 GCA_028282145.1 Thermodesulfobacteriota bacterium | reverse complement strand
GGTCAAGGCCGTCCAGATGGCCAAAGACTTTATTACCGAAGCCATCCGCACCGCCCCCGACATTGGGGTCGGGCACGGTCCGATCAACCATTTCCAGGGCGCCATCAAGCTGATGCATGGCCCGATGAATCACAGTAATGGACAATAAGATTAACCCAGGCATGATCGACAGCATCCAGGCGAGGCGCGCAGGCGCTTCGCCTTTTTTATCAGCGAAGCCCCATCACACTTTTCCCAAGCAAGCTTCCAAAACCCACGGAGCGGCTTTTACAACTAACAATGCTTGACTTGATTTGCCCTCACTGCTAACGTTGCCCAATTCTACAGGCGCCCTGGGGGAGTCTTCGCGACTGAGAGTTCCGCATCCACGGAACGACCCTTTGAACCTGATCCGGTTTATACCGGCGTAGGGAAGCGGCCACGGACAAGCAACGCTTTTGCGCAAAAGACCGTGGATTTTCCCACGGTCTTTTTCTTTTTCGAACAGGTGAACGATGATGAACAAAACCCAAATGGAACTGGCCCGCGAAGGGATCGTGACCGACAAGATGAAACAAGCTGCTATCGAGGCCAATATCTGCCCCGAACTGCTGCGCGAGCGAATTGCCGAAGGCACCGCCATCGTCTGTCACAATAATCTGCATATCAACGGCAAGCCTCTGGCCGTCGGCAAGGGAATCAAAACCCGGGTCAATGCCAATATCGGTACCAGTAACGACGACAAGTCGATCGATGCCGAACTGGAAAAGGCGCGCGTTGCTGTCGCCGCAGGGGCCGATGCTCTGATGGACCTGTCGACCGGCGGTCCCATCGACGAAATCCGCAAAGCAATTATTGCAGAAACCGACGCCTGTATCGGTTCGGTCCCTCTGTACCAGGCGGCTTGCGACACCGTTACCAAGAAGGGTAAGGCGATCGTCGACATGACTTTCGATGAAATCTTCGAAGGAATTAAGAAGCACTTAGACGACGGCGTCGACTTCATCACCGTTCACTGCGGTGTCACCCGCGCGACCGTCGACAAGATGGACAAAGAAGGCCGCATCATGGAAGTTGTCTCCCGCGGCGGTTCCTTCACCTGCGCCTGGATGCAGCATAATAACGCCGAGAACCCGCTCTACGAACACTATGATCGCCTGCTGGACCTGGTCAAACCCTACGATGCCACCCTGAGCCTGGGTGACGGTTTCCGTCCCGGCTGCATCGCCGATGCCACCGATCGGGCCCAGATTCATGAACTGATTGTTCTCGGGGAACTGACTCAGCGTGCCTGGGACAAGGGGATTCAGGTGATGATCGAAGGTCCGGGCCATGTGCCTCTCAACCAGGTCGAAGCCAACATTACGCTGCAGAAGCGGCTCTGTCACGGCGCCCCCTTCTATGTTCTGGGCCCCCTGGTCACCGATATTGCTCCCGGTTACGACCATATCACCTGCGCCATCGGCGGCGCTATCGCAGCCAGTGCCGGAGCAGACTTCCTCTGCTATGTCACCCCCAGCGAACATCTGTGCCTGCCCAACGCCGAGGATGTCCATGAAGGTGTCATGGCCACTCGTCTCGCCGGCCATGCCGCCGACATCGTCAAAGGGATTCCCGGTGCCATGGATCGTGACATTGCCATGTCCAAGGCCCGCAAGGCACTTGACTGGGAGAAACAGTACGAGTTGGCCATTGACCCTGCTCTGGCTCGCAAACGCCGTGGTTCTACCGCTGATGTCGCTGACGAACACGGTGCCTGCACCATGTGTGGCGCTTTCTGTGCCTACAAGGTCATGGACGAACGTAAGCAGCAGGTAGAAGCGACCAACTAAACCTCTGTCGGTTTTTTTTACAGTTTGGCTTTTTGAAAAGGCGTGCCCCTTGTGGACACGCCTTTTCCTTTAAGATCCTAAGGTATTAAGTTTTCGGCGCATTTTATGCAAAAATAATTACATGTAGTTGGTCTGGAGTTAAAGGAGCGGATTATGGTACGTAAAACGCTCACACTCCTTGCCTGGTTTCAGGTGATGGCGGTTGGTTTTGCCGGCGCCGCACTGGCTCTTTCGGTTGATTTTGCCACTCTGGCCGCAGGTAATGAAGGTGGCGGCCAACCTCTGACGTTTAACTTGGGTGGCGGATTATCCGTCAGTGCTTATGGTTTCTACACCAGCGGTGAGAATGCATTTGCCTATCTGGATGACGAGTACAACAGCAACCCGGGCGGGCTGGGCGTTGCCGGGACTCTGGATACCAATCTGCAGGCAGTCCCCTCCAGCGATGACAATGTAACGCCTGGGGAAAAATTGAAACTGTACTTCCATGACGGAGCTTACAACCCCGTCGATGTCCTGATCACCGGCCTGACGTTACGAAACGGCAGCCACCTGACCGACTTCCTTGGGACCTATGATCTGTCCGTTGATGACACCAATTACGAAAACAGGACGCTGGTCCATGAAGACGATATCAACGACATCCTGACGGATACCTTGTATCTGGCCAACAATAATCCAAGCAACGAGAATCCTTACCAATTCTACCTGTCCGAATTGAGTTACGAATCCCAACCCGTACCCGAACCCGGAACGATCCTCCTGCTCGCCCTTGGCCTGGGTAGTCTGGGCTGGGCACGATATCGTCGGCATTGAAGCCCTCGATAAAGAGAAAAGGCCGGCTTTTTCGCCGGCCTTCTTTTTGATCCGCTGAAGACTCTACGTGTGGGTCGACGACAGATCCAGCCGTTGCTCAGCGATGGAATAAAGCAACAGACAGGCCGAAAGCGCGCCCAGGACAATCACCACCTCGGTCACGGAAGGGGTGTAAGCAAGCCAGGTTCCTGCCTGCTCTCCGACATCCACCCGCATGGGTACCAGCTGACCCGCAACCACCATGTCATAACGCATAAAAAACATCCCAATCAGGCTGCAACCACCTGCCAGAGCCACTCCTTGCGGTGTCCGGCTTTGTCGGCGCAATAAAAATACCAGAGGCACCAAAAGGCCAAGCAGAACCTCAAACAACCAGAAAGGCAAGGACAGCGGCCCGTTGATCAGCGCCATCATGGCTTCGTAGCCTTGAGGTGGGCGTCCATAAAGCCCGGTTATGACTTTCCAGATCAGGAAGAACGCCAATAACCCCACGAAAAGAGCCTGCAAACGGCCAAGGGCATCCATAAAAGATCTCTCCCCTTCGTGAAAAGGAAGACCACGGGTGCGATGGTTAAAGTAGACGATCAACGCCAGAAGAGCCCCGCCGGATACCAGGGCTGTCAGGATCAGATAGAGCGGCAGAAAAGCGCCGTACCAGAAAGGCCGGGCTTCCAGAAGGCCAAAAACGCCCCCCAGATTGGAACTGGCTGCCATGGCCATGACAAATCCCAGCAAACCAAGGGTCGATGCCATTCCATGCCGATCCTTCATCAGGGCATAGAACTCCAGACAGAGAATCACCAGGTAGCCGCCGTACAACGCACCCATCCACCAGATTGGAGAAGAGAAATTGGGTGACAACACCACCCAGATAGCCATCCGAATCGGATGGTTGATCTCCATGGCAATGGTGCCAAAGCCGACCAGCATGGTAATGATCGCCAGGAGAATAGCCCTTTTGCTGATCTGTTCAAACTGCGTGACGCCAAAGACGTGCCCCAGGCTGGAAACCAGGCATAGCCCGCTGCAGCAGACAACAAAGAAGACATAGGTGGAAATCAGAATTCCCCAGGGGATTTCGCGCGTAACATTGTACGCTTCGCTGTGTCCCACCCAGAAGACGTATCCCGCTGCCGCCAGGCCTGCGATAACACCACAGGTCAACAGGGAGAAGAAGAGCCACTTGGGCGAAATTTTCAAACGCTTGGGCATGGCTATTCTCCTTACATCAAATAAAACAGGAACGGCTCGGTTCCTATTTCAGGTTTCAGAACACGATAGGGGTGCCTGGCCAATAACTCGGAGACCTCACTCTCCGGATCGTTCAGATCCCCAAAAACACGCACCTTGGTCGGACAGGTTTCGACACAGGCCGGGATCTCACCGACAGCGACCCGCTGGATACAGAAAGTGCACTTGTCCACCGCACCTGTTTCCTCGTTGTAATAGCGGGCGTTGTAAGGGCAGGCGGTCATGCAGTATTTGCAGCCGATACATTTGCGGTCTTCCACCACCACAATCCCATCATCATTCACCCAGGTCGCCCGGGTGGGACAGACACGATCACAGGGCGTATTGGCACACTGCATACATTGCCCGGGGGTGTAGCTTTGTCCCAAATTGGGGTATTCCCCGCGAAGCGGTCCCTCGGACACCCAGTTCCGGTAGGTTTCTCTGCCCAGAGGGATTTTATTTTCGGTCTTGCAGGCCACAGTGCAGGCCTTGCAGTCGATACATTTACGGGTATCGAGAACGATTGCCAAACGTCTTTTCTTCATCTCAGTCACTCCTAGGCCGCCGAGATTTCAACAAAGGTCTGGTGCATGGCGACATTGCCGGAGATCGGCTCGACCTTGTCCTCCACCAGGGCAGCATCGCTGCCTCCTTTGCCCTGCAGCAACTGCTGCTTTTTGTTCAGCACCCCATACCCGTGAGACAGATAGACACAGTCGGGGCGGATTTTCTGCGTCACCTGCAACCTCAGCTGTTCTTCTGCCAGCGGGCTTTTCACGCGAACCATCTGACCGTGTTTCAGGCCCATACGCTTGGCTTCCCTCGTGTTCAGCCAGAGGGTGTTTTCCGCCACGATGTCGTCCAGGAGGGCATTGTGAGCTGTCGTGCCATGAGTAAAATAGGCATTTCGGCCCAGGATCAGACGGAACTTGCCTTGAGGAACCTCTTCGGGTGCGGTGTAGACGGGCAAGGGGTCCAACCCCTTTTTGGCGTATTTGGCAGAGTAAATCTCGATCTTGCCACTCCTGGTCTTGAGCCGCTTTCCGTCGAACTTGCCATAGGTCGGGGTCGTCTTGGGATAGTAGACCCCTTTCAACTCGAGCGCCTCGGCGATCTGAGGCTTGCCTTTTAACTGGTGATGCCGATACTCCTCCATGGTGAAGTTGAACGATTCAAAGATCTCGCCGCTCAACCTTTTGGCCAGTTGCTGCATAATCCACAGGTTGGATTTGGACTCATACATCGCGGGAATCACGGCATTACGCGTCGTCACTACCGGCAGAATCCCCCCGAGTGATTCGATCGGATCGTCCCGCTCCAGATAGGTCGACTCGGGCAGAACCACATCCGAATACCAGGCGGTATCGTTCATGGTGATATCGATAGTGCAGATGAACTCCATCTGCTCCATCATCGCCAGGGTCTTGGCCCGGTTGGGCACCGACACCAGCGGGTTCTGCTTGTAGATCATCATCCCTTTGACCGGATAAGGTGTGCCTTCCAGGACCCGGTCCCGGAAATATTTCCAGGACCCGTCCTTGTTCGACAGGTAGGCGACATCGCCTTTTTCCAATCGTTCCGGAACATCCTCGTACCAGGGGGCCAGATAGTCGTGCCCCTCCAGTTTGACCTTGCTGTTGGGGACCATGCCGCCAGGACGATCCCAGTTGGCTGCCAGAACATTCAGAATCGCCATTGCCCGGCGCATCTGGGTATCGTTGTCAAAGAACGAGGAACGGCGCCCCTGGTAATACACGGCTTTTGGTGCCGCCGCAGCAAACTCACGAGCGATGCGACGGATATCTGTCGCGGGGACTTCGCATTCCGCTTCGGCCCATTCCGGCGTGTAGGGCTGGATATGCGGTATAAGCTGCTCCATGCCGACCGTGTTGGTCTCGACCCAGGTTTTGTCATACAGGCTTTCGGTGACGATGACGTGAATCATCCCGAGGATAAACGCCATGTCGGTTCCGGGCTTGATCGGATACCATTCATCCGCCTTGGCCGCGGTTTTGGTAAAGCGCGGATCGAGGTAGACGATCTTCCGCTTGCCCCCTTCACCGGTGATCATGTCGATACTGTCCGGTGTCAGCAACGCTTCACTCCGGTTGGCACCGGACATCAGAATATAATCGGCGTTCAGGACATCCGGCGTCGGGTTGGTGCCGAAGGTGGCGCTGAAACCTTGGATATTGGAGGACAAACACAGGGTCGGATGACGCAGGGTGTTAGGCGAACCGTAACATTCGGCAAAGGTGGTGAAAAAATGCTCCTGGAATCCTTCGGTAGAAACAAACATCGTCCCGGCCCGGGTATATTTCTCGGCAAGCTCATTGAGGTTCTTGGCCACCAGGTCCAGCGCTTCGTCCCAGGAGGCGCGTCGGAACTGCCCGCTGCCCCGCTCTCCGGTCCGGATCAGAGGATATTTCAACCGATCCGGGCTATAGACCATATCCAGTCCGGCGTTGCCGCGGGCACAAAGCATCCCCCGGCTCTTGATAAAGTGAGGGTTGGGATCAAGCTTTTCAATGACCCCGTTTCGCACACGGGCAATCACACCGCACTTGTTGACACACATTCCGCAGCTGGTGAAAACGTTGCGGATACTCTGAACGGCGGTCCCATCGGCGACCGAAGAGGCCAGCGCCTCCATCACTTTGGCCTTGGTGCCAAGCGCGGCAGCACCAATCGCCAGGGAGGTCACCCCCAGAAAACGCCGCCGGCTTAAACTGTTCCAGAACAGGTTCGACAAATCAGCCTCCTATCCACCGACTTGCTTTAATATGAATATTTGAATGTAAAGAATCAATAAGAGGGGAGCGGTTTCCCCCTCCCCAGAATCGATTCAGAATCAGCCGCAGGTTTCCGGTTGATCCGAATCCATGGCGTGATCATACATATACTGCTGAATGTCTTTCAGGTCCTTTTCGGAGAACTTCCCCCAGGCCTCAGGCTTTTTCTTGTGCTTGTTCTTGGTAAAGAACCGATCCCAGGACTTTTGGGTTTTGGTGCTCGGAGACAGGACACCGCCTTCTTCGCCGGCCACGTGGCAGACCTTGCAGTTTTTCTTCCAGAGATACTTCCCTTTCTTCGGATTTCCACCTTCCGCCGCCATGGCCGAAACAGTAAAAATCACAGAGAAAAGAAGTACAGTGATACAGGCAACAATACGTTCCATGAGATACTCCTTCATTAGAAGCCGTGGCGCTTTTCTTCGCCCTTTCCGTTCTTATATATTAAAATCTGAATACCACAATGTCGCAGCCAGATCAAGGAATTTCGCCAAAAGAAAATCATTTTTCGAAAAACGCACAAATATCTATTATTCCGACGTTTTTACTCGATAAAAATTTCCGAAACCACTCTTGCCACATCGACTTTTCCGGGGTTGTTTTTACGGAAAAAAATCGATTTTTGTCACGAATATTTTATTGACAATTTTCCTCGTATTTTAATGTAGATTTAATGCTTGACCTGCCCCTGGAGGTTGCTATATAGAAAAAAAGCAATATATCAATACAACGCCAACATTTGACGGAGGAGAGAGGTATGATGAAGCAACGGTTTGCGATGATCGGAATCGTCCTGGCGTCCCTAATGCTGGTGGCCAGCCCCACACTGGCCGCCGACTACAAGATTGTTGACCTGCCCGAAGTTGAAGCGATGGTCTCCAAGAAACCCGGCGAAGGGAAATACATGCTGGTGGACTCCCGGCCGGAGATCAAATTTTTTGCCTCCCACCTTCCCTGGGCGGTCTCCATTCCCTGGACGGATATGGAGGACATGCTGGACGAGCTTCCTGCAGATAAGAGCACCAAGCTGGTGTTCTACTGTGGCGGCCTGAAGTGCCAGCTGTCCCACAAGGCCGCAAAACTGGCGCTCAAGAACGGCTACACCGACGTCTCCGTTTTCGCCAAAGGTGAACCCGCCTGGCGCAAGGTCGGAAAAACACCCTGGGTTGCGACCAACCACATCAAAATTCTGCTGAACGACCCGGACAAGATCGCCCTCGTGGTCGACTCCCGTCCGATCAACAAGTACAACAACGGCACCGTCCCCGGCGCCCTGTCGATCCCCTGGCCTCATTTCGAGAAGATGAAAGGTCTGCTTCCTGCCGACAAGAAGACGGAACTGATCTTCTTCTGCGGCGGCTTCAAGTGCCCTCTGTCCCACAAATCGGCAGCAGCGGCCCGCAAGATGGGTTACACCAACGTCCGCGTCTATGCCGAGGGCTATCCGGCATGGAAGAAAAAGTCGACTCGTGCCTTTGCCATGGTCAACCCAAAGAATCCCGGCGCCGCCATGAAGGCCGAAAAGATCGTCTATCCCGGCGAGATTAAAAAAGCAGAGTTCAAAAAGCTGGTCAAAGAACGGCCCGAAGGTCTGCTGCTTGTGGACTGCCGCCCCGTCGAAGACTTCAAGAAAAATCATATCCCCGGTGCGGTGAACATCCCCGATGAAGAGATCAAGGACAACCTGGAGCAGTTGAAAAAAGCCAAACAGGTCGTCTTCTACTGTGCAACCGGCAGCCGCTCTTCCATCGCTTACTTTGCCGCTGAAGAAGGTGGCGTCAAAGGGACCAAGTTCCTCAATGCCGAAATTGACTACGATGCCGACGGAAACTATTCCGTGAAATAACTCCTTGCCCTGTTAGTCACACCCGAAGCCTCGACTGGAAACAGTCGAGGCCCAGTTTGATGACAAACCCCTTCCCTGGGTTTTGTCATGCCCGTTTCGCAAAAGCATGGTTTTGCTTTACTTACAAACTCAGGGGCTGACAATGCCCCTGAGTTTGGCTCGCCCATCCCTGGGCTCGCGCTGACTGTTCGTCAACAGTCTCAAGCCTCGACTGGGAACAGTCGAGACTTTCCTTTTGTCATCCCCCATCGGCAGTGCAAATTTGGTATGGTAACCCTACAAGATTTCGTGAAAGGGAAACCCGATGCGGCATATTCTCCTGTTAGCCACCCTGACCTTCGCCTTGACCGGATGCAGTACCAAAGCTCCCTTGGGCCATCCGGAAGAACCGTACGCTACCGACAGCCCTCCTAAGGCCGGCCAGTATCTCGCGCTCAGCACGGGGTACGGCCTGAGCCAGAAGGCGTTTTTGCACGCCGCAACCGACAGCCGGATCGTCTATGCCGGAGAGACCCACGACAACCCGGCCGCGCACCGTGTTCAGCTCGATCTGCTGCGTACCCTGCAACAGCGATTCCCCGGGGAAATCTCTCTGGGAATGGAGATGTTCACCCGCGGGCAACAGCCTATTCTTGAGGCCTGGATCCAGGGCCCGATGACCGAGAAAGCGTTTCTTCGCCAATCCCAATGGGATTCTACCTGGGGGTTCGACTGGCGGCTGTATCGTGATCTGCTGCTGTTTGCCAAAGAACACCGGATCCCGGTGATCGGTCTCAACGCCGAGCGGGACCTGGTCCGCGCCCTGGGCCGGACTCCGGCCCAGACCCTGGATGAGAAGACCCGTCAACGTCTGCCGCAGATGGATTTCAACGACCCCTACCACAAAGCCTTGTCCGAAGCGACCTTCGCCGGGCACTCCGGCGGCAGGGCCCGCATGGACGGCTTCTTGCGCGTTCAAACCTTGTGGGACGAAACCATGGCGGAATCGATCGCCCGTTACCTCGACAGCCCCGACGGACAGGACAAAAGGATGCTGGTTATCGCCGGAGCCCGCCACGTCTCCTACGGCATCGGCATCCCCCGGCGGGTACATCGTCGGCTCCCGGCCTCCTTTACCCTGGTCGGTATTGAGGAGGTCCGGCTCCCCAAAGGCCAGGAAGAGACCAAGGGGATGCAGATCGAACCGGTCGATCTGCCCATGCGCCCCTTTGACTATATCGCCTGGGTCGATTACGAACAGCTGGAACCCCGGGGCGTCAAGCTGGGCGTGATGATCGAGCCCAAAACTCTCCGAATCACCGGCCTGAAAGAAGGACGACCGGCGGCCAACGCCGGCATGCAGAAAGACGATATTCTGCTGGCCATCGATGACGAGAAGCTGCAGGAGTTCTTTGACCTGAAATACGTCCTCAACCAGCGAAAAGCGGGAGAGAAAGCCACGGTGAAAATCCGGCGAGGTGAGAGCACCCTGGAACTGGAAGTCACCTTTATGCCGCCCGCGCCACTCCCCAAAGGCCACCCCTGACCCGTTGGAACTCTGACTTTTATGGTAATATAGGAGACGGTTGGCGCGCTCAAAGCGCGCCTGCCACTGGTAACAGGGAGGCCTTCTTTCGCCTACAGTGTACCTGGACCGGCCACAGCTAAAGACCGGTCCTTCCCGTTTTATGAAATAACGCACCATGCATTAGATTTTGTGTCATGCCCTCCCGGAAATGTTGCCAGGCCAACTCAGGAAAAGGAGGAAGTATCGATGAGACAAGGTCCAAAAATCTTAATGCTATCCGTTGTTATTTCCCTCGCCTTCTGCCTCTCGGCTGTTGCAAAAGATCGGATTGTTTTCGGTGGAGGCCCGGCCGGCGGGACCTTCCAGACCGTCGCCAATGCCATACAGGTGTACAAACCCGTCAAAGCCATGGAAGGTTTCACCGTCAAAGCCCAGTCTTCGGCCGGATCGGTGGAAAACCTGCGCAAGGTCAACGCCGGGCGAATGCACTTCGCCACCGTCTATTCGGGCCATGTCTACCTGGGCGCCAACGGTCTGATGAAAAACGACAAACGTCAATACGAAGATGTTCGCGCAGTGGCCTTCCTCTATGGCGCACCGGCCCAGCTGGTGATCCGTAAGGGGTCCGGCATCAAGTCGACCAAGGACCTGGTCGGCAAGAAGGTCGGTGTGGGCAATGCCGGTTCCGGCGCCTACGCCAATTGTGACCTCTTTTTCAACCATCTCGGTATCTGGGACAAGGTCAAACGAAACGCCATGGGTTACAACGATGCTGCAGCCGCTTTCGGTAACAAGCAGCTCGACGCCTTCTGGCTCTTTACCGCCTTCCCCTCCGGCGCGGTTATTATGGCCTCTCAGACCAACGATATCGAGCTGATCGACCTGGGTGCCGACGCAGAAGCCTCCGGTTTCTACAAAAAGTACCCTTACTTCTCCAAGCTGCAGATTCCGGCCGGCACCTACAAGGGTGTCGACAAAGCCACTCCGTCATTCCAGGATTCGGCCCTCTGGGTCGCCCATAAGGACGTTCCGGACGAGATCGTCTACAAACTGCTGTCGGTTATCTTCACCGATGAAGGCCTGAAGCATATGGTCTCCCAGAAGAAGACCTTTAAGGCAATGGCCGTGGACAAAGGCGTGGACGGGATCGTCACCCCGCTGCATCCCGGCGCCATCAAATTCTGGAAGGAGAAAGGCGTCATCAAGTAAGCTTATTCGCTCGCTTATAGGGGTCCCGTGCAGCGCAGCGTCGGCTGCACGGGACTGCCACCATCGAGTTTATTGGGCAGGGCCCCGCATGGGACACCTGTTGGAATGTTTCTCCTCAGCCGGTCAGAGGTCTTCTTGTGTATAACGAACTGAAGCGAGTTGAAAAGTGGTTATTTGATATCTGCGCACTGCTGCTGCTTCTCTTTTATGCCTATGCCGCTGTGCTCACCCCTGCCGCAACCCAGTATCACCGGGGGGTCTATGTCCTGGTGACCTATATCCTGGTCTTTCTGCTGTACCGGTCCAAAACTCTCTTTTTTCGGGTGATCGATTATCTGCTGATGATCGTCTCGGCGGTCACCATCAGCTACTGGATTCTCAACTTTGAGTCAATCAACTACCGGACCGGCATTGAAACTCCGCTTGATATGGGGATGGCAATGGCCGGGGTTCTGGTCAGCATCGAGCTGGCCCGCCGGGTGGTCGGCAACGTCTTTGTTATCATCGGTGTTCTCATGCTCGCCTATGGCATGTACGGCGACTCCATGCCCGACATCGTCTCTCATGCGGGGGCCAGCTTCCCTGAGCTCTGTACGTCCATTTTTTATAAAAGTGACGGGATTTTCGGCATTATGGCCAACGTGTTGGCCACCTACATCCTGCTTTTCGTTCTCTTTGGCGCCTTCCTGCACAAATGCGGCGCCCAGAAATTCTATATCGACTTTCCGCTGGCCGCTGTCGGACACAAGGTCGGTGGCCCCGGCAAGGTCGCCGTCGTCGCTTCCGGTCTCTTCGGCTCCATCTCCGGCAGTGCCATCGCCAACGTGGTCTCCACCGGGGCTTTTACCATCCCGATGATGAAGAAGGCCGGCTTCAAACCCCATGTTGCCGGAGGCATCGAGCCGGCCGCCTCTATCGGTGGCATGTTCATGCCCCCCATCATGGGGGCTGGCGGCTTTATCATGGCCGAACTGACCGGCCAGCCTTACTCCCGCATTATGCTGGTGGCGCTTTTCCCGGCGATCATGTACTTCTTCAGCGTCTTTGTCATGGTCCATTACGAGGCGAAAAAGGACAATATCGTCGGAGACAAATCGGAGCACAGTGCCATCGGGATCTTTATTCGAGAGTGGTATTACTCGATCCCGCTGGCGGTCATCACCTTCCTGATGTTGTTCGGCTACAGCCCCGGATACGCCGCTATCATCGGTCTGGTCTCCTGCATCGCCGTTTCCTGGCTGACCGCCGACAACAAGATCGGTCCCCGCAAATTTCTAGAAGCCGCCCGGGAAGGGGCGGAAAGCAGCCTCAAAATCGGTGCAACGGTCGGGGTTATCGGGATCATTATCGGGGTGCTGACCTACAGCGGCCTGATCCTCACCTTCGCCGATATCATTATCGAGTTCGCCGACGGATCGCTGGTCATGACCATCCTTCTGATCGCCCTGGCCTCACTGGTCCTCGGCATGGGGGTCCCGGTCACCGCCGCCTACCTGATCACTGCCGTCGTGGCCGTTCCCGCACTGATCCACCTGGGCGTCAACGAGCTGGCAGCCCACATGATCGTTTACTGGCTTTCACAGGACTCCAACATCACTCCCCCGGTCTGTATCGCTGCCTTCGCCGGAGCAACCATTGCCGGGGCCAATATGTGGAAGTGTGCCTTCTCGGCCTTCAAATTCGCCAAGTTTCTCTACCTGGGGCCGCTGCTGTTCGGCTTTGTTCCCGGTTTTTCCCTTGACGGCAGTCCCATGGATATCGTCAAGGCGTTTATCTTTATCCTCCTTGGAACCTGGATCTACTCGTATATGCTCAGCGGCATTTGGCTGCAGACCTGGCTCGGCAGAAAGAAAGCCGCCTGAGAAACCCTGAACGTCACCGACAACTCTTCAATGGACGGAGGGAAGGAGGAGCATCATCCTCCTCCCTCCGTCCAGCGAAATATTCACACACCATTAAACTATTTTTCCATTTGTTAGTTTTCCGCAATTTTTTCCGTTATATCCAAACAGAGCCTGCACTCTCGCTTAACGGCACACACACCTTCCCCCCTCCTAATAGATGCATTTATTGCTGTCGGGCACTTTTTCTCGAACTCTTGAAGGAGGTATTGATGCGGATTAAAGGGATGAAAATGGTGGTGCTCTGTATGACCCTGGCTCTGATCGGGGCGATGCAGGCACAGGCCGAACGGACATGGCCGCAATGTGGAGCCAACAAGCCGAAATATGTCTTTCTGTTTATTGGTGATGGGATGGCCAGCCCGCAGATTCATGCGACAGAGGCCTTTCTTGCCGCGACTCAGGAAGATGATGCCGTCGCAGGCGGTATCAAGGCGGAAAAGCTTACCATGAGCAAGTTCCCTGTTCAGGGGATGCAAATGAGCTACGCCAATAATCGGTTTATTACCGGTTCCGCGGCTGCCGGAACCGCACTGGCCTGTGGCAAGAAGACCAATATCGGTGTCATTGCCATGGACCCCGATGCCACGCAGCCTTACACGACTCTTGCCGAGGCGGCAAAAGCCAACGGGATGAAGGTCGGCATTGTGTCCAGCGTATCGATTGACCACGCAACTCCCGCTGTCTTTTACTCCCATACAGACAGTCGGAACAACTATGAGGACATCGGTGCTCAGCTGCTGGACAGCGATTTTGACTACTATGCCGGAGGCGGTTTTCGCGTCAACAAATACAAAAGCGCCGAGTACGCCAATCTGGACAACGACCAACGGTACGCCTTGGTGGAGCAAAAAGCCACGGCCAACGGATTCACCTTCGCCAACACGAGAGATGAATTCGATGCTCTTCGTCGGCGCAGTGGGCGGGTCATTGCTATTAACCCCTACCTGGACGGCTCCAACGCCATGCCCTACGCACTCAACCGCATGGCAGCCGATGGTGCCGGTCAGGACTACGAGGGTTCCATCAGCCTGGCGGAGTTTACGCGCAAAGGGATCAAGCTGCTGAAGAATCGCCAGGGCTTCTTTATGATGGTTGAAGGTGGAAAAATCGACTGGGCAGCTCACGCGAACGACGCCCGCGCTGCCATCCAGGACGTCATCGCTTTTGATGAAGCGATCCAGGAAGCCGTTGAATTCGCCAAGCGCCACCCCCGTGAGACCCTGATTGTGGTGACCGGCGACCATGAATGTGGCGGCATGACCCTCGGTTTTGCCGGAACCGGCTACGAAACCTACTACGAAAAGATTGCAGCCCAGACGTTAGCTTACGATGATTTCGGCATCAAAGTGCTGGCGCCTTATGCCGGAGGCCAAAGCGCCATGCCCTCCGATATCGACACCAACCTGTGGCAAATCATCCTGACCCATTTCGGTATGGACGGGGCCGGACTCACTGCCGATGAAGGTGACGACCTGACCGAATATGAAACAACACTCCTTGAGGACGCCTACGATCAAGCATTCCAAGGCGGCAATCAAAACACCGTGCAGGAGAACAAGGAGCTCTACGGGTATTACAACCCGCTGGTGGTTACTCTGACTCACCTGCTCAATCGCAAATCCGGCCTCAGCTGGACGTCCTATTCCCATACCGCCGTTCCTGTACCGGTCATGGCTATGGGGCCTGGGGCCAAGCGTTTTGACGGCTATTACGACAATACCGCTGTTGCACGGAAACTGGCCCGTGCCATGGGGGTCCGTCTGGATCGCTGATTTAACCTAACCCGACATGGAATGGATTGGCCGGGGCTTCTTACAGCCCCGGCCCTCTTCAATAAGACGAGGTCTATGCGATACCGAGATTCACTTGTCGTCGTATTTTTTGCTCTTTGCTGCATTATTCTCACCCTGCTCCCTACCGGTTTTGAGGGAAGTCAGGCAAAAGATTCCTACCTGGCCAAAGCCCAGGTGCTTTCTGTCGACAACACCGATTTACGGCAAAACCTTATCGTCTACACCGGGACCCAGGACCTTCAGGTGCGGTTACTGAAAGGACCCCACATCGGCCAGGAAGCGCGTGTCGTCAATCCCCTGGCGGGAAAGATGGAGTTTGACGAGATCTACGCCCCCGGTGACATTCTCCTGGTGGAATACAAGGTTCATGACGGAAGCATCCGCATGGCGTTTTCCCGCGGTTATTACCGACTGTCCCACGCGTTGCTGTTGATCGGCCTGTTCTGTGTCTTTATCTGCCTGGTCGCCGGCACCACCGGTCTAAAGGCTTTGCTTTCGTTCGCCTTTGCGGCACTCATGTTATGGAAGGTACTGATTCCTCTTTTTTTGAAGGATGTCAGCCCCATCCCACTGGCCCTGCTGGTTGTCGCAGCCCTCACAGGCTCGGTCAGTTTCCTGATCGGCGGATTTACCCGGAAAGGTTTGACGTCCTTCCTGGGCTCTTTCGCCGGTCTGCTTCTGGCCTGCGTCCTGGCCCAGGTATTTGCAGGCGGGTTTCATCTTAACGGTGCGGTTCGGCCCTACGCAGAGAACCTTCTTTATGCCGGCTATCCCCACCTCGACCTCACACAGATCTTCCTTGCCGGCATCTTCCTGGCCTGCTCCGGTGCAGTCATGGATCTGTCGATGGATATTGCCGCCTCCATCGATGAAGTAAAAAAGAAAAAACCGGCTATCGGCTTTTGGGAGATCTTCGGTTCGGGGATGGCAGTCGGGAGATCGGTTGTCGGGACGATGACAACAACCCTCCTCCTGGCCTATTCAGGCGGTTACACCGCAATGCTGATGAACTTTATGAGTCAGGGGTTGAAATTGCCCCATATTCTCAATCTTAATTTTGTCGCATCGGAAATCCTGAACGTATTTGTCGGAAGTTTCGGGCTGGTGGCCGTTGCTCCGCTTACTGCGCTAATTGGTGCGGTGCTTTACGGCAGGAGGTGAGACCTCACCGTCATTCGACCTTGTTCAAAAACAGGGCCCTTTCAATCGTCCCAGAGCAGGGCAGCCCCGAAACCGATAAAAGCGGTACCGGCCAGTTTGTTGAACACCCCCATGACCTTGTGGGTCGACAACCAGGCCGCCACCAGAGACGCACAGAGAGCGTAGCCTCCCAGCACGAGGAAGGAGATTCCTTCAATCGTCAGAATCAGCGTCACGAATTGGGGAACAAACGCCCGTGTCGGGTCGACAAACTGGGGGAAAAGCGCAGTGAAGAAGGCGATTGCCTTGGGATTGGCGACACCGACCCCGAATCCTTCCCGAAACACCGACAACAGGCTTCGCTCGCAAATACCGTTGTTCCCGTTGAAATCGGTTGAGGCTTCAGCCCGCCAGGCCTTGATCCCGAGATAGACGAGATAGAGACAGCCCAGCACCTTCAGGGCCTGAAACAGGGAAGACGAAGCGAGAATCACCGCACCCAGGCCCACCGCCGAGATCACTGCCAACAACACCATGGCCACAAAGTTGCCGCAGATATTGACAATGGCGACCTTGGGGCCGTATTTGAGGCTGTTCCGGATCGTCAGCACCACTGCCGGACCGGGTATGGCGACGATGGTAAACGCCAGAAGAACATACACCAGATAATCGTTGATCATGAAAGGGCCTCAGCGCGGCTCGTTATAGCAGTTGACGCCATGATAGCACCACTTTTCGCCCGTATCGGTTGGCGCAGGCATCAGATCCCAGCTCTTGACGTCCCTCTGGCATTGCGGACAGAAAGAACGGTCCTCATCCATCTCGCGAACAAAAGGATCCACCAGTGGCCGCTCCCCGGGTTCCCGTTCGGGATTCCAGGCCTTCAGCCCTCGCATAAAAAAATCGACGACACCTCGAAGCAGTCCCATTCCCCCTCCTTCACACCAG
Source organism: Thermodesulfobacteriota bacterium (assembly GCA_028282145.1). Taxonomy (GTDB): domain Bacteria; phylum Desulfobacterota; class Desulfuromonadia; order Desulfuromonadales; family Geopsychrobacteraceae; genus JANQIN01. The sequence goes on along the minus strand of JANQIN010000244.1, from coordinate 12,549 downwards.
CATTGAATCGGCTTCAGCCTAGAGGCTCCGCCCCGTTGGCGCAACACAAAAGTTAAAGTGATCGGTCCCTTCACGGGCTCGTGGGAAATGGGTCAAATGCTATGCTTTAAGAAACCGAGGGAGACCATGTATCTATCAGACAATGTGATACAGGCCCTGCGCGACGGCCAGAAGGTTCGGGCGATTAAGATACTGCGCGAAGAAACAGGAATGGGTCTGACCGAAGCCAAGGCAGCAATCGACACATATGTCGATGACGGGCACCCCCTTCATCCGCTGTCTGACGCGCCGACCGTTCAATCCGCTCGGAATCCCAAAGCTCTTCTCGGTACGGTGGCCGTAATCGGTACCCTGATCTGGATGTTGATCAATATCGTCAGCCTGGCCGGCAGTGCCATCATCCTGAAGCATATCGACGGCTACCAGAAGACGGTTTTCATCGTGGAGCAGTTACACTATCGGGATGACAGCGAATCGGGGTTGTTCTGGGGATTCCGCGGGACCGTGGAGGGCCGCAACACCAAGTTCTACGCCCCCGACATGGCCGACGCCAAAAAGCTCGGTGCCCGGAAGCTGAGACAGATGTATCCCAAAGGCCATGAATTTGAGGTCTGGTACAATCCCGAAGTGACCGACACCCTGTTTCAACAGCGTACGCTGCATGTGGTTTCTTATGTAGAAGATCTGAAAGGGCAGGAAACAGAGAAGATCCTCTGGTGGGTCAACTACTGTCTGGTGCCCTTTGTTCTGGCCCTGTTTATTGCCCGGCGGTTGGAATAACGAGGAACAACCTGACGGATTAACCTCGCCGTCCCATACATTGCTGCAAAAAGAAATAGGTTGCAATCGCCGCGACAATGGCAATCGCACCGCCACCGACAATCGCAATGACACAGGCCCAACCGCCTGTATAGACACAGGCCCCGATGATGCCCACGACAACGATGGCGAAGCCAAAAGCGCTTGCTGCAGCCAGAATACAGGGATTCATACCGACCTCCTATGACTGATGTGAAAACGTTGGGGAGGAGCAGAATGGCAGACAAAAATGTCGCGGGAGAGATCAAACTGCACAAAAAGCACGTGTGTGTCAGGTGCCATAGTCCCCTCCTGTTTGGGTCAATGACCACCTGCTTGAAAACATTCCATTGCAATGCCCACGTATCTCAAAAGGCAAAGGGCCTTCCACGATTAAACTCATATCGAAGTTCGGGACCCATCGCAAGGCCGAAGGGAAGAAATTCCTTATCCCCCTCGTTAGGCGATTCACGATATTCGTTTTGAAGAAAGAGACCAAACCTCCTCTTTCCTCGTATCCGCATGAGCGAGAAATTATTCGCGGTATTCTTTAAAAAAACACCCATCATCGACCTTAACCTGAACATCCAGGAGAGGTAAAAGGCCGCATTCACAGATATCCTGCAACCATCACTCAAAGGTCACCCGGTCGAGTAACCCTTGATGTTTCAAACCTGCAATCAAGATCCCCCAACACCCTAAATTAAAAACGTTTTTCATTTGATGACATCAAACAAATACATCGTTTTTGACTTAAATCAAACGATGTTTTATCTTTCGGCACTTCTGATATTGCATTGCAAATTTGGTTAGGTAAACATGAGCCAAGCATGAGATCGATGTAAGCACAACTGGAAACAATCTAAGGGAGGTTCGTTATGTGCACAATGCATTACACAGTCGAGATTGATGCCCCCAAAGAGAAGGTCTGGCATACGCTGCTGGCCGCAGACGCTTACAAATCCTGGGCATCGAATTTCGCCAAGGGGTCTTACCATGTCGGCTCCTGGGAGGAAGGTTCGGAAATCCGTTTTTTGACACCCAAAGGCAACGGATTGTTGGCCAAGGTCAACGAGAACCGTCCTTACGAATACCTTTCCGTGATGAATCGCGGTGTGATTCGCGACGGTCAGGAAGACGCGGACAGCCCGGGGGTGAAATCCTGGGCACCGACCTATGAGGTCTTCACTCTCAATACGCAGAACGGCAAGACTGAACTGAAGCTGGCCGTTGATCTTCCGCCCGACCAGGAAGATCGCCTTAAAGTTGCCTGGCCCCAAGCGCTTGGGCAGATCAAGGAGATGTGCGAAGCCGAATCCTGACCGGCAGACCCAACGGCCTGCGCAGTCGCAACAAGACCAAACAGCCAAGCCCCGAAACGACCGTTTCGGGGCTTTTTTCGAATGACAGAGCTTTCTCTACCCGATCATTTGCGTAAGGTCCCTCCAACAACCATCGCTGCAGAGATCACAAGCAGGTTTTTGATGATGTACTGGCCCTCCATCGTCAGGCCAAAGGGGATATATCCCGCCTGGTACACAACCTCCGGCAACATGACCAGCGGCATAAAGGTGCCCCCCATCTGCACTGCCAGGAGGACCAGGGCAATGCGCGTGGTTTTTCTAAACAAAAAGCCCACACCGATCAGGACCTCCCACCAGCCGATGACATGCACCCACTGCTGGTCGGTCAGGATAGGCAGCCAGCGAATGGTGGCAACAACCATCTCTTCCACCGAGGAGAGGCCGAGGGGCTTCAGGATTCCGAACCAGATAAAGATCACCGCCAGAGAGAGCCTCAGGCATCCAAGGCCCCAGCGATCCATAAAGGAGTAGGTGGCATCTTCCATTTTCTTGAGGTGAAGCATAACGGTTTCCATATCTATCGTCCTTACCGTGACACCTCAACCCAACCTCAAATCAACATCATTCCAGCACTCATTTCCATTAGATCAATTATGACAAACCTTGATACTGCCCGCTTGAAAAGTTCGTCGAAAGAGCCCCGAAACTCATTGTCTCGGGGCTCTTTATTCCGAAGACGTTGGGTGCTGGCATTTGCCTAGGGTTTCAAAGCCAAAACCTTATCGATATCTTCGGCACTATGCCGCTCGGGAACCTGCTCCCATTCTTCGCCGGTCACCCGATTGATCACGCGGCCCCGTTGCACCCCCGGGCGTTGCGAGATCTCTTCGGCCCAACGGAGTGCATTGGTATAAATCTTCACATCGAGGAACTCGGCCGCGTCGTACACCTTCCCCAGCACCAGATTGCCGTACCAGGGCCAGATCGCTATATCGGCGATGGAGTACTCATTTCCGGCGACAAATCGGTTCTTCGCCAACTGCGTATCCAGAAGATGAAGCTGCCGTTTGACCTCCATCGCGTAACGATCGATGGGGTATTCGAACTTTTCCGGCGCGTAAGTGTAAAAATGGCCGAACCCGCCACCCAGCAATGGCGCCGCCCCCTGTAACCAGAACAGCCAGTTCCTCGCCTCGGCTCGTTCGGGATGGGATTGAGGCAAGAAACGACCGAACTTTTCCGCCAGATAGAGCAGAATATGGCCCGACTCAAAAACCCGCACCGGCGTATCGCCGGAACGGTCGAACAACGCCGGGATCTTCGAGTTGGGATTGACCTCGACGAATCCGGAAGAGAACTGTGCCCCCTCGCTGATATCGATCAACCAGGCATCGTATTCCGCCCCCGACTCTCCCGCCGCCAGAAGTTCCTCGAACAGGATGCCGACCTTCTGACCGTTGGGTGTCGCCAGGGAGTAGAGTTGAAAAGGATGCTCTCCGACCGGTAGTTCCGCTTCATGGGTCGCACCCGACACCGGACGATTGATCTTGGCCCATTTACCACCTGTATCCTTCTGAACCCACACTTTCGGTGGGATGTAAACGCTGTGACTCATATACCCTCCCGGGAATTCTGTGGTTATTTTCAGACCTAATTTTAACAGGGTCGTCAAAGGATTGAGGGGAATGACTCAAAAAGAAGGCTTCCCCAGAAGGGAACCCGTCGACTCACAGTATTGTGCCCGTCGAACACGGCCCCAATGACGTGTCGGCAATTTGCAAGATTTCATGACGGGTCATGAAAATCGACGGTTCCGAATGACCGGCAACCTTTCTCGTTCCCTTCGCCTTGACGCAACACACAAAAGACAGAATTCAACATTTTTTTGTCAACAAGGGTTGACTTAAAGTTAATGATTATTAATATAATTGTTGACCAGATTGGTCATAATAGGGGTTGATGACGATGAAGTGGATAAATATATCTCGTTCGGCATTCATTGAGCTGGTTTTGCTCTTGCTTTCTTGCACACTATTTTATCTGTTTTCCAGCCACGTTGAATTGGCTGAACGCCTTATCGAGTGGTTTCAGGATATGGAGCAGTATGAGCTCGACGAGTTCGTTCCCACCAGCTTGTTTGCTCTGGTCCTTCTGGCGTTCTATTCGCTGCGCCGCTGGAAAGAGTCACGAATACAGTTTCTGCAAAAGGAAGCGGCCGAAGCCAAGGTCAAAAGGCTGGCGTACTACGATCCATTGACGGAGCTGCCCAATCGCACCATGCTCAACGACCGTTTGCGCCGGGCGATTTCACGCTGTGAACATACGGGCACCCCTTTGGCACTGTTCTATCTTGACCTGGACGGGTTCAAAAAGATCAACGATAGCCTCGGTCATGAAGCCGGAGACCGTTATTTACGGACTCTTGCCCAGCGATTGAGCAAAACAACCCGCCCTATCGACACTCTGGCGCGTCACGGTGGCGACGAGTTTGTGCTGGTCGTACAGAACTATCCTTCAGAGAACCACCTCCTTCAGTTGGCGGAAACCCTTTTGGAGCAAGTGACTCTGCCAGTCGATCTGGGTATTCGCGACGTGTCGACCAGTGCCAGTATCGGCGTTGCCCTCTATCCGTCGGACGGGCTCTGCCCAAGTGAGTTGCTGAAGCATGCGGATATCGCTATGTATCAAGCCAAGGCCGAAGGAAGAAACCGCCTTCATTTTTTTTCCGAAGCGTTGAACCGCGATATCCAGGAAACGCTGGAGCTGGAATCGGCACTGGAACAAGCATTGCGAAAAGAGGAGTTGAGCCTCGCCTATCAACCGCAATATGACAGCCGGTCCCTGCAGATGACCGGTGTTGAAGCGTTGGCCCGTTGGACCCGGAATGACGGCTCGGTTATCGGACCGGACCGTTTCATTCCGATCGCCGAAGAGTCAGGACTCATCGGTATCCTGGGCGACTGGGTGCTGAAGAGAGCCTGCACCGACGCGGTGGATTGGGGTTTATTGCGGTTGGCGGTCAACCTGTCGCCGATGCAGTTGCAGGATGTCAGTTTACCCGACAAGGTCCAAAGGATCTTAAACGACACCGGGTTCCCTCCAGAGCGTCTGGAGTTGGAGATCACCGAAACAAGCCTGGTTGATGAGTCCACCATCGCACAAAGGACGTTACACGCCCTGGCGGGAATGGGTATCGGCATATCCATGGATGATTTCGGTACCGGCTATTCGTCGTTGACGTATCTCAAACGCTATCCGATCCGGCAACTTAAAGTGGATCGTTCGTTTATTCACGGGCTCGACCGCAACAGCAGTGACCTGAAGTTGATGAAAGCCATTGTCCGGATGTCGAGCGCTCTGGGGGTCCAGACGGTAGCCGAAGGGGTAGAGAACGAAGCTCAGATGGCTCTGCTGCAACAAATGGGCTGTCAGTTGCTTCAGGGTTACCTGTTGAGCAGACCGGTTCCTCCCGGCGACATCCCGACTCTGATGGCCCTCAATGCCACGCCACCGGCGATCAACGACCATCACCGGATTTAACATAGTCTCTCTTTGAAGGTGCCGATTTGGCCTCTAAAGGGTGCCTCGAAGGAAACGTCTGCCCATCCTTAAAAAGACGGCCTTTCTGGTATTTACCCCGGCCTCGCCTCGCGCACCAATGTCGTCTCAACAGGTTACACCGTTCCCGCTGCCCCGACAGACATGGGGAAAATACCGGATGAGAAGATTTTGTATCCCCAGGCAGGTCATTTGGCTTGCCTTGGAAGGCCCCTATGGATTAATGAAGTTCATTCGAAGCAAAAATCCGGACATTCAATTTCGGGAGAAATATGTCAACACTTGCCACTTGTGCGGTGAAATACTCACCCGCTAGGATTGCCGTGACGTTCTTATGAAATATGGGCACGAAAAGGCCGAAGAGATCTCTCTCGAACGGGCACTCTATGACTTTATGCGGAGCGATGAAACGCTAAATGCAAGTAAGCATAAGGTCCAGTAGCTGTACCTGGGCCCTGTTTATAAGGAAAAGAAAAGGGTCGCCCAACCGGCGACCCTTTTTGACTTTTCTCTAGGCTAAACTCAACAACTCAAGCCTGCCCCCAATTCCTTCTCCGGGTCAGACGTACTGGGCAATGCCATTTCCAAACGACCAATTCTCCTTTTTCACCTCAACCAGTCCCATCACCACATCTTCCTGACCAACACCTAACTTTGAAAACAACTGTTCGGCGATAGTCTTAAAAAGCAGCTGCTTGAGTTCAACAGTTCGGCCTTCATTGAGGGTTATCTTGATCACAATCAGTTCATCGGTGTGCGTGATACCCAGGTACTCGGGAGCGTAAATGAAGTCCGCCCTGTCATACTGGCTAATCAATTGAAATCGGTCCTTCGGTGGACAGTTGATGGTCGACACCATTGCATCATGAATCACATCACCAACCGCTTTGCGGTAGGCATCGGACTTTCCTTTCAATAGGGACACTTCAACGAGCGGCATGATTGTTCCTCCTTCTGTAATGGTTATTTGTTGGCAAAAAACCCGGTTCCGAGTTAGTCCATTCGATATCGTTTGATCGCCGTTTCATCCCATTCAATACCGCTCCCAGGCTTTTCGGGAATGACCAGACGGCTGTCCTGCAACTCAAACGGTTCGACCAGAATCGGATTCCCCCAGTCCTGCCATTCAAGCCAGTGGGCGGTTTCTGTCACCCGCATCAGATGGGCGTTGAATTCGGGATAGAGGTGTGTGGACACCGGAATACCGGCGGCACCTGCGACAGCGGCCGCCCGCAGCCACCCTGTGACACCCCCGATTCGCATCAGGTCCGGCATGACCAGATCGCAGGCCTGTTGTTGTAACGCCTGGTAGAGGGAACGTGGGCCATAGAAGTTCTCACCGATGGACAGCGGCGTTTTCAATTGCCTGGCAAGCTCGGCATATCCGGCGTAGTTGTTATAGACGACCGGCTCTTCAAACCAGTAAAGCCCTTCATCGTCTAAGGCATGACACAGCTGCAGGGCCTCGCTGTAATCCAGCCCCTGATTAAAATCGCACATCAGTTTGACGCCCTCACCCGCACCTTTCCGGATTTGAGCCAACGCGGCTATATCGTCGGCGAGATTGGGCCTCCCCAAGCGAATCTTAAGCCCGGCAAACCCACCTTCATCGACCAACTCTTCGGCTTCAGCGGCCAGGGTCTCTACGGGGGTCAGCCATAAGCCATTACTGTTATAGGCAGTCACGGAACCGACAGAACCACCGAGATAGACCGCAAGGGGCATCTCTACCGACTTGGCCAAGGCATCCCAAATGGCCATATCGAGCCCGGCAGACGCGATCATCGAAATCCCTTCACGCCCCACAAGATGGAAGGTACCGGTGCTCGCCTGATAGACATCGACGGGTCTGAGGGCCGTTCCGACAAACTGTCTCTCCATGGCTGCCAATACCGTGCGGATGGCGGGAATGGCCGCAGAAATATAGGGCTCGAGGTAGCTGTGTCCAATAATCCCCTCTTCAGTATGAAGATCGATAAGGACCATCGGCCACTCTTCAAAACGTCCAACCTTTGAAACAACGGGTCGCTTCAATGGCACCGAGACAGCCCGTGTCTCGATCTTTCGCAGTGTCAGTCCGCTGTGGTTCATCGCGCCTCTCCTTTCGATACGGCAGTGAAGTATTAGGGCCACCCGACTCATTGCATGCATATGCATGCTTTTGACGTTAAGAAAACCCCTTCCCGGGCAGGCGACATTGTCGCTCTGCAGAGAAAGGGCAAATCGGATGACCCCGTTTCTGGCTTGGCTTCCTTAATCAGGCGTTGAGCACATCATTCAATGACCCCAGGAGCTTGTCAAAACCAAGGGCCCCAAACTCTTGCTCCATCTCTTGCTGCGCTTTCGCCCAATAAGGGGAGGCCTCTTCGATCTTCTCTTGACCAGCCGTGGAAAGAGAAACCACCTTCGCCCGCTGGTCAGCCCCACTCACCCCGATATCCAAAAAACCTTGCTTCGCCAGAACCTGGATGTTCCGGGTCATGGTTGTTTGATCCATCACCATGATTTTGGCCAATTCAGTCACTGTCACTCCGGGGTTGCGGGTGATATTCATCAGTGCACTGTACTGGGTCAGTTTAAGCCCGGACGGCTTCAAGTGTTCATCATACCGCCGGGTTATAACACGTGTCGCCTTTCGAAGAGACGCACACAGGCAAGGTTTTTGGCTCGCATCGGCCATTTTTCACTCCTCTAATCTAAAACCCATCTACATGTATATACATACAAAAAGACAATGTCAACCATCTAGAAGCAGGTGGTAATGGCCCAAAAAGGTGCACCCTATAGGCAGCCCTTATAAATTAAGTATTGTGTCCCTCGAACTAAGAACTCCCGGACATTCAATTTCGGGAAAAATATGTCAACATCTGCCACCTGTGCGGTGAAATACTCACCCGCCAGAATTGCCGTGAAGTCCTTATGAAATATGGGCACGAAAAGGCCGAAAAGATCTCTCTCGAACGGGCACTCTATGACTTCATGCGGAGCGATGAAACGCTTAATGCACGTCAGCATAAGGTCCAGTAACTGTAAAAAAGCCAAGGGCAGAGCTGAGCCCTGTTTCCAAGGAAAAGAAAAGGGTCGCCCAACCGGCGACCCTTTTTGACTTTGCTCTCAACTAAACTCAATAACTCAAGCCTGACCCCATCTACATCTACCATCTAGGACTTTCTCAGATTTTGAGAGGCCTTTTTTTAGAACTATCCACCAATATAAAGAGAGTTTCTCAAGCCTTTTGACTTAACCTGGCTTTTTATCCTCTTGCAATTAAAGGTTTTAGCCAATACTATAAAATCTCTGCAATATCAACATCTTAATCTAGCAATGAGGGGGCACAGATGTCTGAGGAAAAATCTAGTAAGATTCGGATAAAAATGGGAATGATTGAGTTAGAGTATGAGGGCTCAGAGTCGTTTTTAAAAAAGGAACTACCAGACCTGCTCTCCGCAGTCTCTACTTTATACCGTGACAGTGGTGGCGCTGTCGCGCACATACCCCCACAAGTTGACCCAGTCGCCCCAAGCGTAACTGCACCAACTACCAACCAAAACGCCAACAAGATTCAGCAGGGGACAACTGGCGCAATTGCAGCAAAGCTAAACTGCTCATCAGGGCGGGATTTAGTCTTATCAGCTGCGGCAAAATTAACCTTCGTCGATGGGGTTGAGACAATGTCTCGCCAAAAGCTCTTGGATACAATGAAGGAAGCCAAAAGCTATTATAGATCGACTTATAGTGGGAATCTTACTGCAACCCTTTCTAGGCTCATAAAGACCGGGGCACTCAACGAACCGTCCAATGAGGTTTATGCCCTAACTGCCCAATCAATCACCGAGTTAAGGCAGGCCCTTGATTCCTGAGAATGCATTGAAAGACCTTTTATCCAAGCAAGAATACTCTCGGGCGGAGAAGTTGTTTTTCTGCCTTGCAGTGCATGACTGCACCCCAAAATCGACAAGTGAAATTAAGGTCTTAGCAAAAAAGAACGGGCTACGGGTTGCAGACAACTGGAACATTTCTACCATTTTAGGTAGGAAGGTAGGCTTTGCAATACGAACAGAAAGTGGCTGGGAATTAACCACAGATGGGAAGAACTTAGTTTCAGATCTAGCTGGCCACCTTTCTAGCTCTCCTGTAACCATAGTTGCTTCTGGGCTACGATCACATCTTGCCCATCTTAGTGATGACCAAACTAAACACTTTGTGGAAGAAGCCATCGCTTGCTTTGAAATGAAAAGGTTACGAGCAGCGGTGGTACTTTCCTGGGTTGGTGCCGTTTCGCTTTTATACGAATATGTAATTAAGAATAAACTGTCTGAATTTAACACTGAAGCTGTAAGGCGCTTTCCTAAGTGGAAGGTTGCAAAAGACTACGACGGCCTTGCTCATATGAAGGAATCCAATTTTTTAGAGATACTGGAAGGTATTTCATTAATCGGTAAAAGCACTAAACAAGAACTTGAAGGGTGCCTGAGGTTCAGGAATGGGTGTGGGCACCCAAATTCTCTCAAGATAGGTGAGCATAGAGCTGCTGGGCATATAGAGGCCCTCATCCTGAACGTATTTAGTAAATTCTCACTTTCTTCAGCATAAGAAGCTTCAGTGTCAGCGTAGAAGCAAAAACTTTACTTCTTAGAATCCACCTTTCACCACACATACCAACACTAAAAAGGGCACCCAATCCTTGGGTGCCCTTACAATTCAAAATAACTGATCTAAATCAGGCGCGACCGGCGCTGCCGAGAACCTTTTCGTTCTTGTGCTTCACGAGTTCGACTAGTTCGTTCCGAGCTGCACCGAGGTATTTGCGGGGATCGAACTCGCCGGGATTGTTGGCGAGGAACTCGCGGACCTTGGCGGTGACAGCGAGGCGGCCGTCGGAGTCGATATTGATCTTGCACACGGCGCTGCCGGCAGCCTGGCGCAGTTGATCTTCGGGAACACCAAAAGCGTTTTCCATCTTGCCGCCGTATTCGTTGATCAGCGAGACGTACTCCTGAACAACACTGGAAGCACCGTGAAGGACGATGGGGAAGCCGGGGATGCGCTTCTCGATCTCCTCGAGGATATCGAACCGCAGCGGCGGGATGTCCTCAATCCGATCGACCTTGAACTTGTAGGCGCCGTGGCTGGTGCCGATGGAGATGGCCAGGGAATCGACGCCGGTCTTGGAGACGAAATCTTCTACTTCGTCGGGGCTGGTGTAGGTGGAATGTTCGGCGACGACGTCGTCTTCGATCCCGGCCAGCACACCCAGCTCCCCTTCGACGGTGACGTCACGCTCGTGGGCGTACTGAACAACCTGACGGGTCAGTTCGACGTTGTCGTTGTAGGGCAGATGGGAACCGTCGATCATGACGGAGGAGAAGCCGTTATCGATACAGGACTTGCAGAGTCCGAAGGAATCCCCGTGGTCCAGATGCAGGGTGATGGGGATTTCGACGCCCATCTCCTTGGCGACCTCGACCGCCCCCATGGCCATGTAGCGCAGCATGGTGGCATTGGCGTAGTTCCGTGCGCCTTTGGAGAGCTGCAGGATCACCGGGGATTTGGTTTCAACACAGGCGGTGATGATCGCCTGAAGCTGTTCCAGGTTATTGAAGTTGTAGGCAGGGATCGCGTAGCCGCCATCGACGGCTTTCTTGAACATTTCACGGGTATTGACCAGACCCAGATCTTTATAGCTGATCGCAGCAGACATTGTATGGCCCTCCTGAATGGAATGGTTGGTTGAGATTTCCGATAAAAGATAACCGATGAAGGTCCACTTGAAAAGTTCTCAATTGAAGATCATTGATAAGCGGGATGGAGCCCAGGGAGGGGCGACCAAAATCAGAGCAGCGCTCTGGTTTTGTAAGTGGAGAAAAATCGCACTTTTTCGCAACGAGCATCAAAAAAGCCATGGACGGCTTTTTTTGATCCAAGAATAAAAAAGGCCGGTCATTGCTGACCGGCCTTTTTCTATCTCACACAAGCGAGACTATTCGAACTTTTTCATCATCCGCATCTTCTTGCGCAGGCGACGCTGAGCCTCTTTTTCCTTGCGCTTCCGCTTGACGGAGGGCTTTTCATAGAACTTCCGCTGCTTCATTTCACGGAACAGCCCTTCCTGCTGCAGCTTACGCTTCAGGATCTTGATGGCCTTTTCAACATTGCCTTCGTAGACTTGAATCTCCACGGACGAATCACCTCGCTTTCTACGTAGAATCTGTGGGCGAACCCACGAAGCTCTGAAATTTAGTCGAAGACCCCGGACTTGTCAAGGGAATTTACTGAAGATTCCGGCATTTAGCTCAAAGTAACGTCCGCCAGAACCACGTTGAGTCCTCCGTTGGACAGTTGCGCCAACGGCTTCCCCTTGAGTCCCGCCTTTCGGAGCAGTTTCAAATCGGGCACCAGCAACGCCGCGCGCCAGTCTCGACAAGGGCCTGCCAGCACCTCCCGCAGCTCCTTGAAAGAGGCGACCACGCCGGCTTCATCGTCCAGCCGTCCGCCGAAGTGCTCTGGACGACACCGATGCGCTTTTCCACGCTTTCGCGGAAAGCGGCATCCGCCCCATACCGGATGGCCTGCACGATATGCTGACGGCTTTGGCCCATCAGTTCGTTCATGTGTTCCTGATCGCTTGCGCGGGCAGCCTGGATCGCTTCACTCAACAGGTTGTCGACCTTGCGAATGTGCCCAAGCCGGCGCAGGCCGGTTATCAGGTCCAGGAACTCCCTCGATCGGTCACGCGGGAAATCACGGTCCCGCAACTTCTCCGCAAGCGTGTCGCAGCGCGTGTTGACCATGTCGACATCGCCGCCTTCTGCGGCCCGGCGCACCGGTTCAAGATCTCGAACCGCCGCCATCACAAGCATCTCTTGCCGCTTTCGCGCGTCCACAAGTT
>JANQIN010000226.1 GCA_028282145.1 Thermodesulfobacteriota bacterium | reverse complement strand
CAACTTTACGGTGTTGCAAACGCTTTTTATCCGGGTACTATGTGCTTAGGAGGTGCTTATGGAGCAGGAACAGCGTATCTGCCCGCGATTCCCTTTGTCGGCAACGGCCGGAATGCGGGTTTACCATGAGGAAGAAGAGAGGGAATACCTTTCTTTGTCTCTCCGGGATATCTCACGGACCGGTGCTTATTTGAGGACTCTGAATCCCCCACCACTGGGATCTCGTGGTGAGATCGAAATTGTGCTGCGTTTTCCCCTACTGGGAGACATCCTGGGAAACGACCGTACCGCCCTGATCACCGGGATAGAGGTTGTGCGAGTTGATGAGACCGGGGTAGGCGTTCAATTCGATCACTCCGAGGCCAGTATGGAGCTTGCACTTCACTAACCTTCCCACCACATCCTGCTTGCTAGCGGTTCTATCAACGTGCCCAGGTCAGGATGATAAAAAACGGCCCATGCACCATGATGGCCCATCTCTTCCAGCGTACGAACCTTGGCTCGGGCACGGGGTTTGAGTGCACCCACGTTCCCAAGCATCGGGTTATCAATCTACTCAACGATTGCATAACCGTCCCATTGAACGACAGCAAAGAGTTCAAGCAAAATCACATGTAGCCCCAAACGGGTTTGGATTTCAAGGGGTGTCCTGAAGAGGAGTCAACAGAAGGGAAACTTTCTCGGTACGAGGAAGCAAGGGAGCACAGTTTTCCCCGAACTGGTGGTTTTCGTTCAGCATCTGAATCGCCATCTGACGACTTTGCAATTTGAAACTGGTATTGGTGGCGGCAACCTGTCGGGAATGGCCGGCAGCGCGCTTGAGTCGGCTGTTCCAACGCATAGCCAGCTCTTTCATGCGAGCACTGTTGATCCTCAGCCACCGGTTATAGTGCCTGCCCCACTCTTTGGTCTCTTTGCCGCCCTCCGTCGGCAGAGCTTTCTGGGACAGTTTTTCAAGTTGAACGGCCACTTTCTGCAGATGTGCCACATGCATCTCGCCGCCCGTTTCCCCGGGAAGGGCCTGCATGGCCCCTCCTTTGAGGGAGGCGCCCTCAGTGGCCACCACGGGCTGCAGTCCCATGGCGGCCAGCAACGCAAAGAAGATCAGGGCGCAATGGCGCATAGTTTGCCTCCAGGGTCAGAGGTCGACAATCTGCTGACTGTTTCGCATAGCCTTTTTCTTCTCGCTGACCTCAAACTGGAGCAATTTGGAGAAAAATTCCCGAACCTCAGGCTCCTTATCACTTTCTATCAACCGACGGTAGTTCGTTTCGAGGCAGGCGTCGGCCCTGTCCGCCAGTTCAATCACTTCCTGCACAGACATATTAGGGATATTGTCCATCTTTTCAAAACAACTCAATCGGCACTCATCGTAAAGACATTCAAACCAGGAGTCGAGGATGGAACGGGGAGCCCCCTTCTCATAAGCTGACATGATCTGCTCAAGGTTTGCCTCATGATCGCTGAAGTAATCCAGAAGTAACTTGACCCGAGGCTGTTCCTGCTCCTCGGACAATCTGTGATAAAACTCCTTCAGTCGACTGTGGAACTGTTTTGCATGATCAAGAACACGCCAAGCTCTCTCCCGTTCGGCCATCCTCTCCCCCTTTCACGGTCTCAAAGGTCGCAAATCTGTTGAGCACTGTGGGCCAGCTGCTGTTTTTGATTCTGTTCCAGTTCGAGCAATGATTCAAAAATTTCCCGAATTGCCGGTGGTTCGCTGCTGTTGACCAGACGATTGTAGGACTCCATCAGACAACTGTCCATTTCCAGAGCGAATTCCATCAATTCGTCGAGCCCTAAATCCTGCGGCGGCTCAAGTCCATCCAGCACCGCAATGCTGCATTGTGGATGAACCGCCTGGAACCAGGTGTCCAGTACTCTCTGGGAGGCCTTGGCCTCATATTCGGAGACCTGGTGATGTAATAGGGTTTCGTGATTGCTCAGGTAGTTCAGCAGCAACACGGCACGAGGATGTTGATGCGTCTGAGCCATGGTCCCATACATATCTGCCAGCCGCTGATGAAACCGGGCTGCACCTTGAAGTACGTCACGCGCTTGTCCGAATCCTGACATGATTTCCCCTTTCTCGGCAGACGTGGGGAATGCCGCCCGTGCGGCAGGCGTGTCATTTCAACGCAGCAGGGTTACCGCCTTCACACCGGAAGAACCGCGGTCTTTTTCGCAGGCACATCCGGTACATGAGAGCTTCTGCCCAAGGCCCTGGTGGCCTCCGCAGCTGCCCTTGATTCCTGGCCGACCAAACATCATCTTTAAGGCCAAGGCGCTGAATGTCAGCAAAAATAAAAACAATGTCATCAGATAAACGGTCATGTGATCCCTCTTTTCCCATTATGTTCTGCCGTGTCACTTCAGTATAACGGGTATAACCTGTTGAAAAACACCCCCTGGTGTCCGGGGTGGTGTGGGGCGTCCAGATCATTCAGAGTCATTTTGGTTGTCGGCAACGCTGACGGCGGGCAAGGGCCGAATTGAATCGTGCCATTCACACCGGTCACCAGTGCCCTGATCGGTGAGAGGCGCTCAGGGCACTATTACAGACCGAAATCATCAAAAAGAACGTTCTCCGGTTCGACACCCTGATCCTCCAGCATCTTCTTGACCGCCAGACTCATCATGGGAGGACCGCACATATAGTATTCACAGTCCTCCGGCGCAGGATGATCTTTAAGGTAGTTGTCGAAAAGAACCTGGTGAATAAAGCCGGTATAGCCTGTCCAGTTGTCCTCCGGCTGGGGATCGGACAAGGCCACATTCCAACTGAAGTTCTCATACTTTTTCTCAAGCTCTTCGAACTCCTCGGCATAGAACATCTCCCGCAGGCTACGGGCCCCATACCAGTAGCTGATCTTGCGCTTGGAGTCCAGCCGCAGCAATTGATCGAAAACATGCGACCGCAATGGGGCCATTCCGGCACCCCCACCGACAAAGATCATCTCATTGTCTGTATCTTTGGCGAAAAATTCACCGTAGGGCCCGGAGATAAAAACTTTGTCGCCCGGCTTGAGATTGAAAATGAAAGAACTCATTTTGCCCGGAGGCACGTTGGGATTGTTGGGCGGCGGGCTGGCGATCCGAACGTTCAGCATAATAATCCCTTTTTCTTCAGGATAGTTGGCCATGGAATAGGCCCGCATCACGTCCTCTTTAACGACCGATTTAAACTGCCAGACATCATATTTATCCCATTCATCTCGATACTCTTCTTCGATATCGAAGTCCTTGTACTCGAGCTCATGGGGTGGTGCTTCAATCTGAATATAGCCACCCGCCCGGAAATTGACATCCTCACCTTCGGGAAGTTCCAGCACCAGTTCTTTGATAAAGGTAGCGACATTGTTGTTGGACCGAACGGTACACTCCCACCGTTGGATATCGAAAATTTCCGCCGGCAGTTCGATCTTCAGATGACGCTTGACCCCCACCTGACAGGACAGGCGCCAACCCTCCCGGGCCTCCCGTTTGGTAATGTGACCGGTTTCAGTCGGCAGGATGTCACCCCCACCTTCCAGGACCTTGAGCTCGCACTGGGCGCAGGTCCCACCCCCACCACAAGCGGAAGGGACAAAGATTCCGGCATCGGCCAGAGTTCCCAACAACTTGCCACCGGGTTTGACCTTCAGCGACTTCTCCGGGTCGTCATTGATGAGGATATCGATCTCGCCACCGGGAACCAGAAGACGGCGAGCGAACAGGATAATCACTACCAGCATGAGAATAACGGCAGTGAACATCGTGACACCTAACAGGATTTCAATCAGCATCGTTTACGCGCTCCGTTAAAGGGAAATCCCGGAAAAGGCCATAAAGGCCAACGACATCAGACCGACGGTCATAAAGGTAATCCCCAAGCCTTTAAGGCCATCGGGCACATCGCTGTAGTTCATCTTCTCCCGAATACCGGCCAGGGCAATAATTGCGATGGCCCAACCAACGCCCCCCCCCAGACCGAAGACCACGGACTCGGTGAAGTTGTAATCCCGCTCCACCATAAAAAGACTGCCGCCGAGGATGGCGCAGTTGACGGTAATCAGCGGCAGGAAGATCCCCAAGGCGTTGTAAAGCTTGGGGAAATATTTGTCGAGTGTCATTTCCAGAATCTGCACCATGGCCGCAATCACACCGATATAACTGATCAAGCCAAGGAAGGTCAGGTCACCTTCAAACCCGGCCCAGGAGAGGGCCCCTTCGCTGAGGATGTATTTGAAGATCAGATTGTTCACCGGGATGGTGATCGTCTGAACAACCACCACCGCGATCCCCAGTCCGATGGCAGTTTCCATCTTTTTCGAGACCGCCAGGAAGGTACACATCCCGAGGAAGAAAGCCAGAGCAAGGTTCTCAACGAAGATCGCCTTGATGAACAGGCTCAGATAATGTTCCATAATCAGTCCTCCTCCACCTGTTCAGGTTTCCAGGCCCGGATCGCCCAGATAATACCCCCGATAATAAAGAAGGCACTGGGAGCAAGCAGCATCAGCCCATTGGTGGGATACCAGCCCCCCTCGGTCACCGACTTCATCAAGGGAACCCCGAACAAGGTGCCGCTTCCGAACAGTTCGCGGAAGACTCCGACCACGATCAGAATAAAACTGTACCCCAGGCCGTTACCAAAGCCGTCCAGCAGAGACCAGCCGACCGGGTTCTTCATGGCAAAACCCTCGGCCCGCCCCAGGACGATGCAGTTGGTGATGATCAGACCGACAAAGACCGACAGTTGTTTGCTGATCTCGTAGGCAAACGCCTTAAGGAACTGATCGACCAGGATGACCAGAGTGGCGATAATCGTCATCTGGACAATGATCCGAATCGATGGCGGTACCTCTTTGCGAATCAGGCTGACCGCCCCGTTGGCAAAGGTACAGACGAAGATAACCGCCAGCGACATAGTGATCACCGTATCCATCTTGGTGGTGACCGCCAGAGCCGAGCAGATCCCGAGAATCTGCAGGGCGATCGGGTTTTCGTCGAAGATCGGACGGAATAGAACCTCTTTAAACCGACTCATTTCTGCCCCCTTATCTTGGCCAGATAGGGGCCAAACCCGTGCTCTCCGGCCCAGTATCGCATGGTGTACTCCACTCCGTTGGCGGTCAGGGTTGCCCCTGACAGACCATCAATCTGAGAGCCGGCCTTGGGATCGGCCGGATTGACCTGTCCCTTGACCACATCAATGATCGGCGTCCCAGCCTCGTCCGCCCACGTTTTCCCAACCCAGCTCGCGCGCCAGCGCGGATTGTCGATCTCGCCGCCCAGCCCCGGTGTCTCACCGTGTTCGTAGAAGGAGAGGCTCGCCACGGTCTGAGTATCGGCGTTCAGGGCGATAAAACCGTACATGGTGGACCAGAGCCCCTTACCATGAACCGGGAGGATGATTCGGCTGATGGCATCTTCCTTTTTCACCAGGTAGACCGGTGACAACCTGGCGCGACGTTTGATGCCGGCCTGATCGAGTTCAGCGGGGATTTTCAGACCCAGTTTGCTGTCCTTGGCCGCCTTTCGAGCGTTGTATGTCGCCGGATCCTGCTCCACATACTCACCGGTCTCCAGATCGACCAGGCGTGCATCAATTCTGGCAAAGAGGGTGTTGATCGGCTCACCGGCGGCTAACTGGTCCGCATAACCGGCAGCCGTCAGAATATTACGTTTAATCTCAGCCGCCTGATTGGCTTTCTGCTGATCTCGCAACCCAACAGCCGCCGCCGACACAAAAACCGAGCAGACAATACAAAGAAGAAAGGCGACCAGCAGGGTACGCCCGACAGTATCATTGGACATAACGCAACCTCCGCCGTTTGTTGTGAGCCATCAGGACAAACTTGTCGATTGCCGGAGCCATCACGTTGCCGAACAGGATCGCCAGCATGATCCCTTCCGGGAAGGCCGGATTGATCACCCGAACCAGAATCACCATCACTCCGATCAGGGCTCCGTAATAGAACTGCCCTCGGCGTGTCATCGCACTGGAGACCGGATCGGTGGTCATAAAAACGATACCGAAAGCCAGGCCTCCTGTAACGAGATGCCACAACGGTCCCATACTGAACATCGGGTTGGTCTCGCTGCCTACGACCCAGAACAGGGTCGCCAGCCCCATGGAGGCGACCAGAGTCGACAGCATCACCCGCCAGGAGGCGATACCGGTGAACAGAAGGAAGACCGCGCCAATCAGACAGGCAACAGCTGAGGTTTCACCCATCGATCCGGGGATCAGTCCCATGGCCGCATCAAAGAAGCTATATCCCGAAGCCTTTACCGCTTCCATCCCGCCCTCGGCTGCGATCCCGAGAGGTGTGGCCCGTGTATAGCCGTCCACAGCGACCCAGACGGCATTGCCGGAAATCTGTGCCGGGTAGGCGAAATAGAGGAAAGCGCGGGCCGTCAGTGCGGGGTTCATGAAGTTTCGTCCCGTCCCTCCGAAGATTTCTTTACCGATCACCACCCCGAAGGAGGTTCCGATAGCGACCTGCCACAAGGGAATGGTCGGTGGAAGAATCAACGGAATCAGGGAGCCGGTGACCAGAAATCCTTCGTTGATCTCATGACCGCGGACCGTCGCAAACAGCCCTTCCCAGAAACCACCTGCCATATGGGTGACGATCCAGACCGGAGCGAACCAGACCAGGCCATGCAGGAGGTTGTCCACGAAACTGCCGGGATCGTAGCCGGCTCCCAGAAGTGCCATCAAGCTGCCGCGCCATCCCTCGATCCCGGTGGCCCCGGCACTGGCCAGAGCCAGATTGGCCTGATAACCGGTATTCCAGACAGCCATGAAATAACAGGGCATCAGGGCCAGCACCACCGTCCACATGGTCCGTTTCAGATCAATATGATCCCGTATATGCACCGATCCACGGCTGATATCTCCCGGTGAATAGAGGAAGGTATCGATCGCCTCGAAAGCAGTATAAAATTTTTCAAAACGGCCGCCCTTCTGGAACTGGGGCTCCAACTGATCCAGCAGATTTCGGAGAGCTCTCATTATCCCTCCTTCTCAATCGTCGTCAGAGCCGACCGAAGCATCGGCCCGTAATCGTTCTTGCCATTGCAAACAAAGGTGCACAACGCCAGATCCTCCTCGTCCAGTTCCAGGCAACCCAGTGCCTGTGCTTCATCGGTGTCACCCCCGGCGAGGGCACGCAGGAGATAGACCGGTTCGAGGTCCAGCGGCATGACCTTTTCAAAAGAGCCGATAGGGACAATGGCCCGATGGCTTCCGCTGAGAGCCGTTGTAATGGGGTAGAGCTTTGCCGGGAGGTAGCGGGAAAGGAAGGTGCGGTTGATCGAGTAGTGATTCGCACCGGGCTGGGTCCAGCCGAACAGCAACCGATGTCCTCCCTGAGGGAGAACGGTGACTTGCTGATGGTACCGCCCCAGGTAAGCGACAGGCCCGGAAGCATCACGACCCGCCAGGGCCGAACCGGATACGACCCGCAGATTCTCTTCCTCAATCTCGCCCCGAGTCAGATCTTCGGTAGAGACTCCGAGGCGGGTTCGAACCAGTCTCGGGTTTTTCACCCCCGGTCCGGCCAGAGAAACGATCCGCTCCAGCAGCAACTCCCCCTGAACCAACAGATGACCGATGGCAATGACATCCTGATACCCTAAGTGCCAGACGGTATTTTCCGCATGCGCAGGTCGAAGGAAATGGATATGGGTTCCCACCAGCCCGGCAGGATGAGGGCCGGAAAAATTCTGCCGCTGGACGCCGCTTACTTCCGGGAGCTCGGCCTCGGGTGCGGCACAGAGAAAAACAGGGCCTTCCGTCAACCGGCGGATCGCCTGCAGGCCATGGCGGAACTCCGCCTGTCGATGAGCCAGAACGACTTTAGGATCCCCGCAGAGAGGGTGAGTATCGGTCGCCGTAAC
The DNA here is from genome assembly GCA_028282145.1 of Thermodesulfobacteriota bacterium. Lineage (GTDB taxonomy): Bacteria > Desulfobacterota > Desulfuromonadia > Desulfuromonadales > Geopsychrobacteraceae > JANQIN01. The sequence continues at coordinate 18,252 of JANQIN010000226.1, read as the reverse complement.
GAAGATGGCATGAGGAACGGCATCGATACGGGGGACCTTGCTGTAGGGACGAGTACGGAAGGACGGCCAGAGCCCGGCCTCCACCAACGCGTTGGCCACTTCGTCCCTCGGCAGAGACGGCAACTGGTCCGGGGTATAACTGTTAAACCGGACACTGCCATCTCCATCCAGTTCAATCACCACCGACTGAAACGCCCGCTTTTCACCACGGTTGATCTCTACAACTGTGCCGCAACCGGGAGAGGTGAATCGCAGGCCGGGCGTTTTTTTGTCGGTGAACAGCAGCTGTCCCGTCTTTACCCGATCTCCCACCTGAACCTCCATGGTGGGTTTCATCCCGATAAAATCCTCGCCCAGGACCGCCACCCGGCGAACCGTGGGGCCACCATCGATCTTCTGCACAGGTGGGCCCGCCAGGGGGACATCCAATCCTCGCCTGATTCGGATCATCCAGTTTCCCTTTCATTCATTGTCATCGCAAGAATCGCAGACAGAAACACTGTTTTATTTTCAGCTTATGCCAAACCGATCCGCCGGACCTTGATGTGGGTCAACCGACAAAGGTGACCCATGCGGACCTGCAATAGAATATCGAATGGTTGGAGTGCAGCAACCCGTATTAACGGGTTTAAAGTAGAAGTTTCAAAGCGGGAATCACCTCTTTGTCACGTGGCAGGTGTCCCAGCTCGGCCTTGGACAGGACAACTTTATCGTCCACAGTCACTTCAAACCGCCCACGTTCATCCACAGGGACCAATTCAGGTTTGAAACCAAAATGCTCCTCTATGGCATTCACCAAATGGTTTACCCGGGGGTCAAAGTTGCACTTGGAACAATAGACAAGACAGACCTTCATACATGCCTCCGGTTGCGGACTGGGATTGAATAGTAAACCGTGACGGTCAGAGTTTAACCCAGGATCTTCAGGTTGGCAACAAACCACTAAAATGACTGGTATTCGCCTGGCCCTGTTTTCACGCCGACCGGAGAAAATTGACTTGCAATTAACCTTAGAAAATTAAATACTATTAAAGGTTAGACTTCTTTTAAACGGACAGATACGAGTGAATCGCGAAATTGTTCAACTGAAACCCCATGAACGGGAGCATATTCTGCAGGCGGCTCGCCTCCTGATAGCTCACCGGACGGAACTGGCCAAGGACTGGAAAGAACGCTGGGATCGCAACCACACGACCCGAGGTTCTCAAAATGAGGTACACGATTTCAATGCCCTCGTCGACCTCTTTCTGCTGTCCTTGGCGGATGGGGATTTTACGGCGTATTTTGACCGGATCGAAGCCCGTGGTGCCGACCTGGCACGCACCCAGCGAGAATACGAAGGTATCGTGCTTTCGTTTCACCTGTTTGAAGAGGCGGCCTACCCTTATCTCCGAAAGAGCTTCCCGACCGGCCTGGCCCAGGTCACGGCGGCTCTTGACCACCTGTACCACAACGATATTGCCCTTCTGTCGCGCGCTTATTTCCGCGAAATCGAGATGGAGCGTGAAAGCTTCTACCACATCCTGACTCACGACCTGAAAAACAGTCTCACCAGTCTGGTGGGATGCACCGAACTGCTGGAAAAACAGCTCAATCGCAACAGCTGTAATAATGCCTGCAATGAATTGCTCAGCGATATCCGTCGGTCCGCCGACGTGATAGAAAGCCAGATCGAAACAGCTCTGGCTTATGGACAGCTGAAACACGGCAAGGTCGAACTTCAGGTACGCCAGATCGATCTGGAACAGTTGACCCTTGAAGCAGTTCTTGGGGTCCACCGGCAGGTTGAAGAGGAAGGGAAAAGTTTGCTCTTCCAGGGCACCTCCATCCATCAATGGGCCCCCTCGGAGACTTCCAGTCTTCCTACAATTTTGGGGGACGAGACACTGCTGCACAGGGCCATCACCAACTATCTGACCAACGCATTGAAATATGCACGACAGGAGGTCCGCATCCAGGTTTCCTCCCGGGAGAACCGCATTCGTGTTAAGGTCTGTGATGACGGTGAAGGAATCCCTGCGGAATATCAGAAACGGATCTTTGAAGACTATTTTCAGGTTCCGGGAAGCCGTCCGGGAACCGGACTTGGACTGCCGTCTGTACGACGAATCATTGAATTGCACCAGGGAGCGGTGGGCGTTGAGGCCACCAGCGAAGGAAGCTGTTTCTGGCTTGATCTGCCTTCAACAGATTGATCCCCTTCGGGTCCCACAACCGACGTAATCGCGAGCTCAACTGTGGACCTTCTGCACAATCATATCTTCTTACTTCTACTGATCACCCTGCTGGGTACCGCCCTCGGAAAGATCAGCATCAAATCGTTTTCCCTGGGGACCTCGGGCATCATCTTTGTCGCCCTGGCGTTCGGTCATTACGGCCTTACCCTACCAAAGGATTTCCAGACCCTGGGGTTGGTACTCTTTATCTATTCGGTCGGTCTGCAAGCCGGCCCCGGCTTTCTTTACACCCTGCGCAGCCGGGGGTTGCGGCTGGCTCTCGGCTCTCTGGGCATTATCGGCCTGGGCTTTCTGACCACCCTGGCATGCGCCCTGATCTTTGGTTTTGACGCCGGAACCGCCGCCGGCTTGTTCGCGGGGGCTCTCACCAGCACGCCCGGTCTGGCCGTCGCGGTGGAGACGGCGGGCAGCACCAGTGCGCCGGCCGCTTACGGTCTGACTTATTTTTTTGGTGTCACCGGGGTGATTCTTTTTGTTCAGCTTCTTCCTAAAGTTCTGCGAATCCGGATTCCTGCCGAAGAGGAGAAACTCAACCGGGAGATGTCGGAGAACAATCCGCCCTTTACGTTTCACCATATTGAATTAACCAACCCCAATCTCTTCAATAAGAAAGTGCGGGACCTTCATCTGGGACAGATTGCGCCGGTGGTGATTACCCGGCTACTGCGTCAAGGCGCCACCGAACCGATCCTCGTCGGCGGAGACACGGTTCTTCTGGAAGGGGACCACATGCGGGTTGCAGGGCGCGAACAGGACCTGGAACAGGCAGAACTCTTCCTCGGGAAACCGATCGATTCAGAAATTGAATTTGAAAGAGTCCTGGCCAAAAAAGATATTGTCGTATCGAAACGTACCGTAGCCGGGATGACGGTTGGACAGTTGAACTGCCGCGAGGTGTTCAACGTGCAGATTACCCGTATTACGCGAAACGGTATCGATCTCCCAGCAACGCCCAACAGTCGGCTGCATGTGGGGGATACGGTTCATGCCGTGGGAGACCAGAAGGCGCTCTCGAACATTGCCAAAATTTTCGGCAACAACATCAAGGCCACCTACAGCATCAATCTGCTGCCGATCTTTGTCGGGCTGATGCTGGGTTTCCTGATCGGCAAGGTTCCGCTTTACATCCCCTTTGGTGGAACGTTCACGCTGGGAACCACCGGAGGGGTCCTGTTGTCCGGGCTGCTTTTGAGCGCTCTTTACCGCACCGGACCGTTTATCTGGGAGATTCCGAGCACCGCCAATACCTTTATTCGCGAGCTGGGTCTGGTGCTGTTTCTGGCAACCGTAGGAACCAAAACCGGTTCAACCATCGTCGCCACCCTGACCGAGCAAGGGATCGACCTTTTTGTGGCCGGGGTATTGGTTACCCTGATCCCATTGATACTGGCCGTGCCGATCTGTCGTCTGGTACTGCGCCTGCCGTTCCTGCGAATGATGGGGGTCATCACCGGCTCGATGACCAGCACACCGGGGCTGGCTGCGGCCGGCAGCTGTTCGGAGACCCATTACATTCCGGCCGCCTATGCGACGGTCTATCCGATTGCTCTGATCGGGATGATCCTCTTCACCAAGCTATTGGTCGTGATACTGGGATAGGCGGGACCACCGCCGGTGCCCCCGCCCGGCGCTGGCGAAAACCATCCACGATTACCTGGGCCAAAGCCTCTCCGGCCTCGTTCTCGCTGCCCGGCCCCCGCAACAGGAGCTGGGACAAACGGGGCAACGTCGGGAACCCGTCTTCTTCACCGAGAATCCGCATTTGCTCGGGTACCGTATTACGGCAGGCTACGGTCACGGCCAGCCCGGCCAGGGCCGCCGAGTAAATTCCGGCACCACTGGCACTGCGAAAAAGCAACCGATACGCCCTTTGGGCTTTGTGCAGCGCCGTGGTCGCCCATTCGTAAATCACACAGGGCGGACCGAACAAGGCCAGAGGAACCGGATTCTCCTGATGTACCCTATGCCGTTGGGAGCTGATCCAGACAACCTCCTCCTTCCGTAGCAGAAGACCGTCTTCCGGATTGGGAACCGAAGTGCAGATCGCCAAGTCGACTTCGTCCTTCTGCAGCAAACGTCTCAATCCGGCCGTCTCATCGCAGTGAATTTCCAGTTGAACCTGTGGATACGCCCGGACAAAACGGGCCATGATCCCCGGAAGAAATCGCGGAGCAAAATCGTCCGGGATTCCCAGACGGATACGCCCGGTGATCTCCGGTGCGGTCAGGGCCGAAAGAGCTTCTTCCTCCAGATGCAGAATCTGTCGAGCATAGGCCAAAAGAGACTCCCCTTCGGCCGTCGGCCGGATCGACCGTTTATCCCGTATCAACAGAGGCTTGCCAACCTGTTCTTCCAATTTTTTTATCTGCTGGCTGATCGCCGCCTGGGTCCGGAACAACTGTTCCGCAGCTCGGGTAAAGCTATTGCAATCCACAATCGCAACGAAGCTGCGCAACAGGTCGAGAGAGAGTTCCATACAACCTCCTGTCAGGTCTCCTATTTTTCATTCACATCATAAGAATACCTTATCGTTCACATTATTTAAATTCATTTCACTTATTCCTTGCTGGCGGGCATACTTACGCTAAACCGACCTTGTTCGTGGAGGCTACCATGCGAAACGATGCACTTCCGACCTATCACTTTCCCGACCACTCTTTTCTGGCCCGCTGGCTTCGCCACCTGTGGACGAAGGTCCGCCACTGGTCCGCTGTCAGTGCCCAACGTCGGGAACTTCGTGAGCTGGACGAAAGAGCGCTCAAAGACATGGGTATCAGCCGGTCGGACGCCATTCGTGAATCTTCACGACATTTCTGGGATGAAACTCACGCGGCCTAACCCATCAGCACACAATCGCATACGGGATTTCCAGCAGAATTGAGGATTCTAAATCGGGGGATGACCCGATTCGAGGAATGGGCTATACTGCCGTCCTCACCCAAGTCTGCTGGAAAGGAACAGTGTGCATGAAACTGCTTGTGGATGAAGAAACCTGCACCGGATGCGGCCTGTGTGTGGATGTCTGCCCGGTGAACGCTATACGAATGGAAGACGGTCTCGCGATCATCGACCTGAGCCTTTGCGATCTTGACGGAATCTGTATCCCTGCCTGCCCGGTCCACGCGATCGACTACAGCGAGGAGTAGAAGGACCGAAAGACCCGGTTTGTGAAAACAGAACGGCGGTCGCTTGTTATCAGGCACGACCGCCGTTTTTTCCATACCCCTACTTATCAAACCCTTTTGTCCAACACCCTTCGTAGAACCCCTGCCAGTCGCTGGCCTGAAATCGGCTTGCGTACTACTTCTGTGACGCCGGCATCGGCAAGGTTCTCAGGCGTCAGATTCTTACTGTAACCGGTTATAATCACAACCGGTTTACCCGGGTGAAACTCCTGCACAATCTGGGCAAGTTCCAACCCTGAAAACTCCGGCATGGTCTGGTCGGTTAATAAAAGATCAAAACAGGTATCCGGGCGACTGAGATGCTCTCTGGCCTCCCGGCTGCTGGAAAAAGGCGTGACCTGAAAACCCCGTCTTTCCAATGTCAATCGCCACATGCGGACAAGAGCTGCTTCGTCATCAACCAATAGGATATGCTCTCCGCCTCGCGCTGAGGAAGTTGCTTCTTTCCAAGGGGAAACGTCAGGAGGGTTCGTCAGGGGCAGAAAAAGTTCAAAACAGGCCCCCTCACCTTCCACCGACTTCACCTGAACCAGTCCGGCATGCTCTTTGACGATCCCCTGAACAACAGCCAGGCCGAGGCCGGAACCTTTCCCAAGCGCTTTGGTCGTAAAATAGGGATCGAACAGTCGCTCTCGGACCCGATCGGAGATTCCACAACCATTGTCCCGAATTTTCAAACAGAGGTGATCCTTATCGGCGTTCAGATCGCCCGGCACATCGGCTTCCCGACGGCCTTCCACAATCTCCAGCGAGATCTCCAGCAGATCCCCTTTCTCTTCCATCGCCTGAAAGGCGTTGGTTCCCAGATTGACGATGACCTGATGTAACTGGGAGGCATCCCCGAGCACGTAAAGCTCCTGGTTACCCAACCGGGTCTGGATCTGGATGGAGGAGGGAAAACTTGGCCGGAGAAGGCCAAGGGCCTCTTCGACCAGGGATCTCACTTCAACGACCTCCCGTTTGGCCAGCTTCGGACGTCCATAAGCCAGAATCTGGTCAACCAGAGTCGTGGCACGTTCGACACCATGGAACACCTCTTCCAGATAGTCCAGGCATTCGCTGTTCGGCGCCTGTTGTGCCATGATCAATTCGGAATAGCCGGAGATTGCCAACAGGATATTATTAAAATCATGGGCAATTCCACCGGCGAGAGTCCCGAGGGCCTCCATCTTGATCTTTTCCTGCAGCAGGGTCTTCAGCCGCTCGCTTTTTTCTTTCTGCCTGTACCGGTAGAATGCCTGTTCCAGGACTTCTACCAGGGGCAACAACCCCTGAAGCAACTTTTCCGAGTAGGGGGAGAGACCTCCCGCTACAGCGACCTGACCGAGTATCCGTTGTCCATCTTTCAAAGGGATGGAAAGAAATCTTTCTGCATCGGGAAGATCAGAGAACAACGCGTGCAGAGGATTGGTATCCGGACCTTCTGTTATCAGAGGTTCCTTTAAATTTAAGAGAGCTCGCAGAGCTTCACCCGAAAGGTTTTCGTCACTCAGCCGACCGGCCAGGCCTGTCCCCGCCTTGATCCAGACTTCCCCCCCCCGTTCCTCGTATCCTGCCACGTAGCCATGGCGGCTTTTCGTCAGACGCTGGATTGCCATCAGGAGTTTCTGGGAGAGGGTCTGGAGATCGGCGCCCTCTAACATAGCTGTCGACAGAGCTACACGGGTCCTCCCCAGATCCAGTTCCCGCTGTAGCGCCATCTCCGCGGCTCGAATTCGCAGCATGACCTTTAGGCGTGCGGCCAGCTCTATATTGTCGATGGGCCGGGTAATAAAATCATCGGCCCCGGCTTCAAGCCCCTCGGCCTTTCGGGAAGAGGTCGAGTGGTGCGCTGTGATCAGGATCAGGGGGAAATTCCCCGCGAGGGGATCGTCTTTGAGGTTCCGGCAGAGCTCAATTCCATCCATCTCCGGCATCTGGACATCAATCAGTGCTCCCAATAAAGGCTGGTTCCTGGCAATCTCCAGAGCCTCCAACGGGCTTTGGGTTGTTATGCAGTTGCACTCGGGCACAAGCTCCTCGACAACCTGTGTCAGAATAAAGAGGTTGTCGGCATTGTCATCTACGACAAGCAGGGCATCAGGAACCATCGTTACCTCCACCTGAATTTCAAAAACAGCGGCATAGAGCCTTCCCCCAATTCCCCCACTGAAATGCAAACAGCCTTATTTCTTCGTTTACGATGTGCAATGTCACCAAATTTCTCACACATCCGGCCGACAGATACCTCAGGGGTCACTGCAAGCCTGTCACGACCCTACCGTCACCCACATTCGAAGGAGTACTACCCCAACCAGCGCTCCAGGGTATCGTACAACATTTGCGGGTCGAGAGGTTTGGACAGGTAATCATCGCAGCCCTGACTCAGAAACATCTCCCGATCGCCCTGCATCGCCTTTGCTGTCAGAGCAACCACCGGGATAGTGTTCAGTTCATCCTCTGCTTTTAATTGAGCCGTCAGTTGCAGTCCATCGATGTCGGGAAGCTGCATATCCATCAGGATGATTCCCGGTTTATACTCCCGGGCACAGGAAAGAACCTCCTTCCCTTCGGCCAGGGTAAGAAAAGAATAAGACTTTTCCTCCAGAAGCGCCTCCAGAGTCAACCGATTGTCCGGGTTATCCTCAACGATCAGGATTCGCTGGCCAAAAGAACCGGCAGGCGAGGTCGTTGGCCTGTGATCGAACAAGCTCTGAACCGACCATAAAAGCTGCTGGCGGTTGACACTTCCTTTTTGAACCAGATGGGTCACATTCTGTCGTTCCAGACGATCCCGATCGTCCCGGGTCAGCTCTTTGGCCGTCAGAACCAGGATCGGCAACCGCTGCCCGCCCTCCCATTGGCGAACTCGGGAAATCAATTCAAACCCGTCCATTCCCGGCATCATCAAGTCAACGACCATCCCGTCGGGAAGCCTGCTCCCCATGGTTTCCAGGGCCTCTTCCCCATCACAGGCAAGATGGACCTTGAATCCTGCTGAAGCCAGTGCGCCCTGAATCTGTAATTGTGCGACCTCATTATCCTCCACGACCAGTATGCCTTTTCGGTCCCCAGGGGGGAGAATGGACCGAAGTGTCTGGTCCAACTGCTCCAGAAGAACCTGTCGTTCCATCTGCCCCTTTCCGATGACCCGATGAACGTCCCTTTTCAACAGAGTCTGTTCGGACCCGGAAAGGTCCTTGGCGGTCAGGACAACAATGGGAAGATCGGTCGTCCGGGGGGTCTTGCGCATCTGCTCAATCACCGCAAATCCGTCGACTTCCGGCATCATCAGATCCAGGACAACGGCATCGTAATCAAAGGTCCCTAATCGAGCCAGGGCCTCTTTGCCGCCCGGGACCGTTTCAACGGCATAGTCCAGCTCGGACAGGAGAACCGTCAGGTGCTCCCGCACCACGGGGTCATCGTCCACGACCAGGAGACGTTGAATCCGATGCCGTTGTGCCAATTGGCTCAGGGTTTTCAGGAGCAGATTCCGGTCGATCGGTTTGAGAAGATAATCGGAGGCCCCCAGTGCAAAACCGGTCGCCTGATCATCGCTCAGTGAAACAATCACCACGGGTATATTCGCGGTCTTCTCTTCCGATTTCAGCCGACGCAGTACCTCCCAGCCGTCCATTTCGGGCATCAGGATATCCAAGGTGATACAGTCCGGTTCAATCTGATGAACCATCTCCAGAGCCTGCCGCCCGTCTTCGGCCGAGAACACCTGGTAACCGGCCCCTTCCAGGAACTGACGCAGAACCCCTCGCGCCTCTTCTTCGTCGTCCACAATAAGGACCTTCGCACCCAGGCAAGGAGCAAGGGGGCGTTGCAGGGCCCCGTTTCCTCGTTGGGATACACGATTCTCCCGAACAGCAGGTCTGCTTTCGTCGATCCGGAGAGGGACGTTCAATGTAAATGTGCTTCCCTGCCCCTCCTGCGAAAACACCTGAATCTCGCCTTCCATCAGCAAAGTCAGTTTCTGACAGATGGCCAGTCCCAACCCGGTTCCATCGTGCCGCCGCGTGGTTGCACCATCGACCTGATGAAAGTGGTCGAAAATATGGGGGATGGCCGCAGCAGGAATTCCAATGCCCGTGTCCTTCACGGCAAAGCTCACGCGGGCCCCATCATTGCCCACCTCGCATCGAACCGACCCCTCATCGGTGAATTTGACAGCATTGGACAGCAAATTGAGAAGGATCTGCCTCAGCTTCTCACCATCGGTGACAAGCTCGATATCCGGGGCCACATCCACCTGAAGCACCAGACCTTTTTCTTCTGCCAAAGGTGTCACCGTCTGTATCATCTCCTGAACCAGGTCGTTCACCTGAACATGCCCCAGAGAGAGTTCCATGCGACCTGCTTCAATCTTGGACAGATCCAGAATATCGTTGATCAGCGCCAGTAGGCGTCGGCCGTTTCTCTCAATGACGCCCAGGTATTCGACTTCTTTCTCGGACTCAACCCCTTTTCCGCGAGACAGCATGAGTTGCGACAGAGCCAGAATACTGTTCAACGGGGTACGCAGCTCATGGCTCATATTCGACAGGAATTCGGATTTTAAACGATCGGTTTCAGCAATGCGGCTTCGCTGCCGTTCCAATTCCTTCTTCTGGGCTCGCAACTCCTCCGACTGGGTGGCAAGCTCCTGCGCCTGGGCTGTCAGTTCTTTATTGGCCCCGGTGAGCTGGGAGTTGGCATTTTCAACCTCCCGCCCCCGAAGTTCCAGCAGTGCATTGGCCTGCTGGGTCTCAGCCAACAGGTGTCGAATACGCGCTTCTTTCTGGTGATTGCTGAGCAGGGTCGCAACAACATCCGCAGCATCGTTCAGATAGGCCAGCGTATCTTCCTTCAACGGATGAAAGGATGCGACCTCCAGAACCCCCATCAGGATATTGTCGTGCTGGAGCGGCACTGCATAAAGAGCGGCGACCTTCTCACTGACCGTCCCACTCGCGCCAAGCGCATCCTCTCCCGAGACCTTTGTCAGCAGGATCGGCTTCCCTTCTTTGGCGACCTGCCCCACCAATCCTTCGCCCAGCCGGTAACAGGTGCTGAAAAGCTTGCGCTCGACCAGGGCATAACCGGCTTTCAGTCGGCAGGTATCTCCCTCATCATTGAGGAGATAGAGAGCACCTGCACAGCCTTCGATCTGCCGGGCAACAATACTGAGAGCCAGATCGGCCAAATTGTCCCGGTCTTCCAATGCGGTCACTTCACGGTTAAGCCGATTCAACCCCTCCCGATGATTGAGTTGACTCTGCAGCGTCTTTACCAGGGTGTTGAAATGGTGGGCCATGTCGGAAATTTCATGGCGGCCTTCGGTGTCGGCAAAGCGTAGCTTTCCCGTGGCCGAAATATCGGCCATGGTACCCCGAAGGCGATTGAGTGCGGAGAGAATGCTATTGGCCAGTATCAAGGTTACCAGGGCAGCCGAAATAAAAAGAACACCGATAGCAGCCACGGTTGCCCAACGGGTTGTCTGCCGCACATCCACGGCATTGGCCATAAATCCATCGGCCTTATTCCGCGCATAGGCATTCAAGTCCAGCATCTTTCGTTCGAGCTTGGCCACATGGTCCGCTCCCCTTCCTTTGGTGATCAGAGCAGCCTCCGCGGTCTTCCCTTCATCCACCAGATGCAATACGTCTTCCCGGATAGGTCGCCAGGAAAGAAAGAGATCTCGCGCCTCCCGTTCAAGCTGACGTCCTTCCTTTCCGAGAATCTGCTGAGCAACAATCCCCAGGTTCTGCAGAACCACCCCCTCTTCTTCCTTCAAATCCTGCATTGCGCTCATGACTTCGGTGTGGGTCCTGGCGAGGGTGACATCTTTCATGCTCCGGTGCATCTTGATGATGCCTGTATTGGCGCGCTGGGCAGCATTGGAGACCTGTAGCGGATGCTGGTACAGCAAGCTGGTCAAGGTCCCCAGTCGCTCCATTCCCAAAAGCGAAAAGACACCAAAGACAAGAAACAATATCCCCAGGATCGCAGAAGCCGAAATCAAGCGGTTTCGGATTGTCAGCTTTTCCAACCAGTTCATGAACCCTCTCCTCTCATACCGTGGCACATCACACCCATCATCCGCATCAGGTCCTTCGGTAGATCCTGAGGTCCGGCGAAATCACGTGCAGCAAGGGCAGCACCGGCTCGGGAATCTCCTCCGTCCGCCCCAGCACAAGGTAGCCGCCTGGAGCCAGCGCTCTCGACAACTTCTGAATGATCTTTGTCTGCTGGGCCGGTTTCAGATAGATAAGAATATTGCGACAGAGAATAAGTTCAAACTCACCAAAGATACTTGCCGCCGGTGCCAGGGTGCTTTTCCTGGCGAGGTCCTCAGAGGAAAAATCGACCAGAGATTTGACCTCCTCGCGAACGCGAAACTCTCTTTCCTCCGCAAGGAAGTAACGCTCCACCCAGGCCAGGTGTGTCGAAGCAAGTCGGCTGGGAGAGTACACACCTCTGCGTGCATGCTCCAGCATTGTTTCGTCGATATCCGTAGCAAAGATTCGGGCCGGGGAAAGCGATGGGTCACACCGCATCAGTTCCAGGATCAGAATGGCCAGAGAATAAGGCTCCTCGCCTGTTGCGCAGCCGGCACTCCATAGACGGAGCCCATCTCTTTTAAGGAGGGGGCGCTCTTGCAGCAAAGAAGGAAGGATCCGGCAACGGAGTGTTTCAAAAACGAGAGCGTTTCGAAAAAAACGGGTATAGCCGACGCCCATCCGAGTAATGAGCCGTTCCACTTCATTGGGATCGTTTTTCAGAAAAGACAGATAATCCGACAGGGCGCCCAGAGACAACTCCTCCAGCCGCTGACAAATCTGGCGCAGGGCAAAGTCCGAATCGTAACTGCAAAGATCGACTTGACGTGTCTGGCGTACCCACTCGAAAAGGGCATCCAGACTGAAATCAAGGGCAGCATGAAGAGATGTCGTCTTGGACACGAATCGTCTACCTGGCGATTGCTAAGTCGTCCCGTTACAAGAACAAACCCTTGGGATATCTTAACAGGTTTTCCCTTGAAGGTCGTTTGACAAATACCGCTAGACCCCCTAAATTTTAATGAAATTTCCATTCAATGAAAGGTTGCAGTGCTATGAAACAGTACGCGGGAAAAATCATCCTTCTGGCCGTTATCGGTCTCCTCATCGGCGCCTTTTTTATTTTCGACCTCAAAGCCTATTTGAGTTTTGAATATATCCAGTCCCAACAGGCCAGCTTTAAAGAGTTCTACGTCGACAACCGCTTTCTTGCGCTGGGCGTTTACTTTGTGATCTATGTCGTCGTAACAGCCCTGTCGTTACCGGGAGCGGCCATCCTGACCTTGCTGGGCGGTGCCCTGTTCGGCTTCTGGGTCGCTTTGCTGGTGGTTTCCTTTGCCAGCACCATTGGTGCCACCGGGGCCTTTCTGGTTTCCCGTTTCCTGCTGGGGACCAGCCTGCAGGAGAAATATGGTGACAAATTAAAAACGATGAACGAAGGTGTGGAGAAAGATGGCGCTTTTTACCTGTTCTCTCTGCGTCTGGTACCGATCTTTCCTTTCTTTGTCATTAACCTCCTGATGGGCTTGACCACCCTGCCGGCCCGCACCTTTTTCTGGGTCAGTCAGGTCGGAATGCTTCCTGGCACAGCCGTTTTCGTCAATGCAGGCACCCAGTTGGGCAAACTCGAATCGGCCTCCGGCATTCTCTCCCCGGGATTGATCCTCTCTTTTGTTCTGCTCGGCGTCTTTCCTATCCTGGCCAAAAAAGGGCTTCAGTACCTGAAAACCCGTCGGGGAGGCGAGACAGCTTGAGTCGGAAATGAGCCTGAGCCCTTTAAATACCCGACGGGAATGGGTGGCAGGGCTGCTGCAGGTAGGGGCCCTTCTCGGCCTCCTGGGATGGCTTTCCTGGCAGGGGGCCACCTCCCAAGGGTACCGCTGGAACTGGTATCGCCTTCCCCGGTATCTGGTCATCGAGGATGAAGGTGTATGGCATGCCGGCCCGTTGTTGCAGGGGTTGGGCCTGACCCTGGAGATCGTTGCCTGGAGTCTGGTTCTGGCCCTTCTTTTCGGCCTGGCCGCGGCCCTTCTTCGCCTCTCTTCTTCAACCATCGGCAGAGCCATTTCCAGGACCTATCTTGAGGTCATTCGAAATACCCCGCTGCTGATCCAGCTCTTCTTTATCTATTTCGTTCTGGCACCCATCCTCGGCATGGAACGATTTACAGCGGCAGTCCTGGCATTGGCTTTGTTCGAAGGAGCCTACGCCTCCGAGATTATCCGTGCGGGAATTCTCTCTATCGATAAAGGGCAGTGGGAGGCCTCTCTCGCCTGCGGTATGAACCTGCGACAGACGTACCAGCATATCGTACTGCCTCAGGCGATCCGGCGGATGACACCACCTCTGATGGGGCAAGCGATTTCATTGGTCAAAGATTCGGCCCTGGTATCGACTGTCGCCATTTACGATCTTTCGATGCAGGCGAGAGCCATTGTTTCAGAGACCTTTCTCACGTTCGAGATCTGGCTGACGGTTGCAGCGATTTATCTTTTCTTGAACCTTACCCTGGCTGGCCTGGTGCGACTGCTGGAAGTTCGCCTCGATTCAGCCTGAATAAAACGGATACGGAGGAAACCATGAAAGCAATTCGAATTGTCGGAGTTCTCTTGATCGCCCTGCTGTTAGGGGCCAACAGCTATGCGGCCGAGAAGTCGCTCCTGGATCAGGTGCTGGAACGCGGGACCCTGCGGGTCGGTGTTTCGGAATTCGTTCCCTGGGTGATGCGGGACAAAACCGGCAAACTTGTCGGATTCGAGGTCGATGTGGCCCGTCGACTGGCCAAAGACATGGGGGTCAAGGTTGAGTTTGTCCCCACCCAGTGGTCCGGTATCATCCCGGCACTCCTCACCGGCAAGTTTGACGTCATTATCGGCGGGATGGGAATTCGCCCTGACCGTAACATCAAAGTCAACTTCAGCATCCCTTACGATTACAGCGGCGTGTCAATCGTTGCCAACAGCGACAAAGCCAAGGGGTTCGATTCTCTCAACGATTTCAACAAACCCGGCATCGTCATCGCCAGTCGCCTGGGGACCTCGGCAGCATCTGCGGCCAAAAAGTTCCTCCCCAAGGCACAACACCGTATGTTTGATGACGAAGCCCAAGCGGTGCAAGAGGTGCTGAACGGTCGGGCTCACGCCTTTGTTTCCTCCGCTCCGACACCGGCCTTTCTGGCCTATAAAAATAAAAACAAACTGTTTCTGCCGTTCAAGGACACCTTCACCAAAGAGCCGATCGGCTTTGCTCTGCGCAAAGGCGATATAGACAGCCTCAACTATTTCAACAGCTGGATTCGTATCGCGACTCTGGAAGGATGGTTGCAGGAACGCCATAATTACTGGTTTGGCGGCCGGGATTGGGAAAGCCAGATTCAGTAAATCCGAGGTGTCCTACCCATTGAATCATCATACAGGTCGCCGCTTCAGCTGGCTGGACGGCGGCCTGCTCCTCTGCTTGGCCGCCGGCCTGATCTGGCTGGGATGGCGCATCCATACCGGGCTGGAATACACCTGGAACTGGAAAGCCGTTCCCCAATATCTTTTCCGGCAGGATGAAAGCGGGACCTGGGTGGCCAATCTTCTGATCGAAGGTCTTCTGACCACCATCCGTCTCAGTATCTGGTCGACCTTTCTTGCTATCCTGATCGGTGTCGGGTTCGGTCTGGCTCGAATCAGCAGACGACCTTTCCTGAGGCTGCTGGCCCAAGCCTATGTCGGCCTGGTGCGCCCACTGCCCCCACTGGTGTTGATCTACATTGTCTATTTCTTTCTCAGCGACCAGTTTCTGCCCCTGATCGGAGTACCGCAACTGGCGGAGAATCCCTCCCCGGAAACCGCGAAATGGATGCGTTGGCTGTTTGCCGAGCCGTCACTGTTCCCCAATTTTATCTCCGGCGTTTTCACTCTCGCGGTGCTTGAAGGGGCTTATATCACCGAAATCGTCCGGGCAGGGATCGAATCGATTGAAACGGATCAATGGGAAGGAGCTGCAGCGCTGGGCCTGACCCGGACCCAACAGTTGATTCACGTGATCCTGCCTCAGGCATTCAGAAGAACCCTCCCGGCACTGGCCGGCCAATTTATCAGTACCATCAAGGATTCTGCCATCGTTTCAGTGATTTCGATTCAGGAGTTGACCTTCAAAGGGATGGAGTTGATGGCGGCAACCTACATGGCCCTGGAAACCTGGATCGTCGTGACCCTGCTCTACTTTGTTCTTACCTTCAGTTGCAGCCTTTTGCTGCATCGTCTGGAACGTTCCTGGGATTACCGATCGCCCTGAGAACTTACGTTCAAAACCTGTCGCGCAAAAAGATCGATACCCCGGGTTTCGAAACGTGCCTCTATACGCCATTCCACTTCGGTCAGATCCACCGTGATTTCCCATTGATCTTCCGAGGGCAACTCAAACGAAAAAGGCCGGCCGACCGGCTCTCCCGACAGGAAGGAACGGGGCCCCTCCAGCGAAAGCTCCTGTCGGAAAAACTCCCGCGTTCCTTCGTATTCACGGTCCCCGCGGTCGGTGACGGTGATCTCCTCTCCGATCAGACCGACAACCAGTCTTCCTTCCTCAACGGATTGTTTGACCAGAAGTTCCACTGAACCACTGACAGTCCCACCGGGCAGGACCGTGGAAGGGAGCTGAAGTGTCAGGGAGCCACGCTTGTTCTGAAGATAGACATATCCGAGCACCCCGGCCACAACGACAACCGCCAAACCGGGTACAAGTACTTTCATCAGTTCCGACATCCCTGCCTCCTGGTTCAATAGGGCCTTCGGCTTGACTTGAGGACGGACACCTGCAATCTTGTAGTCATTTCAGCAGGATGGAGTCTGAATGTCGAGTGCCAGCCGAAAAAACCGTCAAAAGGACATTGAGCGTCGCTACGAAAAAGAGCGTTTACGAAATGTCATGGCCCAACCCGGGCCCAACCTTTTTATTATTGTACTGGATTCCCTCAAGGCCGGCTTTAATGTGCCCAAAATCTTTCGCAGTGCCGAGGCGTTCGGAGTCGCCGAAATCCACCTGATCAACGTGGGCACCTTTGACCCGGCCCCCGCCAAGGGGAGCTTCCGAAAGGTCCCGGCCCGCTTCCATAACGGCTTTGAAAGCTGCTACTCCGAACTCCGGGAACGAGGCTACCGAATCTACCGTATGGATCCACAGGCCCCAGAGAGATTGGGTTCTTTGGACCTGCCGGAAAAATGCGCCTTTGTTTTTGGCCATGAGGAATGGGGGTTCAGCTTTGAACCGCGGGATTTCCCGGAAGTTCAACCGTTGTCGATTCAACAGTACGGCCAGATTGAATCACTGAACGTCAGCATAGCCGCTTCGATTGTCATGTATGAATACGCCCGCCAGCATGGGCGACCGAGTCCGGGAGTTTGACCGCCAGCAAAGCACCGTGCGAGAACCTCATCGGCTGGACTGTTGGTCGCAAGACGATATGCTGTTACCCGGGAGGATGCAATGACACTTGGTTTACTTTTCGACGGTCTTCTTCTGGTCGTTACCCTGCTTGTCCTGCTCTGGACCTGGCGAATGACAGTCTCATCCGGCCGCTCTTTTACTGGAAGGGGCTGGACGATATTGGCCTTCTTCATCTGGTTGCTGGAGGTAAGCCTTGCCTTTCTGGCCCAGAAAGGGGACTTCTCTACGGCTGTTGTTGATCCCCTGTTGCCCATCCTTACTGCCCTGCGAATTGCGGGGCTTCTGATACTTTTCCGGGGAATCGTCCTTCTTTCCAGGGCTCTCTCCCATAGGGAGCGGGAACGAAGCAGCCTGCTTCGTGGCCAGGAGGAGCTTCAGTTTGACAGTCAACAGCAGGAGGAACGGTACCGGGATCTGTTGGACTCCTACCAGCGCCTTGAACAGGAAGCCCATTTCGATCGGCTCACCGGTCTTCCCAACAAAGAGCACTTCGTCAGTCATCTTCGCGGCCTTCTGAAACGCGCCAAACGTCATTCCCAGCGGGTGGTCCTGTTTCGAATTCGCATTGAGGGGATGAGTGGCCCTTCGGAAAAGATCAATCGCCAGGCCAGGAACAGTGTCCTCCGGGAACTTGGCACCCGCCTGAGTATGGGGGTGCGTGAATCCGACCCGATCGGACGCCTTGAGGGGGCGGATTTTGTGGTCGCCATGGATGATCCCCAGGCGGCCAAAGACAGTCACCTTGTGGCCGGCAACCTGGCCAAAGTCCTGTTTAAACCTTTGCAACGAGGACAAAAAAGGATCGGTATCCTGGGCCATATTGGAATCGCCTTTTATCCCGAGGATGCTCTGGATCCTGACCAGATGCTGGATAAGGCCGACTCGGCCCTGTTAAAGGCCCAGGCGACCAAAAAGAATCCTTTTGCTTTCTTCAACACGGCCTGGAGCGATCGGCTGAGCCGGGAGCAGCGCTTGATCAGCGACCTGAAGGCGGCCATGAAAGAGGACAATCTGACCCTCTATTTCCACCCCCAGGTGGAAATAGCGACTGGCCGGATCGCAACGGTCGAGGCCCTGGCCTGCTGGCATCACCCGGAACGAGGATTAATGCAGCCATCGGCCTTTCTTCCCCTGGCAGAAGAGGCCGGGCTGAGAGCCGCCCTGGGCGAATCGATTCTGGAGAAGGCCTGCAGCCAGCTTCTGCAATGGAAGAGCCGGATATCGACGCATCTTCAGCTCGCGGTCAATCTCAGCGCTGCCCAACTTCGCTCTACCGATGGAGTCACGCAGATCGAGCAGATCCTGAAGCGGACCGGTTTCCCTCCGGAACGACTGATCCTGGAAGTTCCGTCCGATCTTCTTGAAGTC
>JANQIN010000207.1 GCA_028282145.1 Thermodesulfobacteriota bacterium | reverse complement strand
AGCGTCCCAGGGGATGGTCTCCATAGACAGAGCGTTCCAGCAGTCGGCCGGCAATGGAGCCGGGATCGTCATTGCGACGCCGAACCCCCTCCAGCATCTGGCTGCGTGCCGTTTCCAGCCGCGACGGTTCATAGCCGGGGGTTTTCAGGAGGTTGCCGAGGATTTCAACCCCCCGCTCCAGATCTTCGGCCCGTAAAGACATCCGAACTTTGAGGTAATAGGTATCGGGGATGATGGACAGTTCTGCCGCCATCTGTTCCAGAGTCTGATCCAGAGTGGCCGGGCCCAGGTTGCGGGTACCACCGCTTCGCAGGGCGGCAGAAAGCAGACTGAGAAAGCCTTCCTGACCGGCGGGGTCGTCGATGGACCCTCCCGGGATCATCAGGGTCAACTCCACCAGTGGGAGCTCGTTGTTCTGTCTCAGATACAGGCGATCACCGGAAGGGAGCACCACCTGGTCGACCTGGGGATATTCAAAGTCGAGCGCCGGAAAAACCATGCGTTCCGGGTAGGGGACCGAAGTGGAGGCGCAGGACGACAACACGAGGCAAAATCCCGCCAGAAGACCGGTTATCCAGATGCGGGTCATGAGTCTTTCTCCTCCTTCGACAGAGTCAGCACCGTCCTGTTGGTCGGTACCAGATACTTGCGGGCTACCTGTTGGATCTCCTCGGGGCCGATATCGGCGATGGCCTCCTGATAGGAGGCCAGGTAGCGCCAATCCCCGGCAACCGATTGGAAGTAGGTCAGCATCTGCGCCAGACCTTTATTGCTCCGCAACCGCCGGAGCTGATCGGTCGCCAGCTGGTTTCGAACCCGGGTCAGCTCCTTCGGATTGACCCGTCCGTTGGCCAGTTTATCAAGCTCCTCCAGCAGCGCTTTTTCCAGGGTTTCCAGGCTGTGCGGGTGCCTTGGGGTCGCGCTGACGACAAACAGGTTGTTGTAGCGGGATCCGGGGGTCACATAAGTCTGCACCGAGGAGGCGATCCCCTGTTCGAGGACCAGAGAGCGATAAAGACGGGAACTGCGACCGGAGGAAAGCAACATATTGATCAGATCGAAGACGTAATCGTCCCGTTCCGGCAGGGTCGGTTTATGGAAGGCCATCATCAGCCGGGGCTGGGCGTCGAAGGTGATATGCAGGCGCCGTTCTCCCTTCTGGGGTGGCTCCCGCTCCTCCACCGGTGGGACCGGAATCCCTGGCGCAATATCACTGAAATGTCGATCGATCAAAGCCACGGCCTCTTCGAAGCCCACATCACCCACCAGAGCAATGACCGTATTCCTCGGCGCGTAGTAGTCCTTGAGAAACTTCCGGGTCTCTTCGAGGGTCAGATGATCGATATCGGAATGCCAGCCGATAATCGGGTTCCGGTAGGGATGCATGGTAAAAGCGGTGGCCAGAAGCTGCTCGAACATCAGCCCACCGGGGTTGGTCTCGTAAGAACGGCGACGCTCTTCGTGGACGACTTCCCGCTCGGTGTAAAACTCCCGCAGCACCGGGTTCCGCATCCGGTCCGACTCCAGGGTAGCCCAGAGCTCCAGCTTATTGGACGGCAGGGAAACCAGATAGGTGGTCAGATCGCGACTGGTAAAGGCGTTAAAACCGACACCACCGTTTCGGGAGTAAATCTTGGAAAATTCGTCCTTCACCACCAGCTTCTGGTGCTCCTTCTGCAGGGCCTTCAGTTCGGAACGAAGCTCATGCAGAATCGGTTCGGAAGCGGTCGGTCGGTGTTTGAGTCGGTCGATCTGACTGCCTACCGCCTCAATTCGATCCAGAAGAGGCTTTTCCTTGGCATAGTCCTTGGTGCCGACGGTCTTGGTTCCTTTGAACAGCATATGTTCCAGCAGATGGGCCACGCCCCTGTTTTTGCTGTTTTCATGAACCGAGCCCACCCCGAGGGTCACGTAAGCATCGACGGTGGGCGATTCAGGACGTTCCATCACCAGGAGCGTCAGGCCGTTAGGAAACTGGTGTTGACGGACCTTGTCCTCCAGCCTGCTCCCAAGAACCGATCCGGGAATTGTGAGAAAGATCAGCAGTACAGCTAAGGTACGAATATAGTTCATGGTTTCAAACTCCAATGAGGAATCGGTGATTTTTTAAATAGTATATCGACCGGCAACCAAAAGGTCGACCCCCTCCCCCGTTTCCTGACGGACAAACCCATTTCAATCCAATTTCGGCCAGGGATGGCCGAACCAAAAAGGGGGCGATCAGGGCCCCTTTTTGCGAGCGGAGGCGAGTCGCGTCTCGCCGCAGCGATTATGGCATAAGGCCACGGAAGGCCGTTGCCATCAGACAATGGATGGCTCGGTGTATCCAACTTTGACATGGGCGGGTTCTCGGCCATACTTGTGACCTGAACGTTTTTCCGACAGGAGAGTTCGATGAAACGAATGGCTGTTTTGACCAGTGGGGGCGATTGTTCCGGTATGAACGCCGCCATCCGTGCCGTTGTCCGTTACGGGCTCGGTCATGGAATCGATGTGATTGGAATCCAGAAGGGTTACCAGGGGTTGATTGACCGTCATTACGACAAGATGGTCAGCCACTCGGTCAGTAACACCATTCAGCGGGGCGGCACCTTTCTGCAGTCGGCCCGCTGCCTGGAGATGCATGAGGATGCCGGTCTGGAACTGGCCGCGGCCAACCTCCGGGGATTGGGCGTTCAGGGGCTGGTGGTAATCGGGGGCGGTGGCTCTCTACGCGGGGCACAAGCACTGGCCGGCAAAGGGGTGCCGGTGGTCGGAATCCCGGCGTCGATCGACAACGACATCCCGCTGACCGATATGTCTCTGGGGGTGGATACCGCCCTGAACAATATCGTCCATGCGGTCGACTGTCTGAAGGATACCGCCTCCTCCCACGATCGGGCTTTTGTGGTGGAGACCATGGGCCGGGATTGTGGCTATCTGGCGGTGGCGGCTGCCATCGCTTGCGGTGCAGAATATGCGCTGATTCCCGAGAAGGCGTACGACATCGAGGCGATCTGCGAATCGCTGCAGCGCCGTTACCGGGAGGGGCGCAGCAACAGTATCCTGATGGTGGCGGAGGGGGCCGCATCGGCGCAGGAGATCGCGGACATCATTCACGACCGGGTCGGTTATGAGACGCGCATTATGGTACTTGGCCACTATCAGCGAGGCGGCACGCCGACGACCTTTGACCGGATTCTCGGTTCCCGATTCGGGGTGGAGGCGGTGGAAGCCCTCCTGGCCGGCGAGCAGGGAAAGATGGTCGCATTGCGGGCCGGTGGTCTGACCCGGGTCTCACTGGACGAGGTTATCGAGCAGGGAATTCGGACCATCGACAACTCGATGTTGCGGCTGGCCGAAACCCTCGAACTTTAGTCCGCCCGGTTCAACCGGCACCCTGCCACCACAGCTTGCCCCAGGGAGAGCCCTCCGTCGTTGGGGGGAATTTCGGAATGGAGCAGCAGGTCGAACCCGGCCTGCTGCAGGCGGTCCGCCACCGCCTCGGTGAGGAATCGGTTCTGGAAGACCCCGCCGGAGAGTGCCACGCGATCCACGCCTTCCGCCTCACGAATCCTCTGGCAGACCTGAAGGACCCCTTCAGCCATGGCCAGATGAAATCGCCGGCTGATCACACCCGCCGGAATACCGGCCAGCACATCGTCGACCACATCGCGAATCAGGGGCCGGGTGTTCCAGATCCAACCTTCGTCAAATTCCAGAAAGACCGAATAGGTCTGAGGGTTCGGATCATCCACAATGGTCTGTTCCAGTTCCAGGGCCGCCTGCCCTTCATAGTTCACCTGGGTCCTCACCCCGGCCATTGCAGCAACCGCATCGAACAGACGCCCACAGCTGGAGGTCAGAGGGCTGTTCAGTCCCTTGTCGATCATCTGCAGCAACAAGCGGCGTGTGTCTTCGGCCATGTCGTTCACCACCGGGATATCGGGGAGTCTATTGGCGCCGTAAGCCTGAACCAGGTACGCCAGTGCCATCCGACCCGGTTCTTTGGTCGCGGCATCACCGCCGGGCATCGGGGTGTAGTTGAGATACCCCAGACGCCGGTAGGAGGAAAAGTCGCCCAGCAGAAACTCCCCACCCCAGATATGGCCATCGGCCCCGTAACCGATCCCATCGAAGATCACACCGATTGTCGGTTCCGTCACCCCATTCTCGGCCATGCAGGAGGCAAGATGGGCATGATGGTGCTGGATACCGACCAGCAGGATCCCTTTCAGCTCCTGCGCAAAGCGGCTGGAAGCGTAATCGGGGTGGAGGTCGTACGCGACCCCGGCGGGCTCGACCTCGAGAATCGATTTTAGATGGTCGATGGCGCCTTCGAACGACTGAATTGTCTCGGCGTTCTTCAGATCGCCGATATGGTGACTCAGGAAGGCCCGATCGTCCTGGGTCAGACAGACGGTATTCTTCAACTCGGCACCCACCGCCAGAACCGGCGGGTAAGCTTCGGGGAGGTAGACCGCCCGCGGGACGTAGCCTCGAGACCGGCGAAGGACCAGAGGGCGCCCGTTCATCTCCCGCACGATCGAGTCGTCGGTCCGGATATGGACCTGGCGGTTATGGGCCAGAAAGCCGTCGGCGATTCCCTGCAGGCGATTGCCCGCATCCTCATCCCCATAGGCGATCGGCTCATCACTGAGGTTTCCGCTGGTCATCACCAGGGCGGTGAACCCGGCGCGCAGCAGCAGATAATGCAGCGGGGTTCCCGGCAGCATCACTCCGAAATAACCGTTCCGGGGGGCGACCGCGTCACAGACGGGATTGCCGGGGCGCTTTTTCAGCAGCACGATCGGCCGCTGCACCCTCTGCAGGAGTTCCGCCTCCTGGTCATCGATCTCGGCGATAGCCCGGGCCGCATCCAGGTCTGCCACCATCAGCGCGAACGGTTTCTCGTCCCGCGCCTTCCGCCCACGCAACTCCTCCACCCCCTCAGTCCGGGTG
>JANQIN010000205.1 GCA_028282145.1 Thermodesulfobacteriota bacterium | reverse complement strand
TGGGGAGAGACCTGCCCGGTCATCAGAAGGGTGTCGCCATGCTTTTCGGCTTCGATAATAACCGCAGGCGCAGAACACCCCCCTGAGGTTAAGAGAACCAGCATAAAAAGTAGGGCGAATTTAAAACTGCGATGGGGTTTCCCTTGTTTCATCTGTCTCTATCGAATTCAGAAATTCCATTTGTTTGATAATCAGAGCCGGTTTGCTGGCTGATGGGATCAATGTTCCTCGTCCAGGTCGAGCAGGGTCTGCAGCATGGCAGTTCGAGGCATGGCAACGCCTGCTTCCGCCGCGCGATGGAGCGGTTCCCCGTAGATGGCCGCCAACTCCAGCGGGCGCCCCTCCAGGCGGTCGATCATCATGCTGGGTTTGTAGGCACCCATGGGTTCGGTGACGTTAATCATCTGATCGACAAAGCTGTCTGAGATCGGTTCCATGAGCCCCTGAGCGTTCCCGGCATTGACCACCTCCTGCATCATGCCGATGATCAGGGCCCGGCTGGGGGGGTGGGTCAACAGTGCATCGGTCGTTTTCCCGGTCAGGGCGCAGAGCCCGTTGAAGGGGATATTCCATACCAGTTTCTCCCAGCGCATCCGGTGGATGTCGGCCTGGGCTTTACAGGGGATCTGGCAGCGCTCAAACATGGCTTCCAGTTCAGTGAGGCGGGGGGTGATCCCCCGGCGGGTGTATTCGGCGATCTGGATGTGGCCGCCACCCGTATGATGAACCGTGCCCGACTCGCCACGGTAGGAGCAGATAAAGGCGATGCCGCCGACGATCTTTTCCGCTCCGAAAAGGGTGGCCAATCGGTCTTCGTTGCCGAGGCCGTTCTGCAAGGTCAGCAGGAGGGTCTTCGGTCCGATCAGCGGTTCGATGAGGGGCTGATATCGGTCGTTGGCAAAGGCTTTGAGGCCGATCAGAACCAGGTCGACCGGCCCGATCTCCTGCGGAGATCTGTACCCTTGGACCTGCCCCAGGGAAAAGTTCCCCTTGCAGGACTCAATTATAAGGCCGTTTTTGGTGACAGCGTCATAGTCCCGGCGAAGCAGAAAGTGAACATCTTCGCCACCCTGTTGCAGGCGCGCACCAAAGTATAAGCCGATAGCTCCAGCACCGACGACAGCAATTTGCATGGCAGTCCTCCTGAAGGGGATCATTTTTCAGGCTAGCACAGTCCAGGGGGGAACATCGAGACTTCGGGCTAAATCCCTGAAAAATCAATTCCTTTTTCCCAGTTATTTCTTGACGGTTCGGGCTTTGTGTGGTAGCCTAAATCTTTGCGGTCAAGGAGTTGAGAATGTTCAAAGTTGGTGATTTAGCAGTTTATCCGGCCCAGGGTGTCGGTGTCATCGAGTCGATCGACAGCCAGGAGATTATGGGCCAGGAGCATAGAGTCTATGTTCTTCGTATTGTCGATACCGATATGAAGATCATGGTGCCGATTAATAACGCGGAGGTTGTCGGTCTGCGCGGCCTGGTCGACAAGAAGGTGGTGGATGACGTCTATTCCCTGCTGGAAGAGAAACCGGACGGTGGGAAGGTGGCCTCCTGGAGCCGTCGTCAGCGGGTCTACAACGAAAAGATCAAGACCGGTGACCTGATGGAGGTGGCAGAAGTGCTTCGGGAACTTTGCCAGATCAGTTCCGACAAAGAGCTTTCCTACGGGGAGAAAAAGGTTCTGGAGCTGACCCGTCGCCTGCTGGTCAAAGAGATGGCTGTTGCCGACAATACTGACGAAGACAATGTCAATAAGCGGCTTGAAGGTATTTTCCACTAAGTCTGATTGCGCCTTTTCAATTCAAGTGGATTACGTATAATGAGGTTCCATCCCACCCGGGGTGGAACCTCATTATTTTTAGGGTGTTGAATGAAGATCCATGCGTTGATACCGGCGGCCGGTCTGGGGCGCCGCATGGCCTGCGACGGAAACAAGCAGTATCTCCAGCTGGGGGACCGTCCGATCCTGGCGCATACTCTGGGTCTGTTTCAACGGTCTCCACGGGTGGAGGCGATCTGGGTGGTCTCACCCGAAGCGGAGATGCGCTTCTGTCGGGATGAGGTCATCTCCCGTTATGGCCTCTCGAAGGTCCGGGGTGTGATCGCCGGGGGTGCCGAGCGGCAGGACTCCGTACGTCTGGGCCTTCAAGGAATGTCGGCCGAAGAGAATGATCTGGTGCTGATCCATGACGGTGTACGCCCTCTGTTCGATATGGACCGTATCCCCGAACTGATCGAGGCGGCGCTTCCCGATGGGGCCGTCACTGGTGTGCCGGCCAAAGACACCATTAAGACGGTGGAGGAGGGGTGTATCACCGGAACGCCGGAGCGCCGGCTGTTGTGGCAGGTGCAGACGCCACAGGTCTTTCCCTACGGACTGATCCTTCAAGCGCACCTGCAGGCCCAGGTGGACGGGTTTATCGGGACCGATGATGCATCGCTGCTGGAGCGAAAGGGGCACAGGGTTCGGATGCTTCAGGGGAGCTACCGCAATATCAAAATCACCACACCGGAAGACCTGCGGGTCGCCGAGGCGTTGATGAAGGAGTAATACCTTGAGGATCGGGCAAGGCTATGATGTACATCGACTGGTGGAAGGGCGCAAGCTGATCCTGGGCGGGGTGGAGATCCCCCATACCACCGGACTGCTGGGCCACTCGGACGCCGATGTGCTACTGCACGCCATTACCGATGCCATTCTTGGTGCCCTGGGACAGGGAGATCTCGGTCGACATTTCCCCGACACCTCCAGTGAATTCAAAGATATCGACAGTCGTCTCCTGTTACGCCGGGCGATGAAGTTCTGCCAGGATCAGGGCTACCGGATCGGCAATCTGGATGCGACGATTGTGGCCCAGAAACCGAAGATGGCGCCGCATATCGAGACGATGCGCACCAATATCGCCGAAGACTGCGGTTGTCCGGTGGCCGATGTGAACATCAAAGCCACGACCACCGAAAAGCTGGGTTTTGAAGGCCGGGAAGAAGGTATTTCGGCGACGGCAGTGGTATTGTTGAAATCGAACGCGTCCGACTGAGACGCTTTTTCATGAGCAAGGGAAGATGGGTATGAGTCAGGACGAGGCGAGGACGCCGACCAACTTTATTCGCAACATTATTGACGAAGACCTGAAGAACGGGAAGAACGGCGCCGCCGTGGTGACCCGTTTCCCGCCGGAGCCCAACGGCTATCTGCATATCGGTCACGCCAAGTCGATCTGTCTCAATTTCGGTCTGGCCCGCGACTATGCCGATGCTCCCGGCGGCGCCCGTTGCCACCTTCGCTTTGACGACACCAATCCGGTGAAGGAAGAACAGGAGTTTATCGACGCGATTAAAGAGGATCTCCAGTGGCTCGGTTTTGACTGGGGCAAGCATGAATACTATGCGTCGGATTACTTCCAGTTGCTGTACGATTACGCGGTGCAACTGATCCAAGACGGCAAGGCTTATGTCGACGACCAGACCGCCGAGGAGATGCGGGAGAACCGCGGTACTCTGACCGAAGCCGGCACCAACAGCCCCTACCGCGATCGTCCGATTGAAGAGAACCTCGACCTGTTCGAGCGGATGAAGAACGGAGAATTCCCCGACGGTAGTCGGGTCCTCCGAGCCAAGATCGATATGGCCTCGCCCAATATGAACCTGCGTGACCCGGCCATGTACCGGATTCTGCACGCCCATCATCACCGGACAGGGGATAAATGGTGCATCTACCCCATGTACGACTGGGCCCATGGCCAATCCGATTCGAAAGAGGGAATTACCCACTCCATCTGTACTTTGGAGTTTGAGGCCCACCGGCCGCTGTACGACTGGTTCTGCGAAAATCTGAAGATTCATCATCCGCAGCAGATCGAGTTCTCCCGCCTCAACCTGAGCTACACTGTCATGTCCAAGCGTAAGCTGCTGCAACTGGTGCAGGACGGGCACGTGGCCGGTTGGGACGACCCTCGAATGCCGACCGTACATGGCCTGCGTCGCCGCGGTTATACTGCTGCCGCTATCCGTCACTTCATTGAATCCCACGGGGTTGGCAAGGCCGACAGCCGCATCGATGTCAGTGTGCTGGAGCAGAGCCTGCGGGACGATCTGGACAAGACTGCGATCCGTCGGATGGCGGTGCTGGATCCGTTAAAGGTGGTGATCACCAACTATCCGGAGGACGAAGAGGAGTGGTTCGAGCCGTCCAACCATCCGAAAGACCCGGAGATGGGCAAGCGCAAGGTACCGTTCAGCCGCGAGCTCTATATCGAGCGGGACGACTTTATGCTCGACGCGCCCAAAAAGTTCTTCCGCCTCTCTATCGGTAAAGAGGTCCGGTTCCGCTCGGCCTACTGGGTCACCTGTCACGAGGCGATTACCGATGAGTACGGCAATGTGGTGGAGCTGCACTGCACGGTCGATCCCGAGACTCGCGGTGCCAAGAACCCGTCCGACGGTCGCAAGGTCAAAGGGACCATCCATTGGGTCAGCGCCAAGCACGCGGTCAAGGCCGAGGTGCGGGTTTACGACCGGCTGTTCCGGACCGACAATCCGGAAAAGGGAGATTTTCTGGAAGACCTGAATCCCGATTCGCTGGAAGTGAAGGAGGCCTTTGTCGAGCCGGCTCTGGCCGAGGCACAGCGGGAAGATCGTTTCCAGTTTGAACGCACCGGCTACTTTGTCGCCGACCGGTTTGATCACAGCAAAAAAAGTCCAGTATTCAACAAGGCGGTGGGCCTTCGTGATACATGGGCGAAGATTTCCTAGGAGCAATTGATATGAGCATTCGTCTTTACAATACGTTGAGCGGTCAGAAGGAGGAATTCAAACCCCTGGTTCCCGGTAAAGTCGGCATGTATGTCTGCGGCGTTACCACCTACGACTACTGCCATATCGGCCACGCCCGCGCTGGTATCGTCTTCGATATCATCTACCGCTACTTCCAGCACGCCGGGTTCGACGTGACTTATGTGCGAAATTACACCGACGTGGATGACAAGATCATCAACCGCGCCAACGAGCGGGGGATCAGCTCGAGGGAATTGGCGGAAGAGTTTATCCAGGCTTTCGATGAGGATATGGCGGCACTGGGAGTGAAGGAAGCGACCCATCAGCCAAAGGCGACGGAGCATATTGACGATATCATCACAATCGTAAATAAGCTGATCGAAAAAGACTTCGCTTACGCCAGTGGCGGCGATGTCTACTTTGCCGTAGAGAAGTACGACGAGTATTTGAAACTCTCAAAGCGTAACCTGGAAGAGATGCAGGCCGGTGCCCGCATCACCCCCGGCGATCTGAAGAACAACCCGATGGACTTCGCCCTGTGGAAGGCGGCCAAGCCCGGTGAGCCGGCCTGGGATTCCCCCTGGGGACCCGGTCGGCCCGGCTGGCATATCGAGTGCTCCGCCATGTCGACCCACTTTCTCGGCGAGACCTTCGATATCCACGGTGGCGGCAAGGACCTGGTCTTTCCCCACCATGAAAACGAAATCGCACAAAGTGAATGCGCCCACGGAAAAACCTTCGTCAACTATTGGGTGCACAACGGCTTCGTTAACGTCGACAGCGAGAAGATGTCGAAGAGCTTGGGCAACTTCTTTACCATTCGCGAGATTCTGAAGAAGTACGACGCGGAAGTGGTGCGTTTCTTCATCCTCACCGCCCACTATCGCAGCCCCATCGACTTCTCCGACAAAAACCTGGAAGACGCCAAAGCCGGTCTGTCTCGCCTTTATGAGGGCATCAAGGCGGCCAATGAGGTGTTGGCGGATGGTGGAACCGGGCATGCCACACCGACCGAGGAGCAGGCTGAGCTTCTGGCCAAGCTTGCTGCCATGCCGGAACAGTTTAAAGCAGCCATGGACGATGATTTCAACAGTGCCCTGGCGATTGCTAACTTTTTCGATGCGATCCGAGGGATCAATCGGATTGTCGCCGAAGGCTGGGCCGCAGAATCCAAGGTGGTTTTTGATGGTTTGCAACAGGCGGTGGGCACCCTCAAACAACTGGCCGAGGAAGTGTTGGGTGTCCTCCAATCCGAACCGACGGAATGGCTGGAAAAGCAGAAGGCCGATGCCCTGGGTGAGACCGATCTGAACCCCGAAGCGATCGAAGCCCTGATCGAAGAACGCAAGCAGGCGAAGAAGAATAAAGACTTTGCCCGGGCCGATGCGATTCGTGCGGAGCTGGATGCTAAAGGGATCGTTCTTCTCGATAGCCGCGAGGGGACTACCTGGAAAGCCAAATAGAAAATAAGGCACCTCAGATTCTAAATTCTAACGATCGAGCCCAGGGATGGGCGAGCCAACATAAGGTAAGCCCTGCCTTATGTTGCAAAAGGAGAAAAATCGCATTTTTGTGAAACGGGCTTTAAAGAAATCCGGAAATTTCTTTTGAACAAACAATAACCCCTTACTTTGAGGGGTTATTTTGTTATTATTCCCGACCATAAGGGTCGGTCAATATTGCAATGCTTTTGTTACACTGAAATAAACGTCGCCGGGAAAGAAAGATGAACGATCAGCTCACCAATATCCTGTTTGTCGGAAATGAACCCACGACTGTCCAGAACCTGAAGGGCGGGTTGGGTGACATTGGTGGGGATTTTATCCAGGTCGCTTCCGCCGAGGAGGCGCTGGCTTCCCTCCGAAACGACACCTTTCAGTTATTGATCTGTACCCATCGTCTTGCAGGGATGCCGGCTACAGATTTTCTGGAGAGGGTTCGCCAGGAATCCCCGGCAACGGTTCGCTTGTTCCTCAGCGGATTTTCGAAAAAGGAAGAGGTCGCCGGTGTGGTCGGCAGCGGTGCGGCCCAACATGTGTTGCTGATGCCCTGGGATGAAGGGGAGCTGCTGGCGATCGTTCTGAAATCGTTAAAACAAAGTCGGGCTCAGCGGCAAAAGGATTCCGACTTGCAGGCGATCATCAACAACATCCCCTCCTTGCCCACCCTGCCGACGGTCTATAAGGAGCTCCATGCCTGCCTGGCGAACCGGGAGAACTACTCCCTGACCAAAGTGACTGAGATTGTCCAACAGGATCCGGCTTCGACCAGTGCCCTTTTGCGTTGGGCCAATTCGGCCCTTTTCGGTCAGATGGGCAAGATCGAAAACCTGAAGCGGGCCATTATTCTTCTTGGCGTGGATGTGGTCGAAGGGGTCGTCCTGTCCGAATCGATGAAAGATGCTCTGGCGGTCAACCCGATCGAACAGTTCGAGATCGAAGGGTTCTACAAGCACACCGTAGCCAGTGCGGTACTGGCCCGGCAACTGGTTCAGCGTCTGGACGATCGCGGACCGGAGGCTGCCGACCAGGCCTTTATTGTCGGTCTGCTGCACGATATGGGAAAATTGGTCTGGGCCAAGTATTTCCCGGATAAATTTGCCGAAGCTCTGCGAATAGCCCGGGAAGACGAACGGCCTCTGCATGAAGTGGAAGCCGATATCCTCGGTGCCACCCATCAGGAGATCGGTGCCTATCTTGCCGCCTGGTGGAGCCTGCCGCAGTTTATCGTCCAATCGGTGCGGTGGCACCATCAGCCCAAGCAGAGCACCGCCGACAAGGTCCTGGCCCATGCGATTCATGTGGCCGACACTCTGGTCCAGCAGTTCGAGATCGGATGCAGCGGCAACACCTGTGTCCCGGAGGTCGAACGGGATAGCCGGGTTCGCTTTGAACTCATGACTCCCACCATGATGGACGCTCTGCAGGAGCCTTTGGAGAGCTCTCTCCCCTTCACCTGATGATATTTGAAAGCTTTAATAAAAATCGGTTTCGCCGGTAGGATTTCTCCAAAACTACGCTAAACTGTGGGGATTAGTTGGGAGCGAGGGGGAGAACCATGGAAGACAGCCTGCCTGCCGTACTCTTTGTAGACGATGAAGCCAATATCCTGAAGGCCCTGCGCCGCCTGTTCATGGATGAAGACTGGGATCTGTTTTTTGCCGAAAGTGGTCCCGAGGGGTTGGAAATTCTGGAGGAGAAAAAGGTCGATCTGGTGGTGTCCGATTTTCGGATGCCGGGAATGGATGGGCTGCAATTCCTGCAGAAGGTGCAGGCCCTTTATCCCGAAACCGTTCGTTTTTTCCTCAGCGGCTATGCCGAAAAGGACAGTTTGGCAACAGCTCTCGCCGAGGGGGCGGCCCAGATGATTCTGGCCAAGCCCTGGGAAGAGGAGGAGTTGCGTCAGGCGATCGGAAAATCGATCCGTCAGAGTCGTGCCCAGAAAGACAAAGGGGATGACCTTCAGACCCTGATCAACAATATTCCGTCCTTGCCCCCCCTGCCCGAGATCTATTCCCAAATTCACCAATGCCTGGCTAACCGGGAGCAAGTCTCCTTCGAAGAGGTGGGAACCATCCTGGAACAGGATGTGGGGATGACCGCCTCCTTACTTCGCTGGGCCAATTCGCCGATCTTTGGTCAAATGTCCAAAGTCGATACGTTACGCCGCGCTATTGTCGTTCTGGGTTTGGATGTGGTGGAGGGCTTGGTACTGTCCGATGCCCTTCTCCGAAGTTTCGACACGTCCCGTGCACCCCAGTTCAATCCGGACGAATATCAGAAACACTGTATGAGTGTCGGTATTATTGCCCGTCTGCTGCTCAAAGGAAGCGATCCAAATGTTTTGCCGGAAGAGTTGGACCAGGCATTTACCGCGGGCCTGATGCACGATATGGGCAAACTGGTGGAGGCGCAATACTTCCCTACCGACATGGAACAGGCATTTGCCCTGGCCCGAAAAGAAAAGTCGATGATGCTGCAGGCTGAAAAGACCCTTCTGGGGTACGGGCATGACGAGATCGGCGGTTATCTGGCGGCCTGGTGGAACCTGCCTCAGTTTATTGTTCAGGCGGTTCGATGGCATCACGATCCGAGCAAGGCTCGCGGGCCGCGCCATATTGCGACGGCCGTGCATGTGGCGGATGCTCTGGCCCAG
>JANQIN010000145.1 GCA_028282145.1 Thermodesulfobacteriota bacterium | reverse complement strand
GAATCGCCCC
Organism: Thermodesulfobacteriota bacterium; assembly: GCA_028282145.1. GTDB lineage: Bacteria > Desulfobacterota > Desulfuromonadia > Desulfuromonadales > Geopsychrobacteraceae > JANQIN01. Next base: position 19,014 of record JANQIN010000145.1, on the reverse strand, counting down.
GATGACCAGAATTCCCATGATCATCGGGTAGTCCCGCATCAACACACCGTCATAAAACAGCTTGCCCATACCGGGAATCGCGAAGATGGTCTCAAAAATGACGCTGCCCCCGATCAGGCCGGGAATCGAAAGACCCAGAATCGTGATCACCGGCAGCAGGGCGTTCCGCAAGGCATGCTTCAGAATCACCACCTTCTCGTTCAGCCCTTTGGCCCGGGCCGTCAGAATGTAATCTTGTCGAATCACCTCCAGCATGGTCGACCGCATATAGCGGCTGAACCCGGCCAGACCGCCAAAAGCCGATATGAAGACCGGCAACAACAGGTGGTGCACCATATCCCATTGTTGTTGCCACCAGGTCATATATTCGCTACCGAAGGAACGGATGCCCGATATGGGCACCAGACCCAGTTGCACCCCGAGCCAGTCCATCATCAGGAGAGCCAGCCAGAAGGATGGCGTGGCAAACCCGATAAAGACCGCCACGGTGGTGGTTCGATCGAACAGGCTGTCCTGCCAGACGGCCGATAGAATACCCAGCGGAATAGAGACCGCCAGAATCAGCACAATACTGAGGATATTGATCCCGATGGTAATCGGCAGCCGTTCGGCAATTTTATCCAGGACGGGGCGGCGGTCGGTGGAAAAGGAGTTGCCGAAATCGAGCTGCACAAACCGATAAAGCCATTTTCCATACTGCACATGAAGCGGCTTGTCCAAATCGTACTGGGCACGCAGACGCTCCTTGAGTTCTGCACTGGCCTCAGGGTTCAGATCGGTCTGGAGGTCGGTCGGTTCACCGGGCGCCAGATGGATGACGATAAAAGAGATCAGGGTGATCCCCAGCAGCAGGGGAATCATTGTCAGCAGGCGTTGTCCGAGGTATCCAAGCATCTCTTTTCCTCAGCGGGTATACCGCTGCTCCTCTGGTGACACATACCACTTCTCAAAGTTGTGGCTGATTCCGGCCGGAGCCGGCTCTATCCCCTGGAAGCGGCGCGACACAGCCTGAAGCGATTCAGACACATAGAGGAACGTATAGGGTTGCTCCTCGGCAAGGATCTCCTGGAATCGATGATACACCTTCTGGCGTTCGCCCTGATCCAGCAAGCGGCGCCCCTCTTCCAACAAAGCGTCCACCTCCGGGTGACTGAAACCGATGAAGTTTAACTGCCCTTTTCCGGTTTTACTGGAATGCCAGACATTGTAGGAATCGGGATCGGGAGGGATATTCCATCCCAGAATACAAGCATCAAAGTTCCCGATATCGATAAAGTTCTTCAAAAAAGTGGCCCATTCCAACACCCGCAGGGTGACATCAATTCCGATATCCTGCAAACGCCGCTGGATAATTTCACCACTTTGAATCCGTTGCGCATTCCCCTGATTGGTGATCAGAGCAAACTGAAACGGCTTGCCGTCCTTGTCCAGAATGCCATCCCCGTCCCGGTCTTCCCAACCGGCCTCTTTTAACAACTCCCTGGCACGTTGCGGATCAAAAGGATATTGGGGGACGTTCGGATTGTAAGGCCAGGTCCCGGGCTTGTAACTCCCATGGGCGGGCTGCCCCAACCCAAGGAGGACCCCTTCGATAATCTCTTCCCGATCGATCGCATAGGTCAGTGCCTGACGAACACGCTTGTCTTTGAAAAGCTCACGTTTCTGGTTATACCCGACATAGGTATAGCTGGACGCCAGGTAGCGATACTTTTCGTAGAACCGCCGGAAGGCGGGCTGATCGGTCTGGCGGGCGTACTGCAGAGGGGTCAGGCTCATCTGATCGATACCCCGAAAGCGGAGTTCAAGAAACTGGGTGGTTTGATCGGGGATAATCCGCACCACAACCCGATGAAAACCGGGTGGGCCTTCAAAGTAATAAGGATTTCCCAGCAGTTCGATCCGTTCCCCCGGAACCCATTTTTGAAACTTGAACGGCCCGGTGCCGACAGGGGCACGTCCGAGGGGGCTCTTGGTGACATCCTGGCCTTCCAACAGGTGCTTGGGATGGATCTCGACCCCCCAACTGATGAGGGCCGGTGCCAGCGGTTTATCGTAATGAGCGATAAAGGTATAGGGATCGGGTGTTTTGACCCATGCCACCTGTTTATACCGTTCGGCGTAAGCCGTCGGGACATTCGGGTCAATATAGAGTCGGTAGGTGAACTCCACATCCGCAGACGTGAACGGCTGTCCGTCGTGCCAGGTCACATCTCGTCGTAAGTGAAAAGTCAGCGTCCGACCGCCGTCCGAAACCTCCCAGGATTCGGCCAGATCACCCACGATATTAAACGCCTTGTCGTATTTAACCAGACCGTTGTAGACAAGATTGTTGATGGCCGACGAAGCACTATCTGCCGAGATCACCGGAAGCAGTACATTGGGTTCGCCGATACTGGCGCTGACGTGCGTGTCTCCGACACGGACGGAAGCCGTGCCGGGTGCACCGCTGTCGGAACCACACCCTTGTGCACTAAAGGCCAAAAAAATGAAAAAAATTATATATTTTAGAGTCTTAAGCACTATTTTCTCCAAACTGGGAGAACTATTCCAATCTCTGACCGGCGAACCGATTCCTTCGCTCTTTCAAGACGTTTCCTGGCCAATCCTAGGATGCGCCATTGAGGGTCTTCAACGACTGAATAAAGACATTTGGGGGAATAGTTAATCGGAACCTGGACCGATCCACCTCAGGGTTCAAGGTCATCTTTCGATAGTTCAACTCAGCCCTTGCATTCTCCTGGGGGAGAATAAACTCAATCTGTCTGGGGAATGGAATCGGCTCCAAAGCAAACTCGCTGTATCGAACCTCAAGCAACAAAAGCTCGCCCTGATAATAGCGCGTCTCCACCAGTCGTTTCTCCGCCCCGAACACCAGGGCCTGTTTCCGGTCATCGGTTCCAGCCAGCCAGAGCACGAGATGACTGTCTTCACGCTCCACGGCCTCGACGCTCGAGCCGACTTTCGGGATGTCATAAAGACTGAGTGCTACCAGATCCTCCACCGCCAGAGGCAACTGGATAAACCGGTAGAGATTCCGGGCACTGGCCATCCCTCTGTAGGCTGTTTTTTTGCCTATGGGATAAGCGGTCAAGGTCTGCTCATGCACAGCCACCTGAAGCAGAGGTTGGCCAAAGGGGCTGAGGACGTCAGCACGCAAGGAGCCGGGACGTTCAATCAGAAGAGCCTGCAGGCTCCCACGGCTTTGATCGGCATTCTTTACTTTGAGCCGCGCAACCCCTTTCAGGGAGTTCACCTGGCCCGTCTGGCTGTTCAATTGTTCCAACAAGGTAGTGGCGGCAACGGGATCCAGGGGTGAAGGCGGTGCCTTGGGGCATCCGGTTAACGCCAGAAGGCAGATCAAAGCGGCGCAAAGCCTTGCGGCCAGCCGCATCTCAGCGCCCCCCCTGCAAGGCCTTGAGCTTTTCAGCCACCGCAGAATTATCAGGGTTTTTGTTAAGAATGGTGCTGTAGGCTTTGATCGCCTGTTCGATCATTCCGGAAGCCGCATAGACATCAGCCAGATGCTCCAGAACCAGCATATCCTCAGCCAATAAGGCAACGGCGTTTTCCAGCTCCTGTCGCGCTTCGTCCAACCGGCCGAGTTTGAAATACACCCATCCAAGGGTATCGATCATATACCCGGGGCGCTTTCGCTCCAGCGCACGTTGAATGTACTCCAGGGCCTGCTCCAGATTCCGGTTCTGCTCCGCCCAGAGATAGGCCAGATAGTTCAACGCATCGGCATGATTGGGGTCCATGCGCAGAACCCCTTTCATGGTCTCCTCGGCGAGGTCCTTTTGCCCGATTTCGTCCTGAATAACGCCCTTTTGGTAGGGGAACCGGGTATTGCCCGGAAAAACCTGCCTGCCCTTTTCAAGGACCTGTATGGCAGCCGTCGGATCTTTCAACTGACGCAGGAGAGAGGCCAGATAAAGATAGAACTCCACCCTGTCGACCCCACTCTCAAGAGCCTCATTCAACAAGGTAATCGCTTCACCAACACGGCCGACACGGCGAAGAAGGTAGCTTCGATGGGCAACCGCATCCGGATACAGGTTGGAATCCTGCCCGACCTTCTCATAGGCCGTCAGGGCCTCCTCGGGTCGATCCTGTTTTTCCAGGGCGATCCCCAGGTAATAGGCATTGCTGTCCCCTTCGCCCTCTGCAACCAGCCGGCTGAAAATCTTTTCCGCATGGGACCAGCTCTGTTGATCCAGGAGAATGACACCCAGTTTTCGGCGGGCCTCCTTATCCTCCGGATTCTGTGCAAGAATGGCCTCAAGCTCGGCCTGGGCTTCGACCACCCGATTGGCCTGCAGGAGCAGCTGAACGACCTGGTGGGAATAGGTTAAATCCCCGGGGTTGGCCTCAGCAGCTTCCCGGAGAACAACCAGGGCTTCGGGTGCACGGTTTTGCTCCGCCAGGAACTGGGACAGCTCCAGCACTGCCGGTTGCAACCGGGGTTGAAGTTCAATGGCACGACGGTACAGACGTTCAGCCTCAGCAGCATCCCCCTGCTGGCGCCGTACCCGCGCCAGGGTGTAGTTGACGGCCAGAGAGTCCGGCTGACCTTCCAGGTACGTCTCAAGCACTTCGGCCGACGCCTCCAGATTTCCCGTATTGGCATAAACCATGGCCAGTTGAATGGCCACCTTCTGGTTGCCCGGATCACGCTCCAAAGCCTTCCTCAGGTGGAATGCGGCCTGATCGTTTTTGCCCATACGTCCGTACAACTGACCGAGGAGGATGTGGGCCGCCTGAAAATCAGAATCCACCTCCAGAGCCTTTTTCAAAGCCTCCATGGCCGCCTCGGTTTTTCCCAACTGTGCCAGAACTTCTCCGTGGGCTACAAACAGTTCCGGATCTCTGGCATCAAAAGCCAGGGCTTTGGACAGAGCATCGTCCGCCTCTTCCCATCGGCGATCGGCCATGTGAAGGCGCGCCAGGCTGTAAAAGAAAAGGGCTTTGGCAGAGGGTTCCTCAATTCTCGACAGATAAGGGTTGGAGGTCTCTTCGACCATAGGGGACGGCGGGCTTTTGGCCAGGCAGCCGCAGACAGGAATGAGGAAACAGATTGTCACTAAAAAACGTATGGATTTCAGTCTGTTCACGTGGCGTACTTTCTGAAGAGGAGAGATCTGATTGTGCTGATGACAGTTAGCATATTCCCTTTTAAACCGTCAAATCTTCTGCCCAAGGATACCATGCTTCCGCTTACTCTGCGTGAGCGTGAAGGCGAACCGGAGCCTCTCTTTGCCCCTGAAGGAATGAAACATCGCCCGGTTTACGAAAAAGCCCGCAGGATTCGGTCGACACCTTCAGGCCGGTGGACTATACTTTAACAGTAGAATCTCAGCCAACTCCTTGAAATCGTTGGGAGAGATCATGAACCCGGACAAAAAGCCCTCGTTGCACGAAATCTGGCTGCTCTGCCTGCTTCTGGGTCTTGGTCTGTTCAATTTCCCCTTTATCGAAATTTTCAATAAAGACCGGCTGGTCTTCGGCACTCCCTTCCTCTATCTCTTCCTCTTTATTGCCTGGGCCCTGATTATCGGGATTATCTATGCTTTTTCCGTCCGTTTTCATCAGCAGGAAAAGGCCTATGAGCGGACCAGGGACGAAAAGGACGAGCCGGAATGATTTCACCCGAAGTCATTGCCATTATTACTCTGCTGTATTGCGGCCTGGTTTTCTGGATCGCCTTCTATGCCGAAAAGCGCCAGGAGCAGGGGCGTTCCCTGACGAATAACGTCTACGTCTATTCCGCATCGCTCACGGTCTATGTCACAGCCTTGAGCTTCTATGGCGGTGTAGGCAGAGCAGCCACCAGCGGCCTGGACTACCTTCCGCTTTACCTCGGGCCGACCCTGATGGCCTTTACTTGGTGGTTCCTGTTGAGAAAGCTGATCCGAGTCTGCCGCAATCAGAACATCGTCAGTCTGGCCGACTTTATTGCCGGCCGTTATGACAAGTCGGCTCTTCTCGGCAGCCTGGTGACCTTGTTCGCCGTCATGGGGATTATGCCCTACACCGCCCTTCAGCTGAAGGCGGTCAGCTATACCTTTGATCTTCTGACCACCCCGAACCTGACAAGGACGGCGGGGGACCTCTCCTTTTTCCAGAGCCTGACCAGCGGTATCGACAGTGCCATGCTCTTTGCCCTGATCCTTGCACTGTTCAGCATCCTTTTCGGGGCCCGGCAACTGGATGCCGGCCATCGTCATGCAGGGCTGATGGCTGTTCTGGCTTTTGAAACGCTTTTCAAACTGGTGATCTTCCTGGCTCTGGGGCTGTTTGTGACTTACGGCCTGTTTGACGGTTTCGGCGATATCTTCAGCCGCTTTTTCGCGAATTTTCCGGACCGTCATCACCTGTTGCTGCTGGACACGCCCCAAACCAGTTACGCCAAATGGTTCAGCATGACCCTGTTGTCGATGATGGGTGTGATGTTTCTGCCCCGTCAGTTTCAAGTGGCGGTGATTGAGAACTCCAGCGAGAGCCATGTGTACGGTGCCATGTGGCGTTTTCCGACCTATCTCTTCCTGTTTAACATCTTTGTACTTCCAGTCGCTCTCGGCGGACTCTTATTAAGCGGCGGCAGTACCATGAACGCGGACTTTTTCGTCCTGACCCTGCCGCTGGAAGCGGGTCACACCTGGCTGGCGGCCGTGGTCTTTATCGGGGGGTTCAGCGCGTCCGCCGGGATGATCATGTTCTCGACTGTGGCATTGTCCACCATGATCCTGAACCACATCATCATGCCCGTGGTGTTGCACTTTCATTTCAAACAGGCCGATATCTCGGGGCTGCTGATCAACTTAAAACGCCTTTCCATCATCCTGGTGGTTTTCCTCGGATACTGGTGTTATCGCCTCATCGGAGAGTCCTATGCCCTTGTCAACATGGGGTTGATGTCTTTTGTCGCCGCGGTCCAGTTCGCTCCGGCCATCATTGGCGGGCTTTACTGGCCCCGGGCCAATCGGCTCGGAGCCCTGACAGGCTTGTCGCTTGGATTCCTGGTCTGGATCTACACGCTCTTTATCCCATCCCTGGTCCGTTCCGGCTGGCTCGAAAGCGACCTGATGGAGACCGGCCTTTTCAATATCCACCTGCTGCGTCCCCAGGAACTGTTCGGGTTGCAGGGGTTCGACATGTGGACCCATTCCCTCTTTTGGAGTCTCCTGTTTAACCTTCTCGCCTTCATCCTCTTTTCCCTGCTGACACCTCAATCCGATTCCGAGCGGGAGTTGATGCGGAAGTATTGCGAGTTGGAGGACTTCGACGAAGAAAAACAATCCCGTAAACGGATGAGCAGGGCCCCGACGATCATGGAGTTCGTCGCCCTGATGACAAAATTTATCGGCGAGAAACCGGCGCATGCCGCAATCGCATCCTACCTCGGTGACCGGGAGATCGACGCCCAGGGGCGTCTCAGCGATTTTGAAATCCCCGGGCTGAAACGGTTTACCGAGAAAACTCTGGCCGGCCATGTCGGTGCGGCTCCGGCCCGTATCATTATCGAGAACTATCTTTCAGCCCGCGGAAGCCGGATGGAAGATGTCTTCGACATCTTCGGTTCGGTCTCCCTGTCCCGTGTCTCCGGGCGGGAACAGTTGAGTGTCCTGTATGAAGTCGCCCGGGAGGTCGCTGCCAACAAAGACCTCAAGACAACCGTGGAGTCTATTCTTGAACTTTTGCGCAGTCAATTCAAGTTCGATCTTTGTGTCCTGAGGGTTCTGGACTCCGAAGAGTCCACCCTCAAAGTCCATAGTCAAAGGGGCATGAGCTCGGAGCATCTGGGCCAGCTTGAGCCGATTGCCGACATGGAAACCTATCTGGGGCAGGCCTTTCTGACCGGAGAAGTGACAGTCGTCAACGATACCGACTTCCTGGACAAACCCCGCTCCGCCCAGATTGTCCACCAGGAGGGGATCAAATCATTCGCCCACGCTCCGGTGGTTCTTGAGGGAAGCGCCATCGGCATCCTTTCCGCCTTCTCCCGCACGGCAAAGGGTATCTTCACCGAAGAGTTTATCGAGTTGTTCACCAATATCGCCGGCCAGATTGCCGTGGCCTGGCGGAACGACCGCCAGACAGCCCAGCTCCTGTCCGCCCGGGAGCAGGAGAAAGAGCTGGAGATCGCCAAGACCATTCAAATGGGTCTCCTGCCGACCCGGGAACCGGACGTTCCCGGCGTCTCCATCAAAGGGACCTACGTTGCCGCCAAACAGGTCGGTGGCGATTATTACGACTTTATTCAGCGCCCGGACGGGCGGATGGATCTGCTGATCGCCGATGTTTCCGGCCACAATATCGGCGCTGCTTTGATTATGGCGGAAACCCGCACCTTTATCCGGGCCAAATCCAGGGAGATCGATGAACCGGCGGATCTCCTCCACAACGTCAACAACTTTTTCTATAAGGATCTCACCCGGGCCGAGCTCTTTATTACCTTGTTCTACCTGCAATACAATACCGCGACCAGGGAGCTGGCCTATTCCAATGCGGGCCATAACCAGCCTCTCCTCTGGCGAAACGCACGTCAGGAGGTGGAGTGGCTTGACTCGGAAGGGATGATTCTCGGGATCACCAAAGGGATCGAATTTGAGGAGAAGATCACTCCCCTGGAGGCGGGAGACGTTCTGGTCCTCTATACCGACGGGATCACCGAAGCGGAAAATATGAGTGGTGATTTTTTCGGCCGGGAAAGGCTCGCCTCGGTCATTCGGGAGCACCACCATTCTTCTGCCGAAATGATCAATCACCGCATTGTTCAGGAAGCAGCCAGCTTCAGCGGACTGCGCAATTTTAATGACGATGTCACCCTGGTGGTGATGCGAATTGACGGGTAAATAATTTCAATAGGTTGACGCATTGACGAATTCAGGCAACAATTTGTCATGCGCGAGGGCTGCCGCCCTTGCTCTGAATTTCACTTAGAGGAGCCAAACGATGCAACTAAATATGGTGGAAAAGGGTGATATTGTCCTGATTGAAGTTCAGGAAGAACGCATGGATGCCCATAACAGCAGCGATCTCAAGGAGAAAATGCTCCAGCTTTTTGACGAAGACAAGTGTAATATTGTCATCGATCTGGCCCAGGTGCGTTTTGTCGACTCCTCCGGCCTCGGGGCCCTGGTGTCGGGATTCAAAAACGCCAGTGCCCGCAACGGGAACCTCAAACTCTGCGGTCTTCAGCCGCAAGTTAAGTCGATGTTCGAACTGACACGGCTCCACCGTGTCTTTGAAATCTTCCCCGGGACGGATGAAGCTCTCGCCAGCTTCTGACGTCTCTACGCATTGGTCATGAAAACCGTCGAGGTCGATATAAAAGTACCCAATCAGACCCAGTATCTGGGTCTGATTGGCAAGATTGGAGAGGACATCGCCCGTACCCTCGAGAAGTACGGTGGGGACAGGGACGAGCTTGCCTACCACATCAATCTTGTCCTGACGGAAGCGATGACCAACGCCATCTGCCACGCGAACGAGAACGACCCCTCAAAGGAAGTTCACGTTATCATCAACATCAACGGTCCCCGATTGAACATCAAGGTCTACGATGAGGGCCAGGGGTTCGATATCAGTTCCTTACCCAGTCCCGACTTTGATGGCGATTCGGACCAGGGACGCGGTGTCTATATTATCCGCTCCCTGATGGATGAAGTTCACTACCGGAAAAGTAAAAATGGCCATGTCCTCGACATGACCAAGATTCTTTACTGCGATCAGGCTCCCCTTTCCAACAAGTCCAGTAAATCGGGAAAGCAGCCGAGTGAATAATCTCCCGTTGCTCGGCTCTTAAAGGCAGCAAACGGCATCCCCGCCCCTGCTGCGGCTCTCTGATCAAGCTCCGAGTCACCAACGAAAAGAAGGTTCCCGCAAGGGATTCCCAGTTGTTCCGATGCCAGAAAAAGCATGTCCGGCGCCGGTTTAGGCTGCGCCACATCCCGACAGCAGACCACGGCCTGGAAATGCTGTCGGATCTGGAAATGGTTCAGGATCGGCCCGATACTGCCGCCTCGGTTGGTTGCTACCGCCAGAGGCATCTGCCGGTTCAGGTGCTCCAGGGCCTCGAACACGCCTTCCTCCGGGTTCATATGAGGGATGAAATCCTCATAGCCCATCCGGGCGGCCAATGCCAAAGCCTGTTCACCCCGGTCCGGACCGAGCAGGGTGCTCAGGACAACCGGACTGGAGGCCGTATGGCAAAGATGGACCCTTTCCCGGTCCTGGGGGTCGACAGGTTCCCCCCCCATTTCAAGAATGATCTTGTTATAAAAGGCAAGATTGGCCGAAGTGCTCTCAAACAGAACCCCGTCGCAATCAAAAATAATTCCTTTAAACATCGTTGTCACCCTGACGCCTTTTGATCCACCAGAGCCCCAGAAGCCCACCGAGAATCATCGGCGCGGAAAGAAGCTGTCCCATGGTGGCTCCGGCCCACAACAAGCCCAGATGCGCATCGGGCTCACGTACGAACTCCACCAGGAAGCGAAAAGCCCCGTAACCGATAAAGAACGAAAAGAACGGAACACCTTTGGGAATCCCCGGTCGACACAGCATCCAGAGGATTATCATCAGAACAGGGCCCTCAAGTACCGCCTCGTAAAGCTGGCTGGGATGACGGGGCAAGTCCCCGGCATTGGGGAAGACCATCCCCCAGGGAACGCTCGTAACCCGGCCCCAGAGTTCACCGTTGATAAAATTACCGATCCGTCCCAGCCCCAATCCCAGGGTTGTGGCGGTCACCATCACATCCCCGACGGCCAGAGGCGAATAGGAAAAGCGCCGGCAGAAAAGAGTCGCAGCGACAATCACTCCCAGAAGCCCGCCGTGAAAGCTCATCCCCCCTTCCCAGACCGCAAAGACCTTCAGCGGATTCTCCAGGAAATAGCCCGCATTGTAAAAGAGACAGTAACCCAGGCGCCCGCCGAGGATCACACCGCCAAGGGCGTAGAGGATCAGATCGGCCAGGCGATCCGAATCCATCTCCAGCCCACGTTTCGGCAACAAGCGGCGGCACAAAAAGTACCCTCCGACAAAACCCAGCAGGTACATCATCCCATACCATCGGACCGCAAACGGGCCGATCTCGAATATCACGGGATCGATCTGAGGTGCATTCAGCATGGGGACTTCTCCTCAAGAGGGTTTTCGCCTGGCTGAATCCAGACCAGGTCCGCCGGTAAAGGGGCCGTCAGCTCTAAAGGGCTCTGATGAACCGGATGGAGCAAGGACAGTTTCCAGGAGTGCAGGCCCTGACGGCAAAAACGGCGCCCCCGAATCTCGTTTCTCCCACCGTAACGCACATCGCCTGTCAGGGGGCAGCCGGCTTCGGCAAAATGAGCCCGAATCTGATGGGTTCTGCCGGTAATAAGGTCCACCTCTACCAGGCTGACGCCCTGTACCGAATATCGGACAGAATACCGCGTGATCGCTTCCTTGCCACCCTGCAGAACAGATTTCATACGATTGGTCCGCCGATCCTTGGCGAGAAGAGAACGATATTCCCCCTCAGGAGGTTCAGGGCACCCTTCCACCAGAGCAAGATAGACTTTCTGTAAATCACGCCCGGTCATCTGTTCGGTTAACCCTTTGTGGGACAGGGGATGAATTGAGAAGACGATGACGCCACTGGTATCCCGGTCCAACCGCTGGGCCATACCGATCTCAAGTTTGCGGCCGAACTTGCGGTCACGCCCCAACCAGAGTTGAAGAGCCTCGAACAATGTGCCCTTATAACGCGCCGGTGTCGGCTGTGTTTCAACGCCGGCAGGCTTATTAATCGCAATCAGATGTTTGTCTTGAAAGAGGATATGGGACTCTTCCAACCGGAAAGGGTCCAGAGGGCCATCGTCCAGATACGCTTCGACCTTCACATCCACAGGGAGGGTATATCCGCATTTTCGGTTTCTCCGCCCATCGACATGAACACCGCCAAGATCAATGACCTTTTTCCAGTGGACACGGGAGATATCGGGGGCCTGCTGAGGGAGGAACTGATCGAGACGCCGTCCACGGTCTTCTTCGGAAGTATGAAAACGATAGACCATTTACCGGTTCCGGAATATTGACTTTCCCTCACAGCGGGATAGTCTGGTAGTAGACACGAACTCTGGGATGTGCGCCTTACGGACTATATGAGATTGACCAACAGAAGCTGATCCGTAACCCGGTGGTAGTGGTGCCATGAGCCTGCCCGTTTCGATGGGACGCCTGAAGCACCCCTCCCGGGCCAAACTGAAGCCGGGTCATCTTCAATGGCCCTGACGGCATCCTGGAGTTTAAAAAACAACAGCCCCGTTTCCGGGGCTGTTTTTGTTTCAACAGCGATCGTTAGTCGGCCAATCCGCCGTTGACCCGGGCCCGCAATTCTTTGCCCGTTTTGAAAAAGGGTGTTTTCCGACTGGGAATCTGCACCAACTCTCCGCTCTTGGGATTACGCGCCTCGCGGGCTTCACGTTCACGGATGCAGAAAGACCCAAAACCGCGAATCTCAACCCGGTCACCGGAGATCAGAGCATCACCGATCCCGTCAAAGATCGTATTGACGACGACCTCGGCATCCTTGCGATTCAGCAGGTTATGGCACTCGGAAAGCTTTTCAATCAATTCACTTTTGGTCATTGTAACCTCCCACTCACATCATCGTCCCAGCGATACTGTAAACCGGTCCTCTTCTCATGAGACCGTAATTGTTTCACAGCAGCAGCTAATACGTTTTCCAACAAAAAGTCAACCAGTTTCGGCGTTTCTTCTTCGGGATAAATCACCTGCGAAGGTCCTTTTATCCCACCCTCAAGGGCGGCGGTCCGAATGGCTTCCTGTAAACCGCCAAGGTGATCCACAAGCCCGGCCTTCTGCGCCTGGCGTCCGGTAAAAATTCGCCCGTCAGCAACGGCCCTGACCTGATCCATCGGCAGATTTCGTCCCCGGGAAACCGCTTCGACAAACTGGGAGTGTGCGTCGTCGATTACAGTCTGCAGAAGCTCTTTTTCCTCGGAGGTCATCGGCCTGGACATGGAACCGATATCTTTGAAATCACCACTCTTGATCACACGACTCGAGATACCGATTTTCCCAAAAAGTTCACGAAGATCGGCAAACTCCATAATGACGCCGATACTCCCCGTCAGCGTTCCCGGGTTCGCCAGAATCTTGTTACAGGGTGCCGCGATGTAATACCCGCCGGAGGCCGCCAGTGTTCCCATGGAAGCGATGACAGGTTTTATTTCCCGGGTTCGAACGACCTCGTCGTAAATCTCCTGCGAAGGGCCGACAGCTCCACCGGGAGAATCGATACGAAGAATGACGGCGCGTACGGAACGGGTATTCCGAAACTCGATCAACTGGTCGATAACGGGGCGTGAATCCATAATCGGCCCGTTAACCTCGATGACTCCAATCTTATTCTTGGCCAGAAGAGATTGCTGCCTTCCGGTCGAGGAGCCGACCCACAAGGTCATCACCAGAAAAACCAGAAACAGGCCAATAACAAGGCCACCGCCGATCAGCCAGGGTTTTAGGCGCATCATTCCCCCTACAACGAAAAAAGGCCCCCGACAAGTGGGTCGAGGGCCCTTCTTTCTGGTATTACCAGGACGTTATTCGTCCTTGTCTTTTACCTTTTCCATGGCCCCCTGGAGCAGATCACCAAAGTTGGAGGTGGCGCTCTTCTGGGATCCGAGGTACTCGTCAACCTCGGCCTTTTCCTTGATGACATCCAGGTTTTTGATGGACAGAGCGATCTTGCGGTCGCTGGTGTCCACATGGATAACCACAGCTTCCAGCTCCTGGCCGACTTCGGCACATTCTTTCGGAGACTCAACCTTTTCCTTGCTGATTTCCGAAACATGCACCAAACCCTCGATACCCTCTTCCAGCTCCAGGAAGATACCGAAATCGGTCACCGAGGTGACCAGACCACGAACGATGGTGTTGGGAGCATAGCGGGTGGGAACAGTTTCCCAGGGATCTTCGGCAAGCTGCTTGATCCCCAGAGAGAAACGCTCGTTTTCCCGATCGATGTTCAGAACCACGGCGCGAACCAGGTCGCCCTTCTTGTACAGCTCGGAAGGATGCTTGACGCGCTTGGTCCAGGACAGGTCGCTGATGTGAACCAGACCGTCGATCCCTTCGTCGACACCGACGAAGATACCGAAATCGGTAATGTTCTTGACCTGACCTTCGATGATGGTCCCCATGGGGAACTTCTCGCCGATAACCTCCCAGGGATTGGGCTCAACCTGCTTGAGACCCAGGGAGATGCGGCGGTTTTCCACATCCAGAGCCAGAACCACAGACTCGACATCGTCGCCGACGTTCAGAATCTTGTTGGGATGCTTGATCCGCTTGGTCCAGCTCATTTCGGACACGTGAATCAGACCTTCAACGCCGTCAGCCAATTCCACAAATGCGCCGTAGTCGGTCAGGCTGACAACCTTACCGGAGACCTTGCCGCCAACGGGGAACTTGTTGTCCACGTCCAGCCAGGGATCGGGGATGATCTGCTTCAGCCCCAGGGAGACACGCTCCTTTTCCTTGTCGAACTTGAGGACCTTGACATTGATCTTGTCACCAACGGCCAACAGGTCGGAAGGATGCTTGACGCGACCCCAGGACATATCGGTGATGTGCAGCAGGCCGTCGATACCGCCGAGGTCGATGAATGCACCGTAATCGGTCAGGTTCTTGACAATACCTTCTGCGACCTGATCGTCTTCCAGGGTCTTGAGGGTATCGGTCCGCAGGGACTCACGCTCCTGCTCCAGCAGAACACGACGGGACAGAACGATGTTGCCGCGACGCTTGTTCAGCTTGATAATCTTGAAGTCGAAGGTTTCGCCGATGACTTTGTCCAGGTTCCGTACGGGACGCAGGTCCACCTGGGAACCGGGCAGGAAGGCGTTGACACCGATATCGACGGACAGGCCGCCTTTGATCCGGCTTTCGATACGCCCCTGAACCACGGCACCTTCTTCCAGCGAGTTCCAGATCTTCTGGCGATCCGCACGCTCTTTGGACAGGATCAGCAGGCCGCTTTCGCTTTCTCCACCGCCATACAGTACATCGTAGGTGTCGCCAACGTTGACGTTGGTCTCACCGTTTTCGTCCGCGAATTCCTTCAGAGGAATAATACCTTCGGACTTGTAGCCGACATCCACAATCACGGAATCGGGTGTCAGTTGAACGACCGTACCCAGCACAACGTCGTTCTTTTTCAGGCCGAAACCACCTTCCTGTTCATGGGCTTCCAGCAACTGCTCAAAGCTCATTTCGCCCTCTTCGGGCAGGTTTCCGTTCTCGTTTTCGTCGATCAAATCTTTGTTCTCCACCATTAACAGGATACCCCCAAGTTATTTTTCCCACCGACCCGCTGTAGAAGCGGTTTTCAGTGGACTACGAACCCTAACACACACCTTTTTAAAACTCAAACCTTTTATTTCTCGTAGGTTTCGATGGTTTCAACGATCTCCCGGATGATCCATTCGGGGGTTGACGCCCCGGCTGTAACGCCGACCGTCTCGATCCCCTCGAACCAATCCGCCTGCAATTCTCCGGCGGTTTCAACATGGTGCGTACGGGGCTGAATTTCGGTACAGATCTGAGCAAGACGTGTGGTATTGGCGCTATTGAATCCGCCCACGACAAGGACCATATCCGCCTGTTGGGAGATCTGCCGCGCCTCCTCCTGCCGTACACTGGTGGCATCGCAGATGGTATTGAACAGGCGAAGCTCCTGAGCCTTGTTGAGACAGACGTTCACCACCTCCCGAAAGTTCTCCATCGACTGGGTGGTCTGGGCCACGATACCGATGCGGCGGCTGGCGGGCAGACGTTCCGCTTCCTGTGCATTGGCCACAATGACGGCATTTTCCCCGGCATACGAAACGATCCCCTGGACTTCCGGGTGATCGGCCTCCCCGATGACCACAACTATATAACCGCCATCACGAAGGGCGGCTGAGTAATCCTGGGCTTTTTTAACAAACGGACAGGTTGCATCAACAACGGCGACCCCACGTTGTTGTAACTCATCCAGTTCACCGGCCGTCACGCCATGCGAGCGGACGATCGCGGTGTCGCACTTGACGCCCTCAGGGCCCCGGACCACATGAACCCCTTTTTCCTCAAGCTTTTGCACCATCTGTGGGGAATGGATCAATGGGCCCAGGGAGGCGATTCTTTCACGGGTTTCCGCAGTATCGAAAGCGATCTGAATGGCTCGTTTCACACCGAAACAGAAGCCGGCACTTTTGGCGAGAACAACCTTCATTTTATTGTACAGCCTCGGCTTTCCCAACAGCCTCCAACATCGACTGAAGAACCTCTTCAATCGACATTCCGGTCGAGTCGATCACCTCGGCCCCTTCCGGTTGGATCAGGGGGGAATGGGACCGGCTGCTGTCAGCCGCATCGCGGGATTCTACCTCAGCGATGGTTGTTTGCAGATCGACGTTCTGCCCCTTGGCCCTCAGTTCATCATAACGCCTGCGCCCGCGCTCTTCCGCGGATGCGGTCAGAAAAAGTTTGACCTCTGCGTGCGGAAAGACGACCGACCCGATATCGCGGCCGTCCAGAACAACACCGCCTTCTTTTCCCATGTCGCGCTGTTGCTGTACCATCGCTTCCCGCACGACAGGTTCAGCACTGATGCGACTGGTACGCATACTGTTTTCAGGCGTGCGGATGGCCCGAGAGACGTCCTCAGCGTTCAGATAGACCCGCTGCCCCTCCTCGCAGGGTTCAAATCGTATCCGAATCCGGTCGCAAAGCGCTTGCAGATCCGTCGTGTCTTCCGGTGAAATCCCTTCGCGATGGGCGGCCAGGGCGACACAGCGGTACATGGCGCCGGTGTCGATATAGGCATAACGTAAACGTTCGGCCAGCTGCCGGCTCAAGGTGCTCTTACCGGCACCGGAGGGCCCGTCAATGGCGATAATCATCGGTTTGTTCAAAGGTCTACGCGCTCACTTTTGCACCGAGAGAGGTCAACAGGTCCCAGAAGTTGGGGAAAGAGGTCGCCGTACAACCGGTGTCCTTAATCCGAATCTCCTGCCCGGCAACGAGCCCGGCCACCGCCATACTCATGGCGATCCGGTGATCACCAAAGGAGACGACATCGCCCTCACCAAGGCCCTCGACCCCTTCGATCACCATGCCGTCTTCCCGCGCCTCAACCTGGGCTCCAACTTTGCTCAGTTCACTGACCATCGCCGCAATCCGGTCGGTTTCTTTGACCCGCAACTCGGCGGCATCCCGAACAACGGTAGTCCCTTCAGCCAACGATGCAGCAACACTGACAACCGGGAACTCATCGATGGCGCGGGGGATAAGATCGCCACCGATCTCGATCCCTTTGAGCGAACTGGAGCGGACCAGCAGGTCGGCGACCGGCTCCCCACCGACCGTCCGTTCCTCCTGCAGAGTGATATCTCCGCCCATCGCCTGCAATATGTCGATGATACCACTGCGCGTCGGGTTGATACCAACATTGCGGATCAGCAACTCGGAGCCGGGGACAATCAGACCGGCGACCAGGAAAAAAGCGGCCGAGGAGATATCTCCGGGGACATCGACATCGTTGGCCAGAAGCTCCTGCCCTCCGACAAGGGATGCCCCGCCATCAAAGCTGTCGACCTGGACGCCGAAATGGCGCAGCATTCGCTCACTGTGGTCGCGGGACAGATGCGGCTCGAGAACACGGGTCGTTCCATCCGCATACAGGCCGGCCAGCAGGATGGCCGACTTGACCTGGGCGCTGGCAACGGGCGAACTGTACTCGATCGGTTCCAACGGTTGTCCCTGGATCGCCAGGGGGGCCTTGGTGCCCCCTTCGCGTCCCCAGAACCGGGCACCCATCTGGCTCAGAGGTTTGGTCACCCGTCCCATGGGACGACGGCGCAGATATTGGTCCCCGGTCACCACAGAGAAAAAGTTCTGGCCGGCAAGGATGCCGCTGATCAGGCGGATGGTGGTACCGGAGTTACCGCAATCGATCACATCACCGGGCTCCTGCAGGCCATGGACGCCTTTTCCGTGGACCAGAATCTCCTCTCCACGATCGTCAATATCGATCCCCATGGCGCGGAAGGCGTTCAGGGTCGACAGGTTGTCTTCCCCACGCAGCAGTCCTCGGACCCGGGTGGTTCCTTTGGCCAGGGAACCGAACATCAGCGAACGATGCGAGATCGACTTATCGCCGGGAATGGTGATCTCTCCTTGCAGGCCTGCGGCCTTCTGAACCGTCCGGTTCTCACTCATGGTTTTTCTCCTTATTCAGACAGATCTCGTCCCGCATCTGCTTGGCGTTTAAAAAGAGTTGATACATCTCATCCGATTTTCCTGCCGCAATATCCTCCCGCAGCAGGTCCAGAGAATCCCGATAGCGATCAAGCATCTCCAGCAGGGCCTCTTTATTCGCCAGGGCGATATCTCGCCACATGGTAGGATCGCTGGAGGCGATTCGGGTAAAGTCGCGGAATCCTCCGGCCGAATACTCCAGGATATTCTCCTCATATCGGTCGTAAGTTCCGACAGCATGCACCAGAGAATAAGCGACCATATGCGGCAGATGACTGATCGCGGCAAGGATTCGGTCGTGTTTTTCCACCGACATTTCCACCACCTCGCTACCGGCAGCCTCCCAGGCTTGACGGACCAGTGCTACCGCCTCTGGCGGATTCTGCGGAACCGGAGTCAGGATACAGCGCTTGTTGCGATAGAGGGTTGCGAAGGCAGCGCCCGCACCGCTTTTCTCCGTCCCTGAGATCGGGTGGCCGGGGACAAAGACCTGACCGTCCTGCAACAGGGGTTCAATCTGAGAGATGACCTCCCCTTTGACCGATCCGCCATCGGTAAGAACGGCTCCGGGCTTCATGGCCGGGAGGACCTGAGCGGCCACTTTACCCATCGAACAGACCGGCACGCTGAGGAAGACCAGATCGGCCTCCCGAACGCCCCCGGCCGGGTCCCGGGTGAATTCATCCACCACTCCCAGCTCTTTGGCCA
>JANQIN010000095.1 GCA_028282145.1 Thermodesulfobacteriota bacterium | reverse complement strand
CCTGCTGAGCTTTCTGACCCTTGGATTGCTTGCCTATCAGGCTGAACAGACCGAGGTGGCTCTCATTGCAGCTGCCATCTGTGGCGCCATCTTCGGCTTTCTCCGATTCAACACCTATCCCGCCCAGGTGTTTATGGGCGATACCGGAAGCCAGCTGCTCGGATTCCTCGGGATTACCCTGGCTTTACGGTTGACGCAGGCCGTGGAAGTCTACAGCCCTTTGTTGCCGATTCTGCTTCTGGGCCTACCGGTCTTTGATACGGTCCGGGTCATGGGGGAACGATTGCAGAAAGGCCTGTCTCCTTTTGCGGCGGACAGGAACCACCTGCATCATAAACTGATGGGCTTCGGATGCAGCCATCCCGAGGCTGTCTTTATTATCTATCTTTTCCAGACGGCCCTGGTGGGGGGCTCCTATCTGCTTCGTTTCCACTCGGACTGGATCCTTCTCCTGGCGTACGGAGGGTTCGTCGGGGCCCTCCTGTCCCTGTTTGCCCTGGCTCAATCCGAGAACCCCGTGACACTTCGCCTCGCGACGGCCGCTCATCGCCTGTTCCTGCGACGCTTTCCTTCCCGGGAGCAGATGATTCGGATTGTTTTTCCGGCGCTGAAAATCGGTTTTCCGGCAACCTTGATGTTTCTCGTGTTCCAGGCCACCCATTTCAGCCAGTGGATGGGGGGCATCTTGCTGGCTGCAGGCACCCTGTGCGGTCTGTTGATCTATTCTGCCCCGGCGTTGAAGGGGCTGCTGGTCCGACTCGGCCTTTATCTGCTTTCTCCGATGCTGGTGTTGCAGACCGAGCAGGCGATGGCCGATGGGGCGCTTCCCAACGATCTGTTGTTCGGGCTGTTGGTTCTCCTCTGTTTTCTGGTGGCGCGGTTTACCCGACGTCGCGGATTCCGCAGCACGCCGCTTGATTTTCTGATCCTTCTGATCGCGGTGGGTGGCCCTCTTTTCCCGGTCATTGAAATGGAAGGGGTCCGCATGTCGATGGTCGCGGCCAAGACCCTGACGCTTTTTTACGCTTTTGAAGTACTGATGAACGAACTTCGTGAAAAATCGCCACTGCCTCTGGCTTCTGTCGGTGTGATGTCGGCAGCGGTGGTGGCAAAATCTCTCTTGATCTGAACCCATTTCACCCTGAGTTAAAGAAAGGGAATCGCATGAAACGTCTTCTTGTGCCTGTGGGTATCTTTTTGGTTCTTTGCCTGGCCGCCTGCAGCGGTCCCGAGGAAAAAAAGGCCCGGTTTTTTGAAAAGGGGCAGGAACTGTATGAGCAGGGCGATTATGTCAAAGCGGCACTTGAGTATAAAAATGCTCTTCAGATCGATCCTAAGTGGGCAGAAGCCTATTACATGCTGGGTAAGTCCGAAGGGGCACTTGGGAAATTGCGTGCCTCGATGGGGCGCTTTGCCAAAGTCATAGAATTGGAGCCGGAACATTGGGGAGCGCACCTGGAGCAAGGACGCTTTTTCCTTGCGGCCAAAGAGTTTGACCTCGCCCAACAGAAGGCTGAGCTGGTCCTGGCAACAGAGCCGGAGAATGTGAATGCCGTCCTGCTGAAGGCAGCCGTTCTGTTGGCCCGGGGAGATGATGCGGCGGCCGGTCTGTTACTTTCTACCCTCCGAAAAGATGTGAAGGACCTGCCTCTGGACGGGTACCTGTTGCTGACTGCGGTTTACCGCAAGCAGGACCGGACCGATCTGGCCAAAGCCGAACTTCTGGCGGCCGCTGAAGCCCATCCGGATAAGATCGCACCTCTGGTCACCCTGGCAGAGATTCAGGCTGAGACGAAGGAGCTGGAGCAGGCGATTCAGACCATGGAAAAAGTGGCGCAAAAGGACCCGGAGAACAAGAAGGTGCCGTTTGTTCTGGCCCGTTTGCATGCCCGGAACAACACTGCCGAAAAGGCGGAACAGGTGCTTCGTGCCTATCGGGATGCCGATCCCGCAGATACCGCACGGATGATCGACGTCGCCAACTTCAAGGTCTCACTGAAAGACCTCGAAGGGGCCATTGCGGTTTTGCGTGAAGGGCTTGCGAAGGAGCAAGACAACCTGGATCTGCGTCTGGCGCTGGCACGGATTCATGGGGACCTGGTGCCCGGTGGACAACCCAGAGCCATTGCGTTGCTGAAGGAATGCATTGAAATCGAAAAGATTCCCGACGAGCCCAACCTGCTGCTCGCGCGGAACGCGCTGGCACGTCTCTATTTCAACCGCCAGCAGATCGCTGAGGCGGAAGGACAGATCAACAAGATTATCGAAGCCAGCCCGAGAAATGTGGACGGGCAGTTCACCAAAGGAAAGATTCATCTCCTGAAAAAAGAAGGACCTGAGGCGGTGGCCAGCTTCCGAATCGTGGTCGAGGAAAAGCCGGATGTTACCGAAGCTCATCTCCGTCTGGCAGAGGCCCATGTGCTGAACAGGGAGATGGGGCTGGCGCGGGAAGTGTTGCAGAACCGGCTCAAGGTCGAAACCGGCTCTCCGGAGCTGTTACGTGCGCTGTCCCGTCTGGCACTGGTGCAGAAAGATTGGGCCGGGGCGGAATCCAGTCTGAACGCCCTGCTTCAGGCGCACCCTCAGGCCCAGGATGTCCGGGCCGAACTGGCGGACCTGCTGTTGGCCACCGGGCAGAAGGACAAGGCCAAACTTCTTTATCAGGAAATTGTCAATCAGGCTCCGAACATCCCTCTCGGTTACGTCAAACTGGCCAATCTGTCGCGTAAGGATGGCGACATGAAGGGGGCGATCCGGCAACTGGAACTGGGGACCCAGAAGGTCCCCAACTCCAACGCCCTGGCCAAACTTTTGGTCCAGCACTACCTCCAGAGCAAGCAGTTGAAAAAGGCCGAGAGTTTTACCCGGAAACGAAGCCGGGACCAGAAGGACAACCCTCTGGCCATGAACCTTTTTGGTGACACTCTGGCAGCGGTCAAAAAGTTCGATGCGGCCGAAAAAGCCTACAAAAAAGCGATTGAATTACGCCCCGAATGGGGTGTCCCCCGAAACGGTCTGGCCGGACTCCGGCTGCATCGTGGGGATAAGGCCGGTGCTATTCAAGGCTTCGAATCGGCTATTGCCACCGACCCTTCCAACCTGGATGCCTATTTCCTGCTCGGACAGATCCATCTGAAAGAAGGGGACAGGGGACAGGCGATCCGCTGGTATGAAAGGGCCCTGGAGCAGAACCCCCGTTCCTGGCAGGCCGCCAACGATCTTGCCAACCTGTTGGCTGACAACACAAACGACAACCGGCAAATGAGCCAGGCGCTGCGGTATGCCCAATGGGCCCAGCGTCTGAACCCGATGAATCCGGTTGTCCTGGATACTCTCGGCTGGGTTCATTTTCAGAAGGGGAATACGGACACCGCGGTGGAATGGTTCCGAAGGGCCCATGCCCTCGCTCCGGAGCATCCGGTGATCAACTACCATCTCGGAGCCGGCCTTTTCGCCACAGGGGATACCCTGGCGGCACAGCCTCTGTTGAAGAAATCGGTGGAATCGGGGCGTGATTTTGACGGTCGGGAAGATGCCGAGGCCCTGCTGGAGAGGATGTGATCCATGGGGACTCTTATGTCGAGAGCGCTGATGTTGGTCTGCTTCCTCCTCCTGTCGGGGGGAGGAGCTGCCAGTGCCGGCTCCGAAAGCCGGTACACGATCGGCCCTGGCGATGTGCTGGACGTTTCGGTCTGGAAGGATGACGCCCTCAGTCGTTCGGTGGTTGTTTTCCCCGACGGACAGTTCTCCTTTCCGCTGATCGGCGAGGTTGTGGCCGAAGGGAAGACGGTGCCGGAACTGCGAAAAGAGCTTGAGGGCCGGATAGCGACCTATGTGCCCGATCCGGTCGTGTCGGTCGATGTCCGGCAGTTGAACAGCCTGTTTGTCTACGTGATCGGGCGTGTCAACAGCCCGGGGCGTTTTCTTCTGAACGACGATATTTCGGTTCTGCAGGCTCTGGCCATGGCCGGTGGACTGACCCATTTTGCCGACGGTTCCGAAATCAAGATCATGCGAAGGAACGGAACCGAAACCCGCACCCTCCTTTTTGACTACGACAAAGTTATCCGGGGGGAAGGGTTGGAGTACAACGTTTTATTGCAGCGGGGCGATGTCATTATTGTCCCTTAAAACGAGTCGGTTTCTGCTCTGGGTGCAGGTAACCCTGGTTCTGTCGGTCATACCATCGGTGTGTCTGGGAGGACAGTTTGACCTGCGGCCTTCGGTGAGTTTTCGACAGGACTATAACTCCAATCTCTTCTTTCAGCCCACCGACGAGGAAGGGGATTGGGTGTCGAGGCTTTCGGCGGGGTTGGAAGGACGGCATGAGGCCGAACGTTTTGTCACCAGTGTGGAAGGCAGGCTGGGAATTGTTCGGTATCTGGAAAACGAGGATCTGAATACCACCAACCAGCAATGGAAGCTGGGGAGCAGGGGGAGCCTGACCCCCCGCTGGCAGGTTGGCGCCAGCGTCGAATTCCAGCGGGACGCGGAGTCGGATCGAGACCTGGAGCAGACAGGGCTGGTTTACGGCACCGTGCGGCGCGATCGGTTCAAAGGAGGGCTCAATACCTCCTATGGCGTTACCGAAAGGATGAGCCTGCAGCTGTCCGGGAACTACGAAACGGACAGTTACGACTCCGATCAGTTCAGCGATGTGGACAGCTTTTCCCTTGCCGGAGGAGGACGGTACCGGTATTCGGAAAGACTGCTTCTGAACGGATCGGTTTATGGCAGTCGAAACGACTATTCAGAGGCCACATCGGATAATTTTGGATTTCGCCTGGGCGGAGATTATCAACTGACGCCCGGCTGGAGGACACAACTGAATGCCGGGGGACGGTTGACCCGGACGGAGTTCAGCAATGGGGTGGATACGGAAGATCCCGGCTGGACAGCGAGCAGCAAAGTCTTTTGGGTCGGTCTCAAAAACGGCTTTGAGGTGGAGTTCAGTCGCGACCTGGACAGTTCCAGCGGGCGAAACGGGTCTGTCGAACGCACCTCTTTCGGGGTCCGTTGGTACCACCGATACACGGAAGATGTCACGGTTTCGGTGCGAGGGCGTTATTACCTGAATGAGGCCGACGGAAACCTGGGCCTGTCCCCGGTGG
Organism: Thermodesulfobacteriota bacterium; assembly: GCA_028282145.1. Taxonomy (GTDB): domain Bacteria; phylum Desulfobacterota; class Desulfuromonadia; order Desulfuromonadales; family Geopsychrobacteraceae; genus JANQIN01. The sequence continues at coordinate 14,467 of JANQIN010000095.1, read as the reverse complement.
ATCAGACGACCTGGACCCTGAAGCCCGAAATCCGCTGGAGGTTAGGGGAAGATTGGCGGCTTGAATTCGCCTATCGGTTCAATCAACTGGAGAACCAGATCGCCGATACGGAGACTCTCCGACACCTGTTTTACCTGCAGCTGGTTTGGGAAACGTCCCTTTTAGATCAATAGGTGTGTACCGCACTATTGGAAAAACGCTGAAGAGGTCAGTATGGAAACAAGTCAGATATCGATGAACGATATTGTCGCCATTATTCGGCGTCGCCGCTGGAGCCTGATCCTGCCGACAACCGCCATAGCGGTTGTGGCTATCGTGGTTGCGTTTCTGTGGCCGCCGACCTTCAAGTCGTCGTCAACGATTCTCATCGAGGATCAGGAAATTCCACGAGACTATGTTCTGACAACCGTGACGACCTTTGCCGACCAGCGGTTGCAGACCATCAATCAACGGATCATGAGCGCGACGCGTTTACTCGAAATCATTCGGCAGAACGAGCTGTATCAAGAGAACTGGGAGAAATGGACCAGTGAGGAACTGGTTCAAAGGATGCGCAAGGATATCGGGTTTGAAACCAGAAGTTCGGAAGTCGTCGACCCGCGCACCGGGCGACCCACCGAGGCAACGATTGCATTTGTGTTGTCCTATCAGGGGAGAAATCCCGCGAAAGTCCAGAAAATCACGACCATCCTGACCTCGCTCTACTTACAGGAAAACCTCCGGGTTCGGGAACAACAGACCCAGGGAGCGGCTCGTTTCCTGGAAATCGAGCTGGCCCAGGTCAGGGAACAGTTGGATGCGCTGGATTCCCGCATAACGGCCTTTAAAAAGGAAAACCAGAAATACCTGCCGGAACTGGCGCAGTTCAACCTGCAGAACCTTGATCGGGTCGACCGGGATGTCGAGGCATTGAACAGCCAGCTTCGGACCCTGTTGGAGCAGGAAAGCTACTTGCAGACCCAGCTGGAGTCGATTCCGACGGACGGGGAAAGTATTGCTCTCACGCGGCTGAACGAACTGAAGATCCAGTTGGGCAGCCTGAAGAACCGGGTTTCTGATGCGTATCCGGATGTTGTCCAGATCAAGGCCGAGATTGCCGAACTGGAAACCCAATTGGCCCGGGAGACGGAGGAAGAGCTCCAACCCACCAATGCCGCCTATATCAATCTGGCGTCTCAACTGGCAAGTACCCAAAGCGAAATTCAATCCGCCCGTCAACAGATTCGGGAGATGCAGAAAAAAAGGGAAGAATACAGCCGTCGCATCGAGCAAAGCCCCCAGGTTGAAGAAGGATACACGGCGTTGGTCGCTGAACGGGCCAACATTCAGTCCAAGTACGACGATCTGTCGCGCAAGGTGATGGAAGCCAAAGTGGCCCAGGGACTGGAAAAGGAGCAGATGGGAGAACGCTTTACCCTGGTGGAGCCGGCGATGCTTCCCGAAAAGCCGGTCAGTCCCAACCGCATGGCGATCGCGGTACTGGGGATTGTTCTGGGCGGGATGGTCGGCGTCGGCTGGGTTGCGTTACGTGAGTTCAGTGACCAGTCGGTCCATCGGGCCGATACCTTGAGCCGGCAGTTCCAATTGACGGTGTTGGCTGTGGTTCCCAGAATCATTACCGCAGCGGATGAGGTCCGTGCACGACGGAAGCGGTTGACGCTCCAGCTGGGTGTGCTTTTCGGATTGATCGGTTGTGTTCTGGTTTTCCATTACGCAATTATGGATCTGGATGTCTTTTGGGCAAAAGTCAGCAGAAAACTGGACATTTAAGTTCCTGAACTTCAGGGAGATTATCTATGGTACAACGGCAAATCCGGAAACTTTTCCAAAAAAACGACCCAACCGTCAAACCCCAGGGAACCGCCTTGAGTGTTGTCCACGGAGATCCTGTTTCCAACGGCAGTGCACCGGACCGGGTCGGGTGGGTATCTCCCAACTACTCCCAGTCCAGGCAGGTGACCCTGGACCCGGACCATCTTGCTGCCAATCGCTGTATCGCCTTTGGCGGCGACTCCGGCGAACTGGACCGGTATCGGATCCTCCGCACCCAGATCATGCAGCGGATGGAGGAGATGGGTGGCAAGACTCTGATGATTACCAGTGCGGTCCCCGGCGAAGGCAAAACCCTGACGGCCATCAACCTGGCACTGACCTTTGCCAAGGAATATCACCAGACGGCTTTGCTGGTTGATTGCAATCTGAAGGAACAGAGGGTGCATCAGTACCTCGGAATCGACAGCGATGCGGGCTTGATCGATTATCTGTTGGACGACCGTCCCATCCCGGAGCTGATGATCTGGCCGGGCGTGGAAAAGCTGACTCTGATCTCCGGTGGCCGCCACCTTGAAGAAAGCTGTGAGCTTCTGGGTTCCCCACGGATGCGTGACCTGGTTCAGGATATGCGGAGCCGTTACCCCAACCGCTATGTCCTGTTCGATATGCCGGCGGTTTCGGCATCGGCCGATGCGCTGGTCTTTGCCTCGATGGTTGACGGCATTCTGCTGGTGGTACAGGCCGGTCGGACCCGCAAAGATGATATCGAGGCGGCCCTGAATCTGTTGCCCCGGGAGAAGGTCGTCGGGGTCGTCTTCAATCAGGAAAAGCCTTTAAAACAGCACAGTTAGCATTCTTTAATGTTTGCTGGAAAAACTCATTAATAAACTTGTCACAGGTGTCAAATCTCGCCTTAACAAACGGGTGGAATTGTATGGACTCAAAAGAAAACGTTGTCAGCAAGCTTCGCAAAGGCGGCGGCAGGATAATCTCGCACGAAAAGGATTTATCCGTGGGCATCAAGAACATCCTCCTAGAAATTCAGGAAAAGTTACTCGATGCGGAGCGCCGCCGCTTCACCGGAGAGATCCGTCTGACGTTTAACGTCAGTCAGGGCGGGGTCAGCACGAGTTACATTGAAAAAGAGCGTGAGAACCTGGTTCGAAAACGCTCATAAGTTCTAGCAGGACATACAACTAAATATACGGTTACCGAACAAGCCCGCCTGGCGGAAACTTCGACGGCCCGACAGAGAGCAGATGTCATATCTGTATCTCTTGCGGGCCTTTTTTTGTGCCCGCGTGCCGAAAGCCAGCACCACAGGGGCCCTGAGAGAGTCCGGCATAAAAGATAAGGACCGGATGGAAAAGTGGACGATGGGATGCCCTGGCAACAACGCCGCACCTGTCATGGGGACAGGGGCGGTTCGGGAACCGGCAACAACGGTTTTCCTGAAATTTTTTGTCGTATGACGAAAAGGAGAGAATCATGAAAAAGTTTGCATCCCTGCTGGCCATCGCTGCTGTGATGGTCGTATCCTCCGCTGCCAGTGCTCTGGCCGCTTTCGAAGACATGCAGCTCATCCGTGCCATTTACCATGAGGGTGGTACTGTGGAAGCCCTTTCTGACCTGGGTACCATCGGTTCCATCAGCGGTCAAGTCGGTGATGCTGTCGACCTGTCTTCCTTCCCCAACGCTGACTACAGCGACCTGCGCGTTGCTTATTTTGCCGTCGACCGCTCTCAGGGCGACCTGTACATCAGCGACAACGATGGTTCTGTTTCCATCAAGAACAACCAGTACCAGGGTTGGAGCAGCGCTGCTTTCCAGATCGGTTTCTTCGCCAACCAGCAGAAGGGCGCCGACAACACCACCATTTGGGCTCAGTCCGGAACCTTCTCTTACTTCAATAAAATGAATAAAAACGGCCAGGTTGCCGGCGGTACTTTCTCCGAGCTGACTCTGGGCGCTCCCGATGGTGAAGTGAGCCTCGCTGCCCTGGCTACCGGCGGTTCGACTCTGCAGCAGCTGATGTACTTCTCCGAAGGCAACGTTGAGTCCGCTGGTGTAGCTATCGCTAGCCTGACCACCGAAGTTGTCAGCGGCCAGATCGTCACCACCGTGACCCCCGTTCCGGTTCCCGCTTCCGCTCTGCTGTTCGGCGCCGGTCTGATCGGTCTGGTTGGTATTCGTCGCAAGAAGGCCTAAAGCCTTTTCCCCATCACGTGTAATTATTAGGAGAGATGACAATGATGAAAAAAGCTCTGATGGTTGTCGCCATCGCCGCTCTGTCCATGGTCGGTTCGGCTGTTGCCGAAACCGTCGAAATCAACATGACCGGTGCGTCCGCCCAGTTCAAGTTCTGGGATGCCGCTTCGGTTGACTTCCTGAACTCCCTGGGTTGCTCCAACGTTCAAAACGCTTCCGCCAACAAGCAGGGCGTCACCGAAGGTACCGCCTGCACCAGCTTCAACGGCGACGATGTTGTGTTCCGTTACACCTCCAAAGCCTCCTTCGACGGGATCGTTTCCCTGCTGGGTGACACCCCTCCCGGCACCACCAACTGCGAGCCCAACAACCTGCAGCGTCAGTTCCGTACCTCCGTTGCCGACGCTACCCTCGTATGTAAGGACGTTTCCATCGGTGCTTCCGACGTGGCCGGTGAAGCTTTCGTCCAAACCTCCTTCGGTGAGCTGAACGGTCCCGCCGGCGGTGGTTTCGAAGTCCGTACCTTCTCCGGTCTGGACTCCAGCACCCTGAACAACCGTCAGCCTCTGGTTGTTCCTTTCGCCTTCTTTGTTAACAAGGACGTCACCATCAAGACCTGCGAAAGCGGCGACCAGGTGGGCGAACAGTGCCGTGACAACGCTGATTGCCCCAACGGTACATGCTCCGCTCCCGCAACCATCGAGAACCTGACCCGTGAGCAGGTTGTGGCTCTGTTCTCCGGCCAGGTTGCCAACTGGCAGGACTTCGGTGCCGGTTACGCTAACCTGGACGTAACCGCTTGCTTGCGTCACGCTGGTTCCGGTACCCACGCTTCTCTTGACCTCGCCGTCATGAACAGCGCTTGGGGCGGAAACATGGTTTCCTTTGAAAACGCTTTCTCCGCTCCTTTCATCTACTTCAACGACTCTTCCTCCAACCTGATCAACTGCGTTGACACCCAGGCCGGTGGTGTAGGTTATGCAGACGCCGACAAGAACGACGGTGCCACCAACAACGTTCGTCGCGTGAAGTACCAGGGTGAAGAGCCGACCCGTATCAACATCCGTAACGGCATCTACGAGTTCTGGGCTGCCCAGTGGATGTTCGCTGACCCGAACGAGCCGGTTCAGGGTGCCAAGAAGCTGCAATTCTTCAACCTGCTGGCCGACTTCGCTGCCGATCCTGCCAACATCATCGGCTCCAAGGCCAAGTACTGGGCTGCTCAGGACGAAATGAAGTTCTTCAAGAGCACCGACTTCAGCTATCCTCAGAACGTTGGTGCCTCCATTCCTCAGCTGCCCTAAGCTGAATCGCTTCACTTGAATACCGGAGGGGAGGGAGGGTCTCGTAAGAGGCCCTCCCGTTTCCCCTTTTGGCGAAATGGGGCGAGACCGGGGGTCTGGCCTTTTTTATTAAGAAGCGGGGGGTAGCTATCCAACCCCCACGAGAAGAAGGACACCAGCATGATTACACGTTCCAAACTGATCATTTCCCTGACCGGGCTGGCTTTGTCGGCCAGTCTGTCCGCTGCTGTGGGTGGGTGGGACTATGCGCCGACCGCCAAGGACTCCAAACCGACAGCGCCAAGGAAATCGCAAAGTATGGTGGTCGATTATCCGCTGATGGCCGCCCTGACCTCCGCCGATCCGACCTTGGGGTTCTCCGCCATGCGGGACCGGCAAAGATGGCAGTGGCGTAAATCCTGGCGTCCTAAGGTGCCTCACAGCCGGGGAAATCTGTCGGGGTTTTCCCCAAAAAGGGATCGGGTGACTGCGGACGGTCAGATCGATCCCATCTCCGGTTGGCAAGCGATACCGGACTATCCGGCCTACGACGAAATCGTGGAACCGTTGGAGGCTGTTCTGCCGAATCCGACCCTGCAGGCTTCCAGGGTAGTCGAAGTGACTCAAAAGGGCCCTTTTCTTGTGACGAAGGTTAACCCGGGCACTCCCAATCCCGTTCCCGTCCCCGGTAGTCTCATGCTCTTTCTGTCCGGTCTCGGTGCGTTCATAGGTTTGCGACAACAGGTGAAAAATTGAATGGCTGTACATTGTCTGATCAAGGTGTATTACACCTTATTTGAAAAGGAGGAGGGCATGAAAGCAAAGTTTTTTGGACTACTGGTAGTCGTTCTTTTGTCGTCTTTCTTACAACCGGCTCAGGCAGCTTTTGAAGAAAATCATCTGATCCGAGTCGTTTACGATGGTTACAATGAGGTTCTTACCGATCTGGGTCCGGTAGGCGATTTCTTAAGTTCGGACACGGGAATCAATCTGTCCCATTTTGAATTCAATCCTTACAGTGATTTGAAGGTCGCCTATTTTGCTGCAAGTCGAGCCAATAGCGATTTCTATCTGAGTGATAATGATGGTCAACTGTCTAATAACCCTTTTCAATGGGCATGGTGGAGTTCGACGGTCTCTCAGATGAGTATTATGGCAGATGCTTTCGGCAACGGGGCTAATTCAATCGCCCTGACCTATAAAGATTTCTTTTCTTATCAGCAGAAGATGAACCTTGTTCCTAACCCCGGGGCGGTCGGAACCTTCGGCCATATGACAGATGAAAGGGGCGGAGGGGAAGCCAATTTGGGGGCTATGGCCACAGGTGGGTACGCCGAGCAATATCTGATGTATTTCCCGGAGGGTAATGCGGCCCAACAGGGAGTCGTTGTCGGAAACCTGGCGACCGGCTATTACAACAGCAAGATTATCACCCAGATGATGGATGCCAGCGGAACGTTTGAGAAGCCTTTTCAAAGTGCGCCGCCTGTTCCTGTTCCGGCAGCCGTCTGGGTATTTGGCGCAGGCCTTCTCGGGTTGATGGTAGTCCGACGCTTTCAGTAAAATCGATTGTGAAGACAAAGGCGCAGCCAACAAGGTTGCGCTTTTTTTGTTGGGGCAAATCTTTTCTGGAGTCGGTATGACTTTGGAAGGAGAGAGTCAATAGCAAATAAAATGGGCAGGTGGGTCTTGCTGCTTCTGAAACCCTCTTTCTCAGGAACGTTGTCGGATCTCCAGGTAACCCACCAGACAGATCATACCGACCCCTAAAAGATGGAGTGCCGAAGGTACGGGAACCGACGCAATATCGTGGGTCTGGCCGGTTCCGTAATTGAGATCGTGACTGACGGCATGCCACGAAAAGTCGTCACCGATGGCGGACTTTATGACCTGCCATTCCAGCCGGGCGCCGTTCTGACGGGTCTGGAAGAAAGGGGAGGGGCCGACGTTGTAGGTATCGAAGGCTGTCCCGTTCCAGACATGATAATCGTGGTGCATCCAACCCAGGGTCTGACCGTAGTAATGACTGTCGAGGATAACGTCGATACCGGACAGTTGCAAAGGGACATATTCGGTCAGTTGGCCGGAACCTCCGCCGGCGAAGGTGTTGATATAAATCCTGTAAAGTTGTGCGTAGCCGGAGGTGTTGTCCGGAGCGGCCTGAAGATCGATCCGGAAATAGTGGTAATCGACGTCCATGGCATGCCAGGCCGCCAGAATATCCTGACCGGGAGCCGCAACACTCTCGGGATCGTCCGCGTCGACCACCGTTGGAGACCCGGTCCAGGAATAGCCGGCGTGAACCTGAGGTGCGGTCAGGGTCAGCAGACCCAAGGCCAGCACGGCAAAAAAACCGAGAAATCTCATCACAACCTCCAGACAACAAAAAAAAGCCCGAATAGGACGGGATGTCCTGATTCGGGCCTTCTGGTTCCCCGATGGGGCCAGCAAGTAACCGCAAACAGCAACGTAGGAATCGGTAAGAATTGGCTTCCCTACAGTCCTCTTTCCAGATCAAGCTTTCGTGTGTGCTCCGTGTGTTTTTAATGAGCCCGTCGGTCAGAAGGCATCATCGGCCTCCGGAAGGACGCCCAGAAGGCTGTGTCCACTACGCTCATGCTCTTCCGGCGGCTCTGAGCGATTGGCGGCAGAGCCGCCACCCGAGCTCCCTCCATCACTGATTTCGGTTGCCGCGGGTGTTGGGGCAGGGGCTGTGCCGGTTGGCGTTGAAGATATTGAGGAAGCTGTTTGGGGTGTTGGGGATTTTGGGGGAACGTATTTGAAATGCCACTCCTGATAGGTCGAGCCGTTCATGGAGACCAGGAGGTCCTCCGCATCTGTTCGGAAGGCTGTTTTTGAACTGGTGGAGCGGACCCCCCGAATCCGGCCATCTTCACCCCGGATGACAGCAAAGGGTTCTCCCGTCAACGGGTCGGAGTACAGTTGTCTCAGATGTCTCACATTGGCGGGGCCTCGCCGATCCAACACCAGGTCTTCCAGATCATGAGGGAATTCCGGAGCGACCCCTTTGGGAGGAGTGCTGTAATAACTTTGAATGGCACGCACATACGACTCCCCTCGAAACAGCAGCTCCTTTTCATGATTTCGTTGAACCAGGGAGGTCCAGGATTGCGCCGCCATGCCTGCAGCCAGTCCCATGACCACAATGAGAACCATGCAGGTGAGCAGCATCGCACCTTTTTGATTGTTGACCGGTTTTTTTAACGTTTTTCCACGTTGAGACATGGCCGCTATCCGAGATGTTTGGGGTGATCACTCACCTGTATAGATCCTGATTGTAAGAGTTGAATGAGACGGATTGCGGAACCTCTATCGCTGCCGATCGGAATTGTGCCGCCTGTTGAGGGTAACTGTTAGAATTTTCTACTTTTTTGCTGCATGTCAATTAACGGGAACCACACATATTTGTAACAACAGAAGCTTAGTTCAATAGGGAGTCGATTCCCCGCTCGAATAAGCCGCCAACCCTTTGCCGACGAACCTTATGCCGAAATATTCCTGTTCCATCGGTTTGCCGTCCGGTCAGATTCAAGATCGGGTTTTTCAGGCCGAATCCACTGTTGCTTTGCAAGAACGGCTGGCGTCTGAAGGGATACACCTGTTCAGTTCCAGGCGCATCTGGACGGTCGGGCTCGGGAAGAGTGAAGGCCGCCTGGGGAAGGGGAGTCTGACCGGCCAAGGTCTCCTTGAACTCTTGCAGGAAATGATGGTTCTTCTCAAATCGGGGCTTCCGGTGATGGAGGTGATCAAAGGACTGTCGGAAGGACGGTCCGGCACTGTTCGCGCCTCTTTGGAGGAGATGCAGACCAGTATTCGCGGTGGGGAATCATTGTCTGAAGCTTTTGCAGCCCACCCGGCTCTGTTCCCACGGTTGCTGGTTGCGTCCATACGGGCCGGGGAGCACACGGGCGATGTTCCGATTACGCTGCAGCGTTTTATCGACCATTCCAAAAAAATGGAGACCTTAACCAGAAAAGCGCGCAATGCGGCTGTATACCCGGCTTTTTTGGGTGTTGCGGCAGTGGTTGTCCTGATTTTTCTGTTGGTAAAGGTTGTTCCTCAACTGAGTCAGGTTTTTCTGGATTCAGGGGTGGATCTCCCGGGAATGACGCGGGTTGTCATTGGTTTGTCCGATTGGGTTTACCGAAACTTTCTGGCTCTTTTTGTGGTCATCGCTCTCTGCCTGTATGGCGTGCCCAGACTGTTGAGACACCCACGGATCGGGCTCGCCTGGGACCGTTGGAAGCTGCGTATCCCAGTGGTCGGGGGGCTCATTCGTTATTACGGCTTGCTCTGTTTTTTTCAAACCCTCGGGACCGTTCTCATCAGCGGAATGCCTTTGGTTCGTGCCCTGGTCATGTCCCAGGATACGCTGAACAACCGACATCTCGAGCAGGAGGTTCGGCAGGCCCTGGAAAGTGTCGCCGAGGGCGGCCGGTTGAGCGATGCCTTTCGTTCCACAGGGGAGTTTCCTGAGTTGTCGTTACGTATGATCCATGCCGGTGAAAACAGTGGCGCGCTTCAGGAGATGCTCTTTGAACTGGCGCAACACTATGAAGTGCAATTTGATCAGGGGCTGACCCGTCTGACCACGCTTATTGAACCGGTGATGATGGTGACGATCGGTCTGTTGGTCGGATTTATGATCGTGGCGATGTACATCCCGATTTTCCATCTGGCTTCGGCTTTTTAAGGGAAACTATGTCCGGATTGCCCAAAATCGACTCCAACGAATCGGAGAAGCAGCCCATCATGGACGGGACAGATACGTTAACCGGTTTGTCTCACCTTGAGATCGTGCCTGCACCTGAGGCCTCCTGGGCCGATGCGGAAGCTGTCGCCAACCGTTATGGCCTTCCTCTCGTCAGTCGATCGATCCGGAGCATCGATACGGAGGTGCTGAGCCAGATTTCGCCGGAGTTCCCGTCAAGGTTCGGTGTTGTGCCGTTGGATCGTACCTCCGAAGGGTGGTTTTTTGCGACTGTTGATCCCACCAGGGTCGGGTTGCTGGACGACCTTGAAGCGCTTCTTGACGCGCCGGTACATCTTTCCATTGCCCCGGAGGAGTGGTTTCAGAAAGCCATGGACCAGGTCGTCGGCAACCGGCAGATGCTGCGGGAAGTCAGTGAAGACATGCAGCTTCACCTGGTGCGGGAAACGGATGAAGGGGAGGAACTGCTGTCTCTGGAGGGGTTGGGTAACGATCGAAGCCCAATCATTCGACTGGTCGATTCCACATTGATGGATGCGTTCAACAAACGGGCCAGCGACATCCATATTGAATCGTCCAGTGAAGGTGTGTTGATTAAGTACCGGGTGGATGGCGTTCTTTTCCGCGCCAGTGAACCGCTGGATATGCGGTTTCAGGACCAGGTGATTTCCCGGATCAAGGTCATGAGCGAACTGGACATCTCCGAACGGCGAATCCCCCAGGACGGGAGATTCAAGGTCCGTCTCGGACAACAGGATATCGATTTCCGTGTGTCGATCATGCCGAGCATCTTTGGTGAGGATGCTGTGATCCGGATTCTGGACAAACAGCACCTGACCGACCAGTTCCACGGTCTCTCGTTGGAGGCACTGGGTATCCATGACAGGGAGAAAGAGCGTGTCCGACGCAGCATACGTGAACCTTACGGAATGATCCTCGTCACGGGGCCGACAGGCAGTGGCAAAACGACCACCCTGTATGCGGCGTTGTCCGAAATTGATCGGGAGCAGGAAAAGATCATTACCATTGAGGATCCTGTTGAATATCAGGTTCCGGGTGTTGTTCAGATTCCGGTCAATGAGGCCAAGGGGTTGACCTTTGCAAGGGGCTTGCGATCAATACTGCGACACGACCCGGACAAGATCATGGTGGGCGAAATCCGGGACAGTGAAACGGCGCAGATTGCCATTCAGTCCGCCCTGACAGGCCATCTTGTTCTGACAACGGTTCATGCCAACAATGTGTTCGATGTTCTTGGCCGTTTTTTGCACATGGGGATTGAGGCCCACCAGTTCGTCTCCAGCCTTAACTGTGTTCTGGCGCAACGATTGATTCGAATCCTTTGCCCCCATTGCAAAGAACCTTATCTACCGCCTGTCGATTTACTTCAGGAAAGCAATATCCCACGGCAGAAAGTCGAAAATACAGCCGTTTATCGGGCAAAAGGTTGCGCAGAGTGTCATCGTCTGGGGTATCACGGTCGTCATGCCATTGTCGAAATGCTGGTATTGAACGACCACCTTCGTGATCTGATCCGTTCCCGTGCAGGAACCCGTGAATTGAAGTTGGCTGCACGATCCGCCGGCACCGTTTTCTTGCGGGATGCGGCTGAAGAAAAATGGTTGGCAGGCGAGACAACGCTTGAGGAGATCAACCGGGTCACCTTCGCCGACAAAGGAGAAGAGAACAAATGATGCGAAAGCGATCATTGGGGCTCTGCCTGGGCGAGACTCTGGCCGGAGTCGTTCTTGAAAAAAGAAAGGGGCAACCTCGTGTCAAGGACTGGTATCGGGCATCGATTGAGACCGATCATCAAAAAGGGCGGGTTGAGAACCTTCTTCAATCGCTTGATCACGGGTTAAAGCTGTTACGACCGTTATCCGGGGCGGAAGACCGGGTCTGTTTGTCTCTTCCGGAGAATGCGGGAAGAGTGCTGGTTGCCTCTGTTCCCGAACTGCCTCGCAAAAGAAAGGCCGCTTCGGCGACTCTGCGGTGGCACCTTCGTGAAAAACTCGCCGGAAATCCTGAAACCTGGCACCTCAGCTACCAGATCCTTCCTTCGGGAGACGATCAAGTGAGGAAGGTGCTTGTGGCGCTCGTTCCAAAGGTCCATTTGGTGCAGTTGCAGGCGGTTTCCGCCCAGAACGGTTTTGCTGTTGAGAAAATCTCTTTCCAGAGCCTGGATCTCTGGGGCTTCTGGGCCAGACGCTGGGCCCATAAGGAAAGGGGGCTTCTGGTCGGATGGGAACAGGACTCTGTTCTCTGGATTCTTTTCGACGAGGGGACTCTCATGGCCTATCGCTCTCTTTTCAGGCGCTTCACGCCAGACCAGCTTGTTGCCGAGACCCGGAGGGTCATGGCCGATTGGGGCATCCAGGACGAGGGAACACCCCTTTTTCTGCACCAGGGCATGCCGGAGTCCATGGAGGGGACCGGGATGAATCCGGAGAAATCTCTTCCGTTTGAAAGACTCGATTCGGCATCGGAGGGGGCCGCCCTTATCACTGGAAGTGATTTGAGTTGGCAGGACGCCATGGCGACACCTGTGAGTGCCGCTGAGGGCGTTTTCAGGGGAGACTGGCGATGATCTGTCCTGAAATCAACCTGAGAGTGGGGACGGTTGTCAGCCGAAACCGGGTACGTCAATGGGCAATTCTCGGCCTTGCAGTGTTGATCGGGATAAATCTTTTACTTGTCGGCTGGCTCATTCGGCTACACATGCACAACAGCAACCTTGAGAGCTCGTGGCAGACGCAACAGGCTCAACCCCTGAAATCGAAGGGATTCAAAGGTGTTAAACCTGTGAGGAAGAAGCAACAGGCCGTTCAAAAAGATCAGGTCACCCTGGTCAACCATCTGATACAGGAGGACGCCTTTTCCTGGACCCGCCTTTTAGGGCGGCTGGAAAAGACCCTGGTACCTGGTGTTCGTCTCGTTTCCATCAGACCGGATGTTCGGAAAAAACACCTGATGATTGTCGGGCAGGCCAAAGATCCGGCCAGGCTTCGCCAGTACCTGACTTCTTTGCTTCAATCGCCCTGGTTTAAGGAGACCTATCTTTCTCGCCAGGTGAAAAAAGACCGGGATACAACAGAAGGCCATTTCTTCCCCGTGGATTTCCAACTGGAAATTCGAAGGGCATTTTAAGGAATGATGATGCCGATTTGGCGTTTGACACCGGCCTGGCTGCGGTGGGCCATTGTAACCATGCTCCTGTTGGGCGGTGTTCAGCTCGGGACAGTATTTGGGGTTCTGCTTCCACAAATAGATCGCCTTCAGACAGATATCGCACGCTACCAAAAACCGGGAGATCCAGGTCAAGATCGGAAGGTTGTTGCCTGGAAAAAATATCGGGACATTCAACGGGACCTTGCGCTGTTCTATCAGCAGATACCTGACAAAACAAAACTGGCTGAATTCATGGCTGATCTGGAAGGGATGACCCGGAAAAGCGGCCTGGAAGTCAATGCTATCCGCTTTAAACCGGAGATGTTAAAAGGCGCCCGGCCGAAACTGCTTCAATATCAACTTCAGTTTTCGGTTTCCGGCACCTATGATCAGCTGTATCGATTTATCGGTGAAGTGGAACGTTCCTCCCGAGTATTGGCCCTGAAAAAGATCGGGTTCTCCCAAAAAGGGCAGGATGAGGAGATCAAGCTGACGATTGCGCTGGAGACGTTTTTCCTGCAGGGGGGGAAGGATGAACCGTAACAGGCTTCTTCTTGTTCTGTTGGGGCTTTTGGCTGCCTCCTCAACCTACAGCTTCGTCCAGTGGTCTGATGTGCCCGAAACGCCGACCCGCGCTGTCTCGGTGGCCTCGCAGCACAACTCCCGGAAGACATCGGCCGCAGAGCGTCCGAAAGATCGCTCCCCTGTGAAGCTTCATCTGCTGGAGCGAAGCAACGACGGGACCAGCGTCCCGAAGGTCGATATCTTCCGCGGGATTCAACCGCCCAGATCCAAACCTGCAAAGGTCGCTCGTCCGCCCAAACCCAAGGTAAAACCCGAACCGGTCAATCAACCTGCGCCACCAAGGGTGATACGACAACCGTTGCCCCGATTCCGGTATCTCGGTCGTTTCGAACAGAAAGATCGAACTCTTTTTTTTCTTGAGCAGGGCAAGGAGGTTTTCCTGGCGGAAAAGGGCCGGTCGTTTGGAGAACGACAGGAATTTCTGCTTGAAAAAGTGGAGGAGGAGCGGCTGACCGTGATGATTGAAGGCGATGATCGCCCGGTTCTGGTCCGGCTCGAGAATAAATTTGTGAAACAACCGCCACGAAAGCCCCGGCGGGTATTACGTATCGGGAGTGAGGGCGAACAGAATAAACGATCGATCCCGGGTTTGCCGGAGGAGTTGCAAGACCTGAGTGACCCTGATGCGATTCAGGAGTTTGTTCGGAATCGTGCACTTCAGTTACAGGAACAATCGAAACCCTAACCAAGGTGATGAAATGAGGAACCGCGCGTTTTT
>JANQIN010000089.1 GCA_028282145.1 Thermodesulfobacteriota bacterium | reverse complement strand
CTGAGGTCGGTCTATTCCCGCTGGGGATGCCGCCCCCTGTTGCTTCCCGCGGTCGAGTTCCTCGACATGCTCGAAAAAGGGATGGGCTCGAGTCTGGTCGGTAAGGCGTTTCGTTTTGACGACCGTCAGAGCGGCAAGCTTCTGGCAATCCGTCCGGATATTACGCCGCAGGTGGCGCGGGTGGTGGCGACCCGGATGAAAGACCTGCCGTTGCCGCTCAAGTTCTGTTACAGCGGGCGGGTATTGCGACACGAGGAGCAGCAGACCGGTAAGGATCGGGAAATTTACCAGTCCGGGGTCGAGCTGTTCGGTCTGGCGTCGGCCGAAGCCGATGCCGAAATGATTGCCATGGCCATCGAAGGCTTGCAGGCGGTCGGTGCTCACGAGTTTACCGTCGATATCGGCCATGCCGAGTTCTTTCGTGGTGCGTTGGAGCAACTCCCGGCCGAAAACGGCCTGCCTGAGCAGGTGGCCGAAGCGATTGTCCGCAAGGATATGACCGGTCTCAAAGCCCTGCTGGAAGAGGTCGAGCTGGATGCTTCGGTGCGGGATGAAGTGATGGCTCTGCCCAAACTGTACGGTGGGCGCGAGGTTCTGGCCCAGGCCCGCAATAAGGTGACCAATGCACGGTCGCAGAAGGCGCTGGACAACCTGGAGCAGGTGCTGGATATCCTTGACGTTTACGGTGTCGAGCAGCATGTCTCCATCGATCTTGGGGAGGTCCGGGCCCTCAACTACCATTCGGGGGTGATCTTCCAAGGCTATCTGGCCGGTCTGGGGCGTTCGGTCCTCCAAGGCGGTCGTTACGACCATCTGACCGAAGGCTACGGCTATCCGGCTCCGGCCACCGGTTTTACCTTCGATCTGCTGAACCTGCTGTTCGCTCTGGAACAAGAGCTGGATACGGTGGTGCAGGTGGAGACCGATGTGCTGGTTTACGCCTCCACCGAGGACAAGCGCCCTGCGCAGCGGGTGGCACGGGCTCTGCGGCAGCAGGGACTGTCCGCTTCGCGCGATATGATTATTCGTGGTCTGCCGGCGACTCTGGAGTACGCTCGACAGATGAACTATCAAACCGTTCTGGTCGTTGGCAACGATGAAAACGACCTGCGTCTGATCGACCTCGCTACCGAGGACGAGCGCCAGCTCACACTGGCGGACATTCAGGCCCCGGACTTTACACTGTAAACCGGGCCGGAGGACTCAATGAGCAACGTTGTGATTGTCGGCGCCCAATGGGGCGACGAAGGCAAAGGAAAAGTTGTCGATATTTACACCGAGAACGCCACTGAGGTGGTGCGTTACCAGGGTGGCAACAACGCCGGTCATACCCTGGTTATCGGTGAGGAAACCACCGTTCTGCATCTGATCCCTTCGGGGATTCTGCACCCCGGAAAGCGCTGCCTGATTGGCAACGGGGTGGTTCTCGATCCCAAGGTCTTTCTGGAAGAGATCAGCAAGCTGAAGGCCAAAGGTGTTCTGGAAGACGACCGCCAGCTGGTGGTGGACGGCAATGTCCATATCATCATGCCCTACCATGTAGCGATCGATAAGGCCCGGGAAGCAGCTTCCAGCCGCAAGATCGGCACCACCGGTCGCGGTATCGGCCCCACCTATGAGGACAAGATCGGCCGCCGCGGTATCCGTCTGGCCGACCTGGTCCGTCCCGATGTCTTTGCCCGACGGGTGAAGGAGCTGTTGCCTGAAAAGAACCAGATACTGTCGTTTCTCGGTGCTCCGCCGCTGGATGAACAGGAGATCCTGGACGAATACAACGAATACGGAAGTCTGCTGCAGACCTACCTGGGCCATGTCGGCCTGACGATCGATCGGGCGATCAAGAACGGCGAGAACGTGCTGTTCGAAGGGGCACAGGGCACCTTGCTCGATATCGACCACGGGACTTACCCCTTTGTCACCTCCAGTAACTGTATCGCCGGCGGTGCTTGCACCGGTGCTGGTGTCGGCCCCGGCACCATCGATGAGGTCATCGGTATTACCAAAGCTTATCTGACTCGTGTCGGCGAAGGGCCGTTCCCCACCGAGCTGGACGACGACAACGGCAAGCATATGGCCGAGGTCGGTCATGAATTCGGTTCCACCACCGGTCGTCCCCGCCGCTGCGGCTGGCTCGACATCGTGGCATTGAAGGAAGCGGTCCGCCTCAACGGCATGACCGGTATTGCTCTCACCAAGCTGGACGTTCTGACCGGACTGCCGACCCTCAAGGTCTGCACCGGTTACTCCTATCGGGGTGAGCTGCTCGAAACCTTCCCCCGCGATCTGGATGTGCTGCAGGAATGTCAGCCGGTGTACGAGGTTCTCGAAGGCTGGAACGACAATATCGCCGACGCCAAGTCGATCGACGACCTGCCTCCGGTGGTTCGCACCTATCTCGATAAAGTCGCTGAGTGGGCCGCGTGCCCCATTGTCCTGGTCTCCGTCGGTCCCCGGCGCGATCAGACCATCCAGCTGAAAAACCCGTTTGGCGCCTAAGCCCTAACGGTTTTAGTACCCCCGAGTCCCGTTCGGCTTACGCCGGGCGGGACTTTTTTCTTGTTTTTGTCCAAGAGCTACTATACGTTGCCCCTGTTTTGGCAGGTACATGACAGCCACTTCCTGACGGGCGCTGTTGTGGCCTTTGCCAGTGGGAATAGGTCCCTGGCTGGCTTCCCCTCTGCCGTTTGAAAAGAGGGATGTAAGCAAATGGAGGACATTATGAAGAACTTCAACGACAACAGATTTCGAGGTCACAAGTAAACGACGCAAAGGATATCCATCGGAAACCCAGGTCAAACGAGGGGACCGGGTGGTTCACGGCGGCAAAGAGTTGGTAGAGAAGCTCGGCCGGAACGATCCCTGCCCCTGCGGTTCCAGGAGGTTGTTTCAAGAACTGCTGCCTCAAATCAGGCCGCTTTCGATGGTATGAACCGCAACGACTACTGTCGGTAACTCAACCCGCCCCCGGTTGGCTCCATGGCCTACCGGGGACTTTTTTCTTGTCAGCTTTTTCCCAAGTCCGTATGGTGTGATTGTTTGATTATATTGGTGATTCGCCAGTACTTGTGGGGGCAAGATATGGTGGGAGGATAGGTGATAAGCAAAGCCGCAAGGCCCTGGCGCAGGGTTTTGTGGCTTTTTTGTATCTTGTCAAGAAAGATTTGATTACTCATCTGGGTCGTTGGAGGGAGATATGTCAACTACAAGAATTCTTCTCAGTATGGCTTTTGCTTTTCTTTTGTATGGAGCGCAACTGTTGTTTGCGCAGAACGAGGTTCAACTTGGGCAGCCGGTAATGGCCAATAGCCCGGAATCTTCAGGTGAATCGCTTTATCTGTCGAAGGTCAAACCGGACCGCAGTCTGGCGAGAGGTGCTGAGGTGGTTCTGGTTTCCGGCTACGAACCGACCGACAGCGCCTCAGGAATGACAGTTCAAGTGAATGTGGATCGACCCGGTTCAAAAGTTCTCCTGGTGTTGAGTAGCTACGACAAGGTGAACTGGCAGGTTACGGCATCTCCCGGGACGGCAGTTTCCGGGATCCTGGTTGGCGGGTATTACCCCCCGACAGTCATGACTAAAATACCCACGAAAGGGTACCTCCAGAAGTTGCCGTATGCCTATGAAACCGAGAACGTTAAATTCAAGCGAATCCTGGCTCAACTCAATCGTCTGTTCGGAGTGGAGAGGGTGGATGCCTTTCGAGGCAGCTATCGAATTCCTTCCAATGTGGATATCTCTGAACTCGACCCCCGCAACACAGAACTGACTCTGCATGGGCCACGCCCCAGGGTGCCCGAAAGAAATTTCAATTTTGAGCTCCTGGCGACCGATTTCAGCAGGGTTCGATGGACGTTGATCGGTCCTTTGAATGAAAAAGGAAGGGCGTATGCCAGTAAGGGAAAGGTGGCTGTCTCGGACTCAGGGGTGGTGTATCGCCTGAAAGGCAGCCAGTTGGAGAGGTTGGATCCACAAACTGGTCGCGTCGAACCTCTTACGTTGCCACCAAATTTCCCCAGGTTCTCCCATGCAAAGGACATCGCTTACGACACGAACAGAGAACTCATTACGGTCGCTACTTTAGGTGGGGAAGGGTACCTCTACAGATATGACACCATTAAGCAGAAATGGCTTGACTACCGTTCTCTGAACAATATCGATATTTTTTCACTCGCTTTTGACCCGCAAGGTGACCGTTATGTAGCCTGGACCCGCCGTGGCAATCTTGTTTTTATCTCAGGGGAAGGACATGGGCTCTTCTCACGGGAGGTCCGTACTCGATTGGAGGGTTTTGGCAGGCTCTATGACCGTGGTAATGGTCCGCCGCCGCGTGTCCATTTGGCCGCAAAAGAGGACGATATTGCAATTATTTATATTGGTGGAAACAGGGTGAGTCAAATCTGGCATTACAGTGTAAAAACGGAGAATGCTGTGCTTACCTATGCCCCGTACAGATAGACATCGGTCGTGGAATTTAACAACGTACTAACTAAAAATATCTCGTCTGAAGCGCAACTGGAGTAGTGGAATAGATGAGATTTTCTCACAGCGATTCCGATCGTTCTTTTTGGGGAGAGACTCTATGCCGTGACCAGTGCAAGCCTTGTCAAAGCGGCTTTGGAGCGGACGGAGTATTTTGTCAGCTACAGCGGCAGTTGTTGTCGTATAAACTATCTGTATGGTAATGGCCGCTGAAATGGATCTGATCTGACGCAAGGTTGTTGGCTGGGGCGGATGGAATTCATATGCCTATAAACAATGATTCAAACAGTTAACCCTGTCCACTTTTCGTGAGAAAGACCACATTGAGGAGCATCATATGGCTGACTCTATAAGCGAACCTCTGCTCAAACGGCTTCTGGTCATTGTCGTAGCGTATCAAGTCGTTGGGCTACTCGTCCTTTCTGCATGGGTTTACGTTACTTTCGGCAAGAATGATTGGACCCTCATGGGAGTTCCGCAGCTTGTCCTTGAATGGTCGCTGGTTGGTGCTATCGCGGGCGCACTGTTTCGGCTTTCGAGTTATCCTCGACTTTCGGAACCTGAGAAAGCAGAGTTGTATCTCTGGATTTTGGCCAAACCTTTTGTCGGTGTTGCGCTTGGCGCGGTTATTTACTTTCTGGCTGTCGGGGGCGTCCTGGTGCTCAACGGGAAAGCCGAAGTGCAGCACATGGAACTGTTGTCCGCCCTAGCGTTTCTCGCGGCTTTTAGCGACAAGTTTGCATTTTCAATGTTAAGTCGCATTTCACCTATCGGTACAAATAAAACGCAGCAATAAACACAATGTCTAACAATGTCATCAAACGAATCGGGCCCTTCCCCCGGTAGAACAGGCGCCTCAATTTCACGGAGATATCCATGCGCCAAAGCTATGGCATCTTGATGATTCTGGCCATTCTCTACGCCGACGTTGCACTGGCGTTGACGCCTGCGGAGCTGGTGAAGGCGGCATTGGAGCGGACGGAGCACGTTGTCATCTACAACGGCAGCTACCGCCGTATCGACTACCCCGGTGGGGATGTGCCGTCTCATTTCGGGGTGTGTACCGATGTGGTGATCCGTGCCTACCGGAGTCTGGGAGTCGATCTGCAGAAGAAGGTCCATGAGGATATCCGGGCCAATTTTTCCAAATACCCTTCCCGTCGCATCTGGGGACTGACCCGCCCCGACACCAATATCGACCATCGCCGGGTGCCGAACCTGCAGACTTTTTTCACTCGCCATGGGAAGACATTGCCCGTGACCCGGAATGCCGTCGACTACAAACCGGGCGATCTGGTGACCTGGATGTTGCCGAAGAATCTGCCGCATATCGGGATTGTCACCGATAAGATCAACCCCCGGACGGGCAATCCAAAGATCGTACACAATATCGGTTGGGGCCCCAAGCTGGAGGACATGCTGTTCGATTACCCGATTACCGGGCATTACCGGTACCTTGTGGATACCGAATAGGGAGGGGTGGTGAAGATTATTCTCTATTTTCTGGCAGCGGTTGTTGTTGTGCTGGGTGGGTGCTGGGTACTGATTGTCCGACCTTGTTGCTGGAGCCAGGGGGAGTACCGTCCGGAGTATCCGGTCGATGCGGAACGGTTGAAGAAGCATGTCCGGGTGCTGAGCCAGGAGATGGTGCCGCGAGATTCCAGCCATGTAGAGAACCTGCAGAAGACTGCGGACTATATCCGGCAGGAGTTGGCGCAGTCCTCCAGGGAGGTGCGGTTCCAGACCTACCAGGTCTATGACAAGACCTATCACAACGTCATCGCCACCTACGGTCCGGAGACCGAGGAGTCGATCGTGATCGGGGCCCATTACGATGCCTACTCTGTCTTTCCGGGAGCGGACGATAACGCCAGTGCCGTGGCCGGGCTGATCGAGTTGGGACGGTTGCTGGGAAAGAGCCCACCGAAGATCCGGGTAGAACTGGTCGCGTACACCCTTGAGGAGCCCCCTTTCTTTGAGACCGACAAGATGGGGTCGGCCGTTCATGCACGTTCATTGAAAGAGGCCGGTCGAAAGATTCGCCTGATGATCTGCCTGGAGATGATCGGCTATTTCAGCGATGAGGAAGGATCTCAGGATTACCCCTTGGGTATTTTGAAACTGATCTACCCGAATCGCGGTAACTTTATTGCGGTAGTGGACCAGCTTTTCTCCAATCAGGCGGTGGGAGTGAAGAAGGCGATCAATACCTCTACCGATCTGCCGGCCTGGTCGATAAATGCACCGCCTTTTGTGCCGGGGATCGACCTGTCCGATCACCGGAACTTCTGGGCGGAGGGGTACCCGGCGGTGATGATCACCGATACGGCCTTTTTCAGAAACCGGGCTTATCATACACCGGAGGATACCTGGGACCGGTTGGATTATGAGAAAATGGCGAAAGTGGTCTACGGTCTATTCAGTTACCTGAGAACGGTCGACGGTTAGGAGCCTTTTGGATGAAATCTCTACAGTGGATGGTTGGAATGGTGTTGCTGAGCGGCCTGCTGTTAACAGCCGGGGCCGGTCTCGCCGAGTGGGACCCACTGACGGAGGATGTTGAACCGTCACGCTGTCTGGCCCACCTGCAGACACCTCATACCGACGCTTTTCTGCAGAAAGAGCTGTTTCAATTTCAGAGTCTGTCAGAGCAGGCGCTGATGCTGCGGGCCGAAACGATCAAGGTGGCTCGGGAGCTGAAGCGCAAGGCCGATGCCGACCTCCCGCTGTCGGGAGCCGATTTGGACCTTTTGGGGAAGGGGCTGGCCTATCATCTGGACCTGCGGAAGCAGTTGTTGCAGATGGCCGAATCCCATGAATGCTGGCTGAACCTGGAACCGGACGAACTGACAAAGTACGGTCTGAACCCGAATCGCCACCTTCAGGGGGTGATGGTTTCTCTGGCCTCGGCTCTGGTGATGTACGACAACTACCTCTATACGACGGCCATGTTTCAGGCAGATCCCAAGCTGCGTTATCTGCTGAACTCCGGCGACCGGGGCTACCAGGTGGACAAAGCCGAGTTGATGAAGGTGACCCTCAGCTACAACTCGATCCAGAATCGGGCCCGTGTCCGTCGGGCGATGAAGCATTACGAGAAAGCGGTGGTACAACCTGGCGTTTCTCCCGATCCCTACCTGAGAGCACTGATCGAGCAGAGTCCTTCTTACGATATGGTGCGCGAATGGTCCCCCTTGCGGGTGGCGGCGCAGAAACTGGGCTTTCTGGAGAATCTGACCACCGACTCGTTCAAGATTCTGGAGCGAGAAGGGGTGGGGTTGTTCAGTATGTTGTTCGGTAATACAGTCGGCCTGGTGGAGACCCGGAAGGGCAAGCTGTATCGGCAGCAGAAGGTGGAAGACGGGCTTGGAGAGGTCCTCCAGAGCGGAGATATCCTGCTGGAGAAGACCCCCTTCCGGCTGACCGACAAGCTGATCCCGGGTTACTGGGGGCATGCGGCGGTCTGGCTGGGGACCGAGGCGGAGTTGAAAGAGCTGGGAGTCTGGGACCATCCGGTAGTCCGAAGACACCATAAAGCGATTCGTGAGGGACGGCTGGTGGTGGAGGCGCTTCGCTCCGGGGTTGAGATGAATCCGCTGGAGAAGTTCCTCAATATCGACAGCATCGGGGTGCTGCGTCGCCCCGGTCTCACCCGGGAGCAGCGGAAGCAGGTGGTGCTGCAGACCCTGCGTCAGGTGGGCAAGCCGTACGATTTCAATTTTGATGTGGAGACCCTGGACCGGGTCTACTGCTCCAAACTGGTCTATCTGGCGTATCATGGTGTCAACTGGCCGGTTCAGGAGTCGTTCGGACGTAAAACCATCTCACCGGACGATGTGGCAGTGCGCGCCTTCTCCCGTAATGACCTGGAGCTGATCTCCTTCTACCACGACGGCAAGCCGGTGACCCGGAAGCCGGTGGCCACCATGGCGACCCTGATGGGCGTGGCCGAAAGGAAATAGACGGTCTCTTGTTGTGACAGCATCCTCGTTTCTCATGAGAAAGGGTCGGTTCGAAGGGGCGTAAACTCTCCTTTCACCGAACATTTGCCAGAAGTGAAAAAAGTGGTTGACTTGATCTGAGCGTTCGATTATAAACTGTCCTTCGTTGTTTGGGCCGCTAGCTCAGTTGGTAGAGCATCTGACTTTTAATCAGATGGTCGTTGGTTCGAGTCCAACGCGGCTCACCATGCGTCCCCATCGTCTAGCCCGGCCTAGGACACCGGCCTTTCACGCCGGCGACGGGGGTTCGAATCCCCCTGGGGACGCCAAAAGATGTCCGGCCCCGCTGCTTTGCAGTGGGGCCGTTCACGTCCAGCAACGAAGCCCTGATCGAAAGATTCAGGCAAGCGACAAAAAGGCTTGACGCCGGTTCTCGAATCCGTTAAAAACTGAGCTCCCTGACGATGCTTCATAGTTTGGGCCGCTAGCTCAGTTGGTAGAGCATCTGACTTTTAATCAGATGGTCGTTGGTTCGAGTCCAACGCGGCTCACCATTTTGTCCCCATCGTCTAGCCCGGCCTAGGACACCGGCCTTTCACGCCGGCGACGGGGGTTCGAATCCCCCTGGGGACGCCATAAATAAAAAAGGCTCATCCAAATTGGATGGGCCTTTTTTATTTGTTTGTGTTTTAGGGATTCGAAGCGAAGCGAGCGCCCATTTAATGTGGGATAAGCGGCCAGGGATGGCTGCAACAGCGAGGGAAGGGGGAGCCTACGCAGCGAAGGGCCGGAAGTCCTGAGTGTAGTAGGAGAATCCCCCTTTGCCCACAGGGCAATGATTCTATTACCGCGGCTTCCAATGCAAACTCAGAGTGGCACCTGTGCAGAAACCTGAAGGATCAGGGTGACGTAGTAGGCGAATCCCCCCATTGCCCCGCAGGGGCGATGTCCCATATCACTAGTCTTATAGGTTCTTGCTCTGACCTGACAACCTACCCCTCCTGTGGTAGGATGCGCACCATGAAAGAACAGACATTGAAACGCGCGGAAGGCAGGATTCATCTCACCCTGCGGGCTCTGACGGTAGGGGCGGATCTCTGCATCATTCTTGAAGGGGGTCAGAAACCCCATATCGGTGCGGTTGCCTTGGCCGCAGAGGGCGAAAAGTCCCGTGTCATGGGACTCCCCGGTCATCGAGAGGATGAGCTGGCCGAGAAGATATCCCGCCGTGTCCAGCAGACTCTGGGCGGTACGGTCTCGGTGGCCTGCGGTATTCACCTGAAGGATATCACTCCGGACGAGATCGAAACGGTCCTTCGCCTGTCCGAAGGGCTGGTCGACCAACTCCTGCAGAACGCCCCCGGAGCCGGGGGAGCTTCATGAGCAAACCGGCAGTCGAAATCTATTCCGACGGCGCCTGTTCCGGCAACCCCGGTCCCGGTGGCTATGGGACTGTTCTGCGCTCCGGGGCTCATGAGAAAGAACTGTCCGGTTATCATCCCAGCACCACCAATAATCAGATGGAACTTCTGGGTGCTATCGTCGGTCTCGAATCGCTGAAAAAACCCTGCAGGGTGATCCTGACCACCGATTCCCAGTACCTGGTGAAGGGAATGACCGAGTGGATCGAAGGCTGGATGGCCCGTGGCTGGAAGACCGCCTCGAAAAAACCGGTCCTGAACAAGGCGTTATGGAAACGGTTGGTCGTTCAGGCGGAACGGCATGAAGTCCAATGGGAATGGGTCAAGGGGCATGCCGGGCACCCGGAAAACGAGCGTTGCGACGAACTGGCACGCCTGGCTATTGAAAAGCTGGGCCCCAAGGTCAGCTTTGAGATCGATTAATTAAACGCCCCGGGGGGGCTCCCGGGTCAGGTGGGCGTCAAAGGCATCGGCCAGAGGTGACAGGTTCCGGTGACGGCGGCGTACCAGATAAAACTCCCGTCGGACATTCTCTGTCCCCAGGCGAACCGCCGAAAGAGTACCGTGAGCGATGTCGTCCCGGATGGTCAGATCCGAAAGGATCGCCAGACCGATACCGGCTTTGACCGACTGACGGATTGCCTCGCTGCTCCCGATGTGGGCCACGACCTGCAGTTGACTCAGGTCAATGCCCTTGCGGGCAAGCATCTGTAGGGTTTCTGTGCGTGTACCAGACCCTTCTTCCCGCATGATCAAACGTTCCTTCAGAAGCTGCTCCGGCGTAATTCGAGGCACCTCGGCCAACGGGTGATCCATCGGTACGGCGATCAGCAGTTCGTCAGAAAAAAGAGGTCGGCAGTCCAGGCGCCGGTCCCGGGGTTGGGTGCCGATCAGGGCCAGTTCAATCTCCCCCTGAAGAAGGCTCAGCAGGGTCTGTTCGCTGTCGGCGATTCGGAGCTCGATCTGGATGTCGGGGTAATAGTCTTTGAAGCGTTCCAGCTGCTGGGGCAGCAGGTAGTTACCGGGAACGGTACTGGCGCCCAGGCGAAGAGTGCCGGAGATCTTCCCGCGAAAGGCCTGCAACGCTTCCCGAGCCTGGTCCCGGGTCCGCAGCATCTGACGGGCGTACTTGTAAAGAAGCTTACCCGCGGGGGTGGGCAGAACCTCTCGTCCCATCCGGTCCAGGAGTTTTTCCTCGACCGCTTCTTCCAGGAGGCGAATGTTGTCGCTGACGGTGGGTTGGGACAGGTGACAGGCTTCGGCCGCACGGCTGAAGCTCTTGTGGTCCACGACTCGGCAGAAGATATCCAGCCGGCGAAGATCCAGGGCGCCTGAATTCATGGTTAGACCTTTCTTAAGTCCGTGAAATCATGGGGAACGGGCCTTGAGCACCCAAGGTATCCCTGTTATGCTCCAAACTATCAAAAACAGAATGAAGGGACCATGCTTATGTCATTGTTTAAACGCTCTGTCGGAAAAAAGCTGCTGATGGCGGTGACAGGCACCCTTTTGGTGCTTTTTGTCGTTCCGCACATGATCGGAAACTTTGCGATCTTTGCCGGTGCGGACAAGTTGAATAATTATGCCGCCTTTTTGCAATCCCTCGGGCCGGTGTTGTGGCTTTTCCGGATTGTCATGCTGACGGCTCTGGTGCTCCATATCATCACCGGAATTCATCTTTACCTGGAGAACAAAGCTGCCCGGCCGGTGGCGTATGCTGCACAGACTTATCAGGCCAGTTCTCTGTCGTCCCGTACTATGATCTTCAGCGGTCTGCTGCTGTTCGGTTTTATCCTGTTTCACCTGCTGCATCTGACTCTGGGGGTGATCCACCCCGAATTCTATCAACTGGTGGACGAACAGGGGCGTCACGATGTCTATGCGATGACGGTCCTCAGCTTCCAGCAGATCGGTACCGTCGCGGTCTACCTGGTAGGGATGGTGGTGCTGTTTTTCCATGTGAAGCATGGTTTTGCCAGCCTCTTTCAGTCCCTGGGGCTGAATACCGAGCGGCTTCTGCCCCGTCTGGCGGTGGTTTCCTGCCTGTTGGCGCTGGTGCTGCTGGTCGGTTATCTGTCCATTCCGTTTTCCGCACTGTTTAACCTGTTGAAGGCATAGGGGGTCCCGTGATTCTAGATTCGAAAATTCCGTCCGGTCCGCTGGCCGAAAAATGGGATAAGCATCGTCAGGAGATGAAGCTGGTCAACCCGGCCAACAAACGGAAATTTAAAGTGATTGTCGTCGGGACCGGCCTGGCCGGTGCTTCGGCAGCTGCCACCCTGGGCGAGCTCGGGTACAACGTGGAGGCGTTCTGCTATCAGGATAGCCCCCGCCGGGCTCACTCCATTGCGGCCCAGGGAGGGATCAACGCTGCCAAAAACTACCAGAACGATGGTGACAGCGTCTTCCGTCTGTTCTACGACACCGTCAAAGGAGGCGACTTCCGCGCCCGTGAAGCCAACGTCTACCGTCTGGCCACCGTCTCCAACGACATCATCGATCAGTGTGTTGCCCAGGGTGTTCCCTTCGCCCGGGATTATGCCGGCCTGCTGGATAACCGCTCCTTTGGTGGTGCCCAGGTCAGCCGAACCTTTTACGCCCGTGGGCAGACCGGCCAGCAACTGTTGCTGGGGGCCTATCAGGCGATGATGCGCCAGGTCGGCACCGGTCAGGTCAAACTCCACCCTCGAACCGAGATGCTCGATCTGGTGGTGGTCGACGGACAGGCCAAAGGGATTATTGTCCGCAACATGGTCACCGGTGAGGTGGAATCTCACGCGGCTGACGCGGTGTTGCTGGCGACCGGCGGTTATGCCAACGTCTTTTTCCTGTCGACCAATGCCATGGGCTGCAACGTCACTGCCGCCTGGCGGGCGCACAAGAAGGGGGCGCTGTTTGCCAATCCCTGTTATACCCAGATTCACCCGACCTGTATCCCGGTCAGCGGTCACTTCCAGTCGAAGCTGACCCTGATGTCCGAGTCGCTGCGAAACGACGGCCGGGTCTGGGTCTCCAAGAAGCAGGGCGATACCCGTCATCCCAACGATATCCCCGAGAACGAACGCGACTATTACCTGGAGCGCAAGTACCCCAGCTTTGGCAATCTGGCACCGCGGGACATCGCCTCCCGGGGGGCGAAAGAGGTCTGTGACGAGGGGCGCGGAATCAACGGTGGCAATGCTGTTTATCTGGACTTCGCCGCCTCTATCGAGCGCCTGGGCGAAGACAAGGTTCGCGAGCGCTACGGCAACCTGTTCCAGATGTATGAGAAGATTACCGCCGAGAACGCCTACAAACAGCCGATGCGGATCTTCCCGGCGCCGCACTACACCATGGGTGGTCTCTGGGTCGATTACAACCTGATGTCGACCGTCCCCGGTCTCTTTGTTCTGGGGGAGGCCAACTTCTCTGATCATGGTGCCAACCGTCTCGGAGCCAGCGCCCTGATGCAGGGTCTGGCCGACGGCTACTTTGTCATCCCCTACACCATCGCCGACTACCTGGCCCGGATCACTCCCGGAGACTTCGACGCCAACAGCGACGAATTCAAAGCGACAGCGGACGAGGTCCGTCAGAAAAACGACAAAATGCTGTCGATCAACGGCGGCAAGACAGTCGATGAGTTCCACATGGAGCTGGGCAACATCATGTGGGACAAGTGCGGTATGGCGCGGAACGAAGCGGGGCTCAAAGAAGCTCTGGAAAAGATTCCTCAACTGCGCGACGAGTTCTGGCAGAACGTTCGCGTGCTGGGCAAGGGCGACAGCCTCAACCAGTCGCTGGAGAAGGCCGGTCGCGTGGCTGACTTCCTCGAGTTTGCCGAAACCATGTGCGAGGACGCCTTGCACCGGAACGAGTCCTGTGGCGGCCATTTCCGTGAGGAGTACCAGACCGAAGATCACGAGGCGAAGCGGGACGACGAGAACTTCGCTTATGCCGCGGCCTGGGAGTTCCAGGGGGTCGGTAAGAAGCCCACGCTGCATAAGGAAGACCTGACCTTTGAAAACGTCAAACTGGCGGTAAGGAGCTATAAATAATGGATCTGACACTCTACGTCTGGAGGCAGGACGGCCCTGACGCCGAGGGCAAGATGGAAACCTACCCCGCCAAAGGTATCACCGAGGATATGAGCTTCCTGGAGATGCTGGACGTGGTCAATGAAGATCTGACCAAGCAGGGGATTGAACCGATCGCTTTCGATCACGACTGCCGTGAAGGGATCTGCGGAACCTGTTCTCAGGTGATCAACGGTGTGGCCCATGGGCCGGAAGCGGAGATTACCGTCTGCCAGCTTCACATGCGGGTGTTTAAGGATGGTGACGCCATCTATATTGAGCCCTGGCGGGCCAAGGCGTTCCCGGTCCTGAAAGATCTGGTGGTCAACCGGGAAGCGTTCGATCGGATAATCGCCTCCGGCGGTTATGTGTCGGTGAGCACCG
>JANQIN010000053.1 GCA_028282145.1 Thermodesulfobacteriota bacterium | reverse complement strand
CGACTTGGTTGGGACGGTCTGTCTTCCAACCGGCAGGTCCCCTGGTTTATCAAACAGATGGGCGACCTGATGGATCGGGCCCGGATTACCGCCATCGATCCGCGCCTGTCTTCCACCGCTGCCAAGGCCGACCGCTGGCTGCCGATTATACCCGGCACCGACAGCGCGCTGATGGTTGCCATCGCCCACGTGATCCTCAGCGAAGGTCTGTGGAACCGCCAGTTCGTTGGTGACTTCGCCGAGGGCAGCAACGCCTTTATCCCCGGTCAGGAAGTTCCGACCGAAACCGTCTTCAACGAAAAACACACCCACGGTGTGGTCCAGTGGTGGAATCTGGAACTGAAGGACCGGACCCCCACCTGGGCCGCCGAAATCACCGGCATCAATGCCAAGGGGATCACCGAAGTTGCCCGCGAATTCGCAGCGGCGGGTAGTCAGGCCATCTCTTGGGTCAGCCCTGGCGCCTCCATGCAGGTTCGTGGAGCCTATGCGGCCCTGGCGGGCCATGCCCTTAACGGCCTGGTCGGGTCGGTTGATGCGGTGGGCGGTACGCTGCAGAAGAAATCGCCCCCTGTCAACAAGACCCCCAACTACAAGCCCTATATCGACCCGCGTCTCAAAACCAACACCAAGAAACCGAAGATCGATCAGCGGGGGACCAAGAGTTTCCCGTCGTTGAAAAAGAAAAGTGGTGGCGGCGTGGTCACCTCGCGGGTCGCACAGGCGATACTTGATCAGGACCCGTACGATATCAAGGTCGCTATCGGCTACTGGAACAACTTCGTGTATTCCATCAACGGCACCCAGAAGTGGGAAGAGGCGATGACCAAACTGCCCTTCTTCGCCCATATCACCACCAACATCTCCGAAATGAGCATGTTCGCCGACATTATCCTGCCGGCCAAGATGCAGATGTTCGAGCGGTACGGCTATATCAAGACCAAACAGAACCTGTACGGCTACGCTACGCTGCTGCAGCCGATGGTCAAGCCACTGGCCGATGCTCGAACTGACGAGACCGAAGTCCCCTTTATGTTGGCCCAGGCGTTGGCGAAAAAAGGCTTCGACGCCCCCCTGCGCTACTACCAGGACAACTTCAAGGACCCGGAAACCGGCAAGACCCCGCAAACCCCGGAAGAGTTCGATCTCTTTGCCCTTAAGTTCTACCTGCAGCCGATCTACACCGGTGCCGGCAGTGAACAGGGCGACAAGATCGGTAGCTGGCAGGAATTGTTGGATAAAGGCATCTGGAAAACGAAACGGTTCACACCGGGCAAAAAGATCGACAACTTTAAAACGGTGACCAAGAAGTTCGAGTTTTACAGCGAAACGCTGAAGAAGGTCATGGGGTCTCACGCGGAGAAGCACCAGATGACGCTGGACGAAGCCTTCGCCGAAGCCAACTACACCTGCCGCGGCGATCTGGCCTTCGTGCCCCACTATGAACCACCGGTCCGTCACGGGGATGAAAAGGAGTATCCCTTTATCTTCTCCGAGCACCGCTCACGGCTGAACCGCGAAGGCCGCAGCCAGAATACCCCCTGGTACTACAGCATGCTTGACATCGATCCCGGCGGCGAAGCCGAAAAGGATGTGCTGAAGATCAACCCGAAAGACGGAAAGAAGCTGGGCCTGAAAAACGGTGATCGTATCCGTGTTAGTTCACCCCAGGGCAGCATCGAGTCCGAAGTCAAGCTGTGGGAAGGCACCCGACCGGGGGTCGTGGTCAAATGCTACGGCCAGGGGCACTGGGCTTACGGCCGCGTCGGCAGTGAAGTTTTTGGTTCAAAGCCCCGCGGGGCGAACAACAACGACATCCTCCACTACGATTGGGAGCGCCTGAGCGGCTCTACCCCACGGCACGGCGGAATCTCCCGCGTAAAAATCGAAAAGATTTAGATTGAGGGGTGAATAACTATGGCTAAAAAAGTTCAAAGCGGCATGGTCATCGACCTGCATAAATGTGTCGGCTGTGGTGGCTGCGACCTCGCCTGTAAAAGCGAAAATAACACCCCGGTCGGTTTCGACTGGGCCAGCCACTTGATTGAAACCACGGGCGAGTTCCCCAACGTCAGCTACAGCCATATTCCAACACTCTGTAACCACTGCAAAGATGCGCCCTGTATTCGTGCCTGTCCCACCAAGGCGATGCATACGAACAAACTGGGGATGGTGGTGCATGACCCCAGCATCTGTATCGGCTGCAAAAGCTGCATGCTGGCCGACCCCTACGACGTCATCTCCTACAACCGCCAGACCGCCTTCATCGAGTACGAGACCGATGACAGTCGGTTGGTTGAAGGTGGCACCTTTTCCAAGAAGGAATTGAGCGACAAGACCAACACCCCCTTCCCCTACGTCAATCAAGCCCGCGGTGCCGACGGGTATGAAGCCGTCCGGCGTAAAGGGGCAGTGGAAAAATGCTCCTTCTGTGATCACCGGGTCGCCAAAGGGATGGCCCCGGCCTGTGTCGTTGCCTGCCCGGCGGATGCCCGTATCTTCGGCGATCTGAACGATCCAAAAAGCGAGATCTATAAGATCGTTCGCAGCAATAAACTCAAAGTGCTTAAACCTGAAAAAGGCACCCAACCTCAAGTATTTTATATTCGCAGTTTCAACGCCAAAGGCTAAACCTCTCGAAGCCCCCGCAAGGGGGCTTCACTTTTTGAGGCGACCCTGCCTTTGCCCTTCCCACGAAAAAAATCAAAGCCAAGAGTTGACACGAAAAGACTATTTGGCTAAATTGCCAAATATGAAAGATCTGAGCCTGTCATTGGAAGCACGCGCCAAGATTTTCAAGGCCCTGGGACACCCGACTCGGCTGATGTTTGTGGATGCTCTTGCAAACAGCGAACTCTGCGTCTGCCATCTGCAGGAAATGGCCGGCAACGACATGTCCACCGTCTCCAAGCACCTGTCGGTGTTGAAGGAAGCGGGGGTGGTGCAGGACGAGAAACGCGGTACCTTTGTTTACTACTCCCTCAAACTCCCCTGCGTGATCGATTTCATGCAGTGCCTGAGCGAGGGAGACTGCGGCTGAAAACCCGAGCGATCCGTTCGCTCATTTTTTTCAAACAATATTTGGCTATTTTGCCAAACAGGAAAGAATCAGGAGATGTCGATGGACCCGTTTAACGCCCTGGCCGATCTGTTGGTGTATCGCATGATGGGCCTCCCTCAAGGGAACGGCCCGGCCGATGCGCTTCATTTTTTTATCATGGATCTGGGCAAGATCTTCTTCATGCTGGTGGTCATTATCTACCTGATGGGCTGGTTCCGGGCGCTGGTCAGCCCGTCCAAGGTGCGCCGTTTCATCCAGGGACGATCCAAGTTTGCCGCACGAGGCATGGCCTGTGGCCTGGGGGCCGTCACCCCCTTCTGCTCCTGTTCCTCAGTTCCGCTGTTTATCGGCTTCGTCGAAGCCGGTATCCCGCTGGGCGTGACCTTTTCCTTTCTGATTACCAGCCCGATGATCAACGAGGTCGCCGTTATCCTCCTCGCCACCACCCTGGGTTGGAAAGTGGCCCTGCTCTATGTGGCCGCCGGGTTGACCGTCGGCTTCTTCGGGGGCATCGTGATGGAACGGTTCAAACCGGAACAGTGGGTGGAAGAATACGTCTGGAAGGCCCACACCGAGCAGAGCTGCGGCTGTAAAAAGGAAGAAGACAACAGCCTTCGTGGACGCCACGACTACGCCTGGAAAGAAACCACCAGCCTGGTGCGGAAGATCTGGAAATGGATCGTCCTCGGTATCGGTGTCGGCGCCCTGTTCCATGGTTACATGCCGGTCGACCTGGCACAGAACCTCGGCAATAACTTGCTTTCGGTTCCAGCGGCGGTAGTCATCGGTATTCCGCTGTACAACAGCGCCATCGGTGCGATTCCGGTGGCCGAAGCGATGCTGCTCAAGGGCGTGGGTCTGGGCACCACCCTGGCCTTTATGATGTCCGTCGCCGCCCTTTCCGTACCGGAAATGCTGATCCTGCGAAAAGTGGTGCGCTGGCCGGCACTGGGCCTGTTCTGTGCCGTCCTGACCGGGGCTTTTATCCTGGTTGGTTTTGGATTTAACGGACTGAATTCGGTAGTGAATCTGGTGAATGGGGTTTGACATCTAACACAAAGCAAACAATGAGTGAACATCTTGGGCGGCAACAAGCCACCAAACGGATCGTTTGAAAACATAGAATCGGGAGGAAATCATGAGCATACGCGTTGGAATTAACGGTTTTGGTCGGATGGGACGTCTGGCCCTGCGAGCCGCCTGGGACTGGCCCGAACTGGAGATCGTCCATATCAACGAGGTCAAAGGCGGGGTGGAATGCGCCGCCCATATCCTGGAGTTTGATTCTGTCCATGGGCGCTGGGATCGGGAAGTGGACGTTGACGGCGACGCCCTTGTCATCGACGAAAAAAAGATTTCGTTCAGCGAGCACAAGAACCCCGGTGATGTCCCCTGGGACAAGCTGGGCATCGATATCGTCATCGAATCGTCGGGCAAGTTCCGTACGACCGAACTGCTGCAGCCCTACTTCGACCTTGGCGTAAAAAAGGTCATTGTGGCCGCCCCGGTGAAAGAGGGCGCCCTCAATATCGTCATGGGCGTGAATGATGACTTATATAACCCTGACGAGCACCACCTGATCACCGCTGCCAGCTGCACCACCAACTGCCTCGCACCGGTGGTCAAGGTTTTGCACGAGAAGATCGGCATCGAACATGGGGTCATTACCACCGTCCACGATGCGACCAATACCCAGGTTGTTGTCGATGCACCTCACAAAGACCTGCGCCGGGCCCGTGCCGCCAGCATGTCGCTGATCCCCACCACCACCGGCAGCGCCACCGCCATCACCCTCATCTACCCGGAACTGAAGGGCAAGCTGAACGGCCACGCCATCCGGGTACCGTTGCTGACCGGCTCCCTCACCGATGCGGTCTTTGAAATGGAGCGAGAGGTGACTGCGGAAGAGGTCAACGGCCTGTTCCAGGAGGCGGCCGATACTTACCTGAAAGACATCCTCGGGATTGAGACCAAACCGCTGGTCTCCATCGACTACAAAAGCGACCCCCGTTCGGCCATCGTCGATGCCCCCAGCACCATGGTGGTCAACGGGACGCAATTGAAAGTCTATATCTGGTACGACAACGAAATGGGTTATGCCCATCGGATGATGGAGCTCTGCAAAAAGGTGGCACTGAATCTGTCATGACCGATCTGCGCAACTACGCCCTGGTCACCGGGGCCTACTGGGGCTTCACCCTGACCGATGGTGCGTTGCGCATGCTGGTGCTGCTTCATTTTCACGAACTCGGCTACAGCCCGGTTCAGATCGCCTTTCTCTTCCTGTTGTACGAATTCTTTGGTGTGGTCACCAATCTGATCGGAGGCTGGATCGGCTCCCATATGGGGTTGAAGGTCACCCTTTTCAGTGGCCTGCTGTTGCAGGTGCTGGTTCTGTCGGCTCTGGGGTTCCTCCAGGTCGACTGGTCGCCCCTCGTTTCGGTCTGCTATGTGATGGGATTACAGGCGCTCTCCGGTATCGCCAAAGACCTGACCAAGATGAGCAGCAAATCGGCGATCAAGACTCTGGTTCCCCCAGAGGCCGACAGCGCCCTCTTTAAATGGGTCGCCGTTCTGACCGGATCGAAGAATGCCCTGAAAGGGGTTGGCTTCTTTCTCGGTGGCCTGCTGCTGACGATCCTCGGTTTCCACTGGGCAGTCTGGTCGATGGCGATCGGTCTCCTGGTCATTCTGGTGGCGACCCTGATCTCTCTCCCCGGCGAGATCGGGATGGCAAAAAAGAAGACAAAATTTCAGGCGATCCTCTCCAAGAGCCGCCAGATCAATCTGCTGTCAGCAGCGCGGCTCTTTCTCTTCGGATCCCGGGACATCTGGTTTGTCGTCGGCCTGCCCGTCTTCTTGAGCGCCTCCCTGGGTTGGAGCCATACGGAAGTCGGTGGTTTCCTCGCCCTGTGGGTCATCGGCTATGGCGGTGTTCAGGCCTGGGCACCAAAGTTGTTGAAGCAAGCCTTTGGCGGCTCGACCCCTGGCGGTCGATCTGCCAGCAACGGGGCGTTTGCCCTGGCGGGGCTGACGGCATTGATCGCTGTCGGGGTGGGCCTTGACCTGTCTCCCTGGATCACGGTGGTGCTTGGTCTGGCGGTTTTCGGATTGATCTTTGCCGTCAACTCGTCGGTCCATTCCTACCTCATCCTGGCCTACACCGAAGCCGATCAGGCCGCCCTGAACGTCGGCTTTTACTATATGGCCAATGCCGCCGGACGCCTGGTGGGCACCTTGCTGTCGGGACTGGTCTTTCAGATCGCCGGACTGTTGGGTTGCCTGTGGGTGTCGGCGATCTTTGTTCTGCTGGCAGGGGTGATTTCACTGCGCCTGCCCCGACAACATTTCATCAACTGACAGGAGGAGTGTATGGGACTGAACGAACGGGATTTGGAACTGGTCGCCTTGGGTGCCTCCATCGGCGCCGGGTGCCAACCCTGACTGGAGTATCATATCAACGCCGCCCGTGAGGCGGGGCTCAACGACAAAGAGATTCGTAACGCCATGCGCAAAGCGCTGCTGGTACGGAATGTGGTACAGAGAACGGCCCGGAATTACACCGCCCGGGTTGAGGAGATGGCCAAGGGCGGGGAGTTGGACGTCCCCCCAGAAGGCTGCGAGGAATAACAATGGGCCCCATTTAGGGGCCCATTTTATCGGACTTACTTGACCTTTGCGACCGGGTAATCGGCCTGCTTCCAGGCCAGGATGCCCCCCGGGTGGCGCAGCACGTTGGTATAGCCGAACTTTCGGGCCCACATCGCCCCATTGTGGCTGCGAGTGCATTTGGTGAAGCCGCAGTAGAAGACCAGAAGACGATCTTTGTCAGCCCCGAGGAGGGTCAGGAACTTCGCTTTGGTCTCCTCGTCGATGGAAGTCATCTCAGGGATCGGAAACTCAAATGGTACCGCCCCGGGAATATGATTCTTTTTGTAACTTTTTGCATAAGGCATGGTGTCAACGATCAGCATCGGCTTCTTCGCGTCGATCATCTGCTTCAACGCATCGGTGGAGACGATGCCATAGTCACCACGAGCCACCTCCTGAGCAAAGGTAATCGCCGCCTTTTCGGTCTTCAAGTGATCCCGAAACCAATCCTTTGCCATGGCCGGAGTGGCCATGAGACACAGAATCACGACAAGGTAAATTGTTTTACGCATCTGTTTCTCCTTTGTGTTTTTTTCGAAGCAGCCAGCCGACACCGATCAGCATCGCCAGATCACGTCCCAAAGCCCACCAGAGTCCATGGGCTTCTGCCACGTCATCGGTTGAGAAACAGCCGCAAGGGATATCCAGCCCTTCCCACAGCGCCCACCCAAGTAGGATCGAGAACCCGAGCAGCATCGCCCCCAGAGCGAGAATCCCAAGCCGAAAACCGAGCAAAGTGGCACCGCCCACAATAATTTCCAGCAGAGGCAGGAGGATACTGACAGGGTCCAGCCAGGCGTCGGGGAGCAGGCCGTAGTTTTCGATCTGAATCGCAAATCCAGCCGGATCCATCAGCTTGCTGACGCCGACGGCAAGAAAGAACCCTCCGAGAATGGCTCGGAGGGTCCAGTCGATATACCGTTTCTGCCCCAAACCTTTCAGATGATGCAAATCGGCACCCCCTCCTGAATCACCCGCAGTTTAGGTGAAAGCCTCTGTAAAAACCAATAGGAAATATCGTTTCCTCCAATATTCACTATCGGAAATAACGATAAAAGGTATCAGACATGGGGCGGTCAGGAGTCGGGCAGGCTGCAAAAACCGTCGGAAATCACCTCGCCCCCCTGAAAGAGAAGGCAGCAGCCTTTGTCGATGCGGGTCCAGCTTTCGTTGATCGTCAGCGGCTGGGTGGCAATCACCGCGACCCGGTCGTCGGGGGTGGTGTACTCCTGGAAGTCGATGGTCATATCCAGGTCTTTCAACTGCGCGACAGAGAACGGGTGCTCACGAACGATGTAGTGCAGATCGGTCGCACAACGGGCGAACATCAGGTCGCCGTTGGTGAGCAGGAAGTTGAAGGTTCCACCCTCCGCGACCTGATGAGCCGTTTCGCAGACCACCGGGTACATCGCCTGCGGGGACGGCTTTTCGGCGAAACTCCTTTCCAGCGCTTCCAGCAGCACACAAAAGGCCCTCTCACTGTCGGTTGTTCCCACCGGCTTGAACCGTCCGGACAGAACCGGATCGTAGCCGAAGAGATCGCCGTTATGGGCAAAGACCCAATTCTCGCCCCAGAGTTCCCGGGTAAAAGGATGGGTGTTCTCCAGACAGACCGATCCGACACTGGCTTTGCGGATATGGGCGATGACGTTGAGGGACTTGATCGAGTAGTTCTTCACCAGCTCGGCCACCACCGAAGAGGCCGAGGGTTCCACATCCATAAAAGTGCGGCAGCCTTTCCCCTCAAAGAAGGAGATCCCCCAGCCGTCTTTGTGCTCATCGGTCTCTCCACCGCGACGGCTGAACCCTTCAAACGAAAAACAGATATCGGTCGGGACGTTGCAATTCATCCCCAGTAACTGACACATGCGGTTTCCTTCTCCTGAAGTGAAGCTCCTTTTTATCCTAACCAACAGGGGATGTCGAGACCAGCGTTCCCACCAGGTATAATCAATGAGGTCATTGGATTTGCACTCACCTGAGCCATTGAACCGGCTCAGGCTCAACGGAGGGCAGCATGGAAGAGAATCCAAGTATTCTTTCGCATATCTCCTTAGGAACCAACGATATCGCCAAGGCGGCAATCTTTTACGACGCGGCCCTGAAAACGGTCGGCGCCAAACGGGTGATGGAGTTTCCCGGCGCCATCGCCTACGGCAAGGCCTTTCCCGAGTTCTGGATTCAGACCCCGATCGATGGTGAAAAAGCGGCCGTCGGCAACGGCACCCATGTCGGCTTTTTTGCCAACAGCCCGTCAGAAGTGGACGCCTTTTACAAGGCAGCCCTGGATCAGGGTGGTACTTGCGACGGACCTCCCGGCCCCCGCCCCGAATACAGCGACACCTATTACGGCTGTTTTGTCCGCGATCCCGATGGGCATAAGGTCGAAGCGATGTTCTGGGATATGAACAAATCGCCTGAGGTCGTACACGACTGAGCCTTCCGGCTTTTTTCTGCGTCCTGCTATGCTTTGGAGAACAGAGGAGGGCCTATGCGTGAAACCGAACCCTTGCCGGAGATCCTTCGAAGACTTCTGGTCGATCAATCGCTGGCGGTTCTGGCCAGCACCGGGGTTCATACACCCTATGCCAGCCTGATCGCCTTTTCCATCTCCGACGATCTCCGGCGACTGTACTTCGCCACCCACCGCGCTACTCGCAAGGCGGCGAATTTGGGAATGCAGCAAGAAGTGGCCTTACTGGTCGACGACCGGAAAAACCGGCCGGCCGATTTTGTCGAGGCCGCAGGGGTCACGATCCGCGGGACAGCCGCCTGCCTTGAGGGAGAAGGCCGTTCAACAGCCTCCAACGGGTATTTGACAAAATTCCCCCATCTCAAGGAGTTCCTGGCATCCCCCGACTGCGCTCTGTACGAGGTGCGGATTCGGCAGTACCTGCTGGTGACCCGTTTTCAGCAGGTGACCGAATACTGGCTGGAGCCGGACGGATGATTCAATGGCTCGACGGCTCAGCAGCGGTAACCGTCGAAAAGTTCGGCGGCAAAGCGGTCAATCTGAACCGCCTGTACCAGGGGGGATGGGCTATCCCGCCCTCGCTGGGACTCTCTACCGACCTGTACCGGGACTACCTTCAAACCACGGGATTGAGCTTTCGACTGCAATTGGAGCTGGGGCGAAAACCGCTGACAGAGCTCCGGTGGGAAGAACTTTGGGACCTGGCAATCCGGATTCGAACGGCCTTCCTGGGTCAGCCCTTTCCGGAGTCTCTGTCGCAGCAACTTTTCGAGGCAATCCCTAAAGCCTGGTTGAGACGCCCCCTGGTCGTCCGCTCCTCCGCCCCGCAGGAGGACCAACAGGAACGGTCCTTTGCTGGCCTCCATGAATCCCGGGTCTGGGTTGTCGGTGAGTCGGCCGTTCTGAAGGCCATTCAGGCGGTCTGGGCCTCTCTCTGGTCGGAGCGGGCTCTGATGTACCGCAAGGAGCTGGACCTGGCGCCGAAAGGGAGCCGCATGGCGGTGATCATTCAACCGGTCATCGTCGGCCGAACGTCCGGCATCCTCTTTACCCGATCCCCGAACGACCCTGGCAGCCGTACCATTGAAGCCGTCTACGGTCCCAATGAGGGGTTGGTCGACGGTTCCGTCGAACCGGACCGCTGGCATCTGGATGGTGAAACGGGTGAGATCCTGGAGCACCGAGCCCCTTCAAACCGTTCCTGGATGAGGACCGACGGGCATCGGTCCGAGGTGCTGCCGGCAGGGCTGGTCGGCCGTCCTCTGAACCCGGCCCGCCTCAAAGAACTCCACCGACTTTCCTGCCAATTGGAGGAGACCTTTGACGGTCCGCAGGATGTGGAATGGACTCTTTGCGGCAACGATTTCATCCTGCTCCAGTCCCGTCCCATTACGACCCCGGAACACGACCCGGAACGATCCTGGTATCTGAGCTTGACACCATCGATCCATCAGTTGGGGGTCCTGCGACGGGAAATCGAACAACAACTTCTTCCGGCTCTGCGGCGGGAAGCCAATGACCTCCTTCAGACCGATATCGTCGAGCTGAACGATCAGGCCCTGTTAGAGCACCTGGAGTTCTGTCGCATCCGGCTGACGCACTGGGAACAGGTCTATCGAGACAAGCTGATCCCCATGGCCCACGGTATCCGGCTCTTCGGGCAGATGTATAACGACCGGATCTGCCCACGGGACAGTTTTGAGTTTACCCGCATCCTTCGCGGGTCCTCTCTGTTGGCCCTTAAACGGAATCGCCTTCTGGCACAGGTGGCCCGTCTCCCGACATCCCGGCAATCGGTGGAGATCGAACGGCTCCGCCCCCGGTTTGAAGCACTGGGAGTGCCCGGGGAAATTGCCCTTCCTCTTGTGGCCCAAGGGCCCGACGCATTTGTCTCCGAAGCGGGTCGGGACGAAGAACTGGAAAGCCGTTTTCTCGCCAATCTGGGACCAGAGGAAGAGACGATGGCCCGGCAGATGATCGACCTGGGGCGAACCGCCTGGCGTCTGCGCGATGACGATAACCTCTATATGGATCGGTTACGCGAACCGTTTCGGCAGACGGTGCGGGAAATGAAACAACGCCTTGAACGAAACCCGACCTCACTCCTGTCGGGTGTTGATCTGCAAATACCTCAACTGAGCCTGCCTAAAAGCCAGTTCGAATCTCCGCCTCCGGAGCCTGTACCCTCACCCTCCGACTGGGGGCAGGAGAAGCGGCAGCTCGTCGGCCAACCGGCCAGCCCGGGTGTCGCCCGGGGGACAGCCCGCCTGATCCACAACCGCAACGACATGTCCCGATTCCAGGCCGGTGAAGTCCTGGTCTGCGATGCCCTGGATCCCACTCTCACCCTGATCGCTCCTCTTGCTGCCGCCATCGTTGAACGACGTGGCGGGATGCTCATCCACGGCGCTATCATCGCCCGTGAATACGGTATCCCCTGCGTCACCGGGATTCCGGAAGCCACCCGGGTTATCCGGGACGGCGACCGACTCACCGTCGATGGTCACCTCGGCATTGTGATCCGCGCCACGACCGGTTAACCCTCTCCAGCGACCGCTTACCGTTCCAATTTTGACCGGTTGATGTTTTACGGTTATAAAGAGGTGCTTTTCATAAAAAGCATTGCAAGGAGAGGGAAATGGTCTTCTGGCACGCGTTCGACCCCATCTCTACAGAGCCGTTTCCGCCAGCATGCTGGCAGGGACGGCTTTCTTTGTCTGGTGCAATTCCTTGCCCTCAGTGGTTTTTGCAACGACGCAGTTCCCAAATATCTCGATATCATGCGGGACTCCCCCGGAATCGAGAAATAGGGCTTGCTTCTCGCCTCCCAGCATTACCGGGAGACCTCTACTGATATCGACTTGTGGTGGGTCGACACGCCACCAATCGCCCTCAACATGAAGTTTTTCAAGCTGCCGTCGCTCTCCTTGCGGTGACTCGATCACTTGCTTGACCTGCGGTAGGAGATCCTGAACAAAGGCACCAACGGAGGAGTCCACCTGCCTGAAGACCTCTTTCCCAGCCCTACTATTCCGCACCTGCCCCTCTCTTGCAAACCGCTCATCGGAGCTAGCGCTCTGGGTAGTTTTCTGTCGATCCATCGGGACCGGTTCCATTTTTTGGCCATCCCCTGACCACCCGCCTCAACCAGTGGTAGAGTGTGTACAGGCAGAATTCAAAAGCCTGTACCCGAAGGAGGGTGATATGAAACCAGGGATTCTTTTAGCCATCCTGTTCCTGCTGGTGACTCCATCGTTCACAGCAGCCCACCAAGTGACCTATACCGTTGACAACCAGCCCTACGAAGGGTTTTTTGTAAGCCCCGACCCCTCCGCGCCGCTGGTGCTGCTGATTCACGACTGGGACGGCCTCACCGGTTACGAGATCAAGCGCGCCAAGATGCTGGCCGATAGAGGCTACGCCGTCTTTGCCGCCGACCTGTTCGGCAAAGGGGTGCGACCCACCAAAGTGGAAGACAAGCGTCAACATACCGGGGAGCTTTACAAGGACCGTGCAAAAATGCGCCGTCTGATGGAGGAAGCGCTTCGGGTGGCCAAAGAGAAGGGGGCCCGGATCGATAATGCCGTCGCTATGGGCTACTGCTTCGGCGGTGCCGCCGTTCTCGAGCTGGCCCGTTCCGGAGCCGACCTCAAAGGGTTCGTCACCTTTCACGGTGGTCTGAGCACTCCCAAGGGGCAAAATTACACCAAAACCAAGGGGCCGGTGGTCGTCTTCCACGGTACCGCCGACAAGATTATCACCATGCAGCAGTTCGCCGACCTGGCCGTCCTGCTGGAAAAGACCGGCATCGCGCATGAGATGGTCAGCTACGGCGGCGCCCCCCACGCCTTTACCGTCTTCGGCAGCGAGCGGTACCGTAAAGGTGCCGATCAGGCCTCCTGGGGACGGTTCCTTCAGTTTCTCCAACAAAGGCTTCGATAGCAAGCTGACGAAACATTCGCTTGTCCTTTGGTTTTCAACCGCTTAGGATATTTGCAGTTATGATGCGCTAACCGAAGCTTGTAGGGGCAAGTGATGGTGACATTCCAGAGATAACCAA
The DNA here is from genome assembly GCA_028282145.1 of Thermodesulfobacteriota bacterium. Classification (GTDB taxonomy): domain Bacteria; phylum Desulfobacterota; class Desulfuromonadia; order Desulfuromonadales; family Geopsychrobacteraceae; genus JANQIN01. The sequence continues at coordinate 1,571 of JANQIN010000053.1, read as the reverse complement.
AGCCGCAGCGCAGGGTTACCCTGCTTGCGGCTTTTTGTTTTCCAACCCCCACTTTCCACCTAACAACCTGTTGGGTTAAATACCATGAAATGTAAGAGCCGCATCTATCTTATACTATTCCTGTTGCTACTTTTCACTCCGCCTCATTTATCTATGGGTCGCACACTGCAGGAATCAGCTGACCGCATTGCTTTTGCTAAAAAGGTAAGCGTAGATAAGGACTTTGAAGTGGGTTTGGCAGCCGGTAATAAATCGATACCAGAGCTACGAAAGGTCACGGAAAACTACACACGTGTCGACTCTAATGGGCAAATTCGCGTAGCTTCCTTCCTGGCGCTTCTAGACACTAAAGAAGCCGCGGATGAACTTTTGATGATGTATCAGCGGCCGGATAGTCCGGCGAACCTGATGGGAGCCTGTGGATTGGCCATTAAGGGGCAATTCCCTGGCAAGATCACCCAGGACCATTTTTTGATTAAAAAACTGAGAGCTATCTACGCTTTATCAATAGACGACTGGGATTATTTCAGAGAACACCTTTATATTCCAACCATTCTCTTCACACTCAGCTATTCTGGAGACAAGGCAACTGTTCCGTACTTAATAGAAGCACTCAACCTTAAGCCACGTGACGCTATCGATGCTTTAGCCCGCCTGGGTGCGAAAGAGGCTGTTCCTGACATCCTTAAAAACTCCAAGCCGAGCACCTACCCCCTGGCCTTTCGAGCAGCGCTTTACCTGGGAGATAAAAATGCCATCGATTTTGCAATTAGTCGCATCATCTATTCAAACAGCAAAGGTCTCGCGGTCAGTATGAAATTGCTCGAAGAGTTAGAAAAAGTTACAGGACAGGCCTTTGGTTTGGACAGGAGTCTCTGGCTGCGCTGGTGGAGAATCAATAAGCAAGGGTGGGTCATCCCACCGCACTATCAACAGCCCTGGGATCAGCAAGAAAACGTCCCAGGAAGGCGCCGCCATACATTCCAGCGGAGAGCCCAGCACACCCACTGAATTTCACCTCTGGCGTCGAAAGGATAATCGCCTATGGACCCCTATGATGATCCCTCTGAGCGGCTCCAGCTTTTTCGCTTCTTCCTCAAAGATACGATTCGTCAGAGAATCAATTTCAGGGACACCCCGCAAAACCGGCGGGTGCCGGCGCCGCCACTTCAAAAACCCTGCCCGAAAGAGGCAACGCGAATCGATCTTCCAGACGGTGCCGAAGCAGCGTCGCGACTATGTTCCATGGGTGTGGGCGATGCCATCCGATACAGGGAAAGTGTACGATCTTACACTTCTGACCCACTGACTCTCGAGGAACTGTCCGCTCTGCTGTGGGCAACGCAAGGCGTTCGTCAGGTACTGGGGCCAGAATGTGCCCTGCGTACGGTGCCATCGGCCGGAGCACGACACGCATTCGAGACATACATCGCTGTCAGCCGGGTCGAAGGACTGCCGTCGGGGCTTTACCGCTACCTCCCCTTTGACGGGCAGTTGGTCGAACACTCTGTTGACGGGGAGATCGGTCGCAAGGCGACAAACTGCTGCCCCAAGCAGACATCTGCCGCCTT
>JANQIN010000135.1 GCA_028282145.1 Thermodesulfobacteriota bacterium | reverse complement strand
CCCGGCGGACTGCTATTTCATCGAATAGGCCCCATGAATCAAACGTGCCAGAGCGGCCTTTGACGGCTGGGGGATGGTGAATCGAGGGGCTTTGCCACGGCATTGGAAACGTCGAGAGACATAAAAGGTGTCTGCAGTGTCCCCGTCTATCACATACTGGAGGCCGGTGGGAGTAATGCGGGAGGCGGTCTCTTCGACCTCCGGTTCCGTCTTGCCGAGGGTGACAAAGGTCCCGGTTCTGCGGTGGAAGCTGACGCGGGAAAAGACATAAAAGTAACTCTTGAGGCAGGCGAATACGAACACAAGGATACTCAGAAGATGGGCCGCCCGGGCATAGTTGAGGGTCCACCAGAGTGCGACCTGCGCCTGGCGGTTCGCTTCCAAAAGACCGTTTCGCCCCTCCTGGTAGAGATCGTCTACAACCTTCAAGGCCACAGCCGTCTGCTTTTCCACCGCCTGTTTAAAATCGCCTTCGTAACTTGCCGTTACCCGAAGCAGGCTCGCCTTCATTCGAGCGCGCATCCGCTGAAAGGCGCCGTTGGTCGAATCCTGGGAGGCATGAACCGCCAACTCCACCGCCGGCCCGATGATCACTTTGTCCGATTGATACGGATCGAATTCCAACTGGGCAGGCATAACCTGATCAAAGACGTTTGCGACGCGCCTGGTCAGATCTTCCTGCTGCAGTCGTGTGGACCGGGTGTGGATATCCCGTTTAACCTCTTCCATACTCAGATGCCAGGCATAGATCGCATCATCAGTGCGTGCGGCCGTCGACTGCAAGGCATTGTCCAGCAAGTCGTGGCCGTAGCCGAACTGGAGCACTTTTTGCTGATGTAAATGGTTGGTCACGGCCTTTGGCAGGGTCACCTCGGTCAGAAACAGCAGCGGAAAGGCCAATGCCGCCAGGGGCAGCCACAGCAGAAAGGCATGCCCGCCCTGACGAAGATTCACCAACCAGCCTTTCCCGGCAAACAGGTAACGGTTCTCGAGAAACCCGACCACCACCAGTCGTGCCATCAGAGCGACAACCACAAAGATCAGAATGGGCAACTGGGCTTTGAAAACCGAAAGACCGCCACCGATCGACAGGGCCGCCCAGGAGGCGGCGATGGACAGTAGCAGCGCAAAGAGGGGAAAGGATCGCGAGGAGATATGTCCTTTCAGGGCAAACCAGCCGAAGGCCAGCTGAGCGGCAACAACGCTGTGAATCTGTAGGGCCAGAAGTCCGGAGAACCCCGGAATCAGAGCCAGGAAAGAGAGCCCGTAGTTGACCGTCGGAACGGCCAGACCGAAGAGCAGCAATCCCCAGCATCGCCAGCGCACACTCAGCCAGAGAGCCGGGCCGACCAACAGCGCACCCAGCCACCAGAAGGCGGTCCCGATCGTCTTCCACACATCAAGAGCCAGGCTCGATCCCAACAGCGCGGTAAACGACCGACTTGATGTCTCTTTGGGCAATAAAGGAGAAGGCACCGGAGGCTTGGTCGACAGTTCAAGGCGGAGGTTGCTGTAAGCCGCCTTGGCCTCACGCTGCTGTTTGACTCTTGCCTCGTAGGCATCCCGCTTTTTAAGATACGCCTTCCGGGCGGCAGGATAGGCCTTTTTCTGCTTCTGGTAGATCGCCTTTTTCTTTTTCAACTGACTGCAGATACGCTCGATCTGCCCCCGATTGAACAGAAAGGGTGTATAGGCCAGGACCTGGCAGTTTTTCAACGTCCGTTCCTGCACTTTGGTAAGCCCCCGGGGCTTGGCCGGAGCTCTGGGCGGTTCACCCAGGGCCGGATAGGCCGGCAGGGAGGGGAAACGGTCGGCATCGTATTCGTAGAGGGATGGGACCTCTTTCTGGCTGACGAAGCTATAAAGACTGAGATCAAAGATAAAGGGAGCCAGTGCAAGCAGCACCACAAACTGCCCCAAGCCGGAGAACCCAGCTCTCCTGGCATGAAGGACACCGCCAAACAGTTGCGACAGCTTTAAACAGGCGAGCTTTATTGAGGAAAGGGGCGATGCCATTCAGTGCCTCAGGGTGAGGGTCATCAATATCGGTCTAGTCTTTAATGAGTTTACCCGAAACAGGGAGTGGTTTCAGTGACTTCGAAAGGTTCTGTCCTTCCGGTGGTATCCAGCTATTTCGGACAGGCTGTTCATTACCAGGCGAGTGGCCTGCCCTACTTTCCGGCACAACCGCCACCGCCCTGCTGATTTTGCTATGGTTGAGACAGGGAATGACCTGTACTCCGAGGGGAAAGGAGGGGAGACGATGGCTCTTTATGCTTTCGATGGCACCGATCAGGATGCCCATCAACAACTCCCCAGCAAATACACCAATGTCACCCTGTTCAGGGACGTTTATGACGGACCGAGTGAAACGTTCTATTTCAGCGGACCGGGCACTCGCCTTGGGATTTTGGGCCGAGTCCTGGGGGTAGGTGCCGGGGTCGGTTCGCAAACCCGCCTGAAAGAGGCGTATCAGAAACTGCGTCAGGCCTTCCGACAGGGAGATCGTACCGTAGATATTATCGGCTACAGCCGCGGAGCCGCCAATGCGCTGGTTTTCTGTTGGTTCCTGAGCCAGCGCCGCGTGGCCGACGAACTGGGAGAGAGGCCCCGGATTCGGTTCCTCGGCCTCTGGGATACGGTGATATTCAATATGAATCTTGTCGGCTTACCCTTGAAGCAACGCCTCAAAGCCTTTTTCGGCAACAATAAGGCCGCCGGGCGACTGTGGGGTAAGACAGGCGGTGCCGACCTGGACCTGCCCCCGACGGTCGAAAAGGCCTTCCATGCCATGGCGCTGCAGGAGGAAAGGAGAACATTTCTCCCTCTTCGGGTGAAGCGTGCCCACGAAGTCTGGTTTGCCGGTGTGCACTCGGACGTTGGCGGGGGCAGCCCCTGCCGCGAGCTCTCCGAGCTTTCACGCCACTGGATGATCGAGAAGGCGATGGCCTGTGGCCTTCCTTTCAAGGAAGGAGCCCGTGCCCGATCCAAGACAGCCGGGGGTTGTGAACAGACACTTCAATGGGGAGGCTGGGTTCGCGACATTCGGAAGGGGGACCTGGTGCACTCTTCCGTTCTTCCCCTCGCCGGTGCCTCCCAACACACACTGCTGGACCTTGGGGTGAAGGAAGAGGACTGACAGTCTGTGGCTCCTCGCACTCTCTCGGCCTGACCACGGCACGACCGAGGTGGTTTCTCAGGAAGAGTGCTCCTGAGTGGTTCGGGAAAATACAAAACGCAACAGGATCAAGCCACCCAGGGAAAAGGCCGCCGGGTAGAAGATGTAGTAGAAAAAACTTCGGGTCCGGACGACGGTTGGATCGGAGCGAAGGTAGTCTACCGTGAGTTGGGCACCGGGTTCCGGGGCCCAGAGGAAGTAGAAAGGGATCTCGCTTTTGTACTGGTGCGATTTGCCCTGCTCGTCGACATACCGCAGCACCGGCAACATAAACACGCCATCCTGGATTGACAGGACCTCCGCCTCTGCTGTGACCGAGACCAGACGATGCTGGGTATAGTCCCACAGCTTGTAAGCGGGGGGTATAATAAAGAGCAGGGCAAACGGAAAAATCAACGCCTTAACTATCCACGTATCGGCTGCTGTCATAAAGCCCCCCGGCCTTTCTTATTCTGCCGGAATACGGGCTGAATGCTTCATCTGTTCTATCTGACAATACCGGGTATTGAAATAGATCAAGGCGGTAAAACAACTGCCAATAAAAAGCCAGAACTTCCAGCTCCGATGGTCCTTTTCTGTAAAGTGCTCTTCATGTCCACAGCAATGGCGATACATGCAGAACGCAAGGACAAACATGAGACTGACCGTGGCGTGCCCCATTTCAACGCTGAGTTCATCCGGAAAGATATCAAGAGAGAAGAAGATCAGGACCCAAAGAGTGAAAAGTCGACCCAGCCAGATCAACATTGCCCCTCCTGTGGTTTCAGATTCTGGCTGCGAGGAACAATCTCCGTCACAGCGCCATCCCGCGAAAGCAGATCGCTTCGTCGCCACCCCACCAGCAGGACCGCCATGACTACCAGGATGTAGGAATCATAGGGCTGGGCGTCGGGAAAGATCGGGTTCATCAGTTGAAAATGGAACAGTGCCGCCAGAAGGATACTGCCGCCCGACCCGTTGAACAGACCGGTGGCGATGATACTGATAGCGACACAGCCGACCAGGAAGGGGACAAAGCCCCACTGGCTCTGCTCGGTACCGCTGAGCAGGAAGGCCGGCAGGTGCCACACACCCCAGATCAGGCCGAGAATCAGGCTTGCCCAAAGCGGCGCGAACTTTCGCTGCAACAGTGGCAGCGCATAACCCCGCCAGCCGAACTCTTCCACCGGGCCTTTGATAACAGCGAAGAACAGGGCCGAGAGGAGTGCCCCTATTGCGTCAAAAGGATAGCTCAGAGTCCCTTTGATCGCCGCTCCCAGATAGAAGACGAGAGGTATCCCGGCCAGCAGAAAAAGATACCAGGCGATTGAGCAGCGCCAAAGGAGCAGGCGGGAAAGGAATCGCTTCAGCCCTCCCGGGCCTTCGTGAAAAACGACGAGAATAAACGCCGCAATAGCGGGTGCGTACACTGCCAGATAGAAGAGAGGATGCTGCCCGCTCAAGGCACCGAACAGCCCTGCCATCCGGTCCGGCAGGAAAATGTAAAGAGCAATAATTCCCCAGGTTAATCCGAAACTGATGGCCAGAAAGGGGGTCAGGGAGAAAAAGGCGATCTTTTGTGGCACATCGGGGGGATTCATTCTATGTCCGATTCTGTTCCCAGAAACTCCTGGCGGTTTCCAGGACGGTTCCAGAGTCCGCATCAACCGCTACAGGGATATTGATATCGCGCCCCAGGCTTAGCCTTAGACCGTTGGCGACCTTCAAACTTTCGCGGAAGGGGCCCTCGCGCAGCGCTATCACCAGGAAGATACCGTTGCTGCGCTTGTTGTGGAACAGGTCAATCTTTTCGATCTCATTCCATGGAACCCGATCGATACCGTGACGGGATCGAAGATCGGTGTAACCGATCCCCTGCGCGGACAACCGGATCTCCTGCGGCCAGTCTTTTCCATGACGAAAATAGAGCCAGACGCCGCCAAGAACAAAGAGGACAAAGAAGGCGGTAAAGATCAGGCGATCAGCCATTCCATCCAGGAAAGCTACCTGCACAACGACAAAGAATCCACCGGCAATCAGACCACCTTGGCGAAAGAAATTTCGGTCCAGACCTTTTGGGCGAAAAACTTTATCTTTTTCCATTGGTCACCTGGAGCTCTCCAGCACCCCCCTCATCATCAGTCGGAATCCAAACAAACCATTGTTTTCCAATCTAACTTAGAAAGCTCTTTTTGGCCATTTCCTGATGGCCAAATCGTACATTACCGCAAACTTGAATCGGGGCGGCTCAGACATTCCTCCAAGAAAAACCTCTGCTTACCTTTGCGTAAGAAAACAAAAACCCTTCACGATCTTTATGATCCCAACAAGATAAGTCCAGCCTTGGTTTGCCCCTGGGGTTAGGCGAAAATATTGCACAGTGTCGGTGGCTGATATCATTAACAGTCGTCCCGACTTTTCACAGCTCCTCTCAACCTAAAACCCGAACTCAAAATCGATGGCCTCCAAGGCCGCATCTCCTGTCGCAGAATCACAGGAGATCGACGTTGCGGCGATGGAATCAACTCCTTGTTTCGAGCGGATCTCCAGATTTTCCGTCAGATAGCGGATTCGACGAACCGTCGCCCAGGGGGCTGCCAATCCGGCGGTAAAAATGATCATCAGAATGTTGGTAAAACGAATCCACATCAGCCGTCCGCCCTCCCAATGACATTTGAAGGCAACCTCCCCCAGGGAGGTTTCGTTGAGACAAAGAGCTGTTGTTTTCGCATAGATATACTGCTGCACCACGGCCAGAAAGATCACCGGGACCGCTAAGACGGCGATGGTCTCAATGGCGCTTGCCATGGAAACCTGCCCTTGCCTGCTTAAAAAAGAGGCCAAGCCGATCAAGGGAAATTGGAACATCGCTTTAAAGACAAAATAGAGGAACCCGCCAAAGAAAAAGATGCCGAAGAATCCTTTACCGTCGAACTCGAAATTGGAGCGGGCCGTTCCCAAAGCCAGATTACTGAAGAAGTACTTTTTTCGTTGATAGGCCCAGATGTGATAGAAGAGGCCGATCAGGGACAGGGGTGCGTATAACATAAAGGCTTTATAGGCTCCCTTGACCGTTCCCCAGAAACGGAAGCGGATATTCCGCCAGGAGGTATTGTGCACGGCGAACCGGTGGGCCTTGTACGCCAGATAAGGAAAGAGCAGGAGGGCAGGAATAAACAGCAGCAACGCATATTCCGGTGAGAACTGCCAGGTGACAATGATCGTCCCCAGAATAGCGTAGACAAGCAGCCGCCCCTTGAGAATAGCCTTGGGATCGGCGTGATAATGAAACCCGTGCCCTTCCACCGACATGTTGGAATACAGATATTGACGGTTACGTACTTTCGCCCAGGGAGAATAAAAGGAAAGAGTCACCAGGCTCAGCAGGGTATTGACGATCCATATCCGGAAGTACTCCCCCCCGGTTGCTTTAAACTCCAGTGCATGAGTGTGCTCGAACGATTTCCAGGCGGCGTCTTCTTCCGCCGCCTTGTAGTTCATCTGATCGACGATATCGGCAATCCGTAAGGTATTGCCACACTTAGGGCAGCGCTCTACACCGGTGGAATCGGCGGGGACTTCAATGGAATACTGACAATCGGTGCAGATCTGGTGTCGATCCTGGCCGCTTGTTTTCCCTGCCCTAGCCTCTGAAATAGCGTTTTTCACTGCAAGCGGGGTGGCCTTTTCGATCGTATCCTTCGGAGAACTCTCTGCAGCGACAGGGAGCGTCTTCTTTTCGGCAACCACCTGGATACAAACCCCAAGTTTTTTGAAAAACTGGTTCTTATTTTCAGCATCTTCAATACTTAAGTTGCTGACCAAAGTAACGGGTCTAGTGGCGGAGAGAAGACTCTGGACCTTTTCCGGTGGGAGCTTGGTATGTTGCAAAAAGTTCGCTTCCACCAGCTCTTTGGTGAAATCCGGCTGCAGTTTCCCATGAAAGATCAATTTGTACGTTTCGCTCATTGCACTCCCCTCAAAAAATATCATTTTGATCGGACCCCCGAATTGGAGATCGACTGTCGTTAAAATACAAAACGCCGGAAAGCCCGATAGGGCCTTACGGCGTCGACGTTTCGTATAGTTATTCCATCTCTTGCCCCTCAAAAAACAATTCAAATCAACAGGATAGAAATACCTTAAAGGGTGCAGGTTTTCGTTGCAAGAGGAAATTGGCAGGGTTGAGCTGAGGAAACCGGGACGCCGAGATTTAACAAATGGGGGAATAATTACCTTTCTATCTATTCCCCAAACACTTAATCTCAACCGTCCCCAGCCCTTTTTCTCTCTTCATTCAATCGTTCAACTATGGCACGAACGGCATTGATCCATTCATCGGGAAAATGTTGCTCATCGGCAAGAGATGCCAAAAGCGACGGCAGGGCGTTATCGATGCCGTTGTGGGTATCGGCAGCGGCGCAGGCCAGGAGTAGACCGGCATCGCTGTGCCGCTCAGTCAGCTCCGGTCCGATTTCCTGGTGGAATTTCTGACAAAGGCGTAACACCGTCTCGTCCGCCACATATTCGTTTCGTGTCCGGTGCAGATTGTCTGCTACCGGCAACAGCTTATCATAGCTATCGCAGCATTCAGGGGACACCGCAACCAGTTCTTCGTGCAGAACGCGCAAAGTCCGCTCCAGCATGATCGACGGCATGCCTCGGTTTGCCAGTACCCGGTTAAGCCAGTCGATCTGCCGCTGGAGGTCCTCTGGCGGGAGTGCCGTCAAGGTGACCAACCAGCAGATGTCGCTGTCGGAAAAACGTTTGCCCCGTTCGCCGTAACGGAATTCATAGTAGGGAAACTCAGCCCAAACCCTGGTACTGGCCTTCAGCGCCGCCTGGATTTCCACTTCGCTGTCGGGGATCGGATGATGTCCCGCCTCAGGGTTAATCCGGGTGACATGCAAGGTGACCGGTTTCATTTCAAGCGGATAAAGACGATTAAATACCGGTCCCAGTTCCTCAAACATCTGGAGCGCCGTTTCGATGACAGCACCATGCTGCGGCTTATCGGACAGTGCCGTATTCATGCGCTTCGTAAAGACCTGCCACTGCTCCCGGACCGAATCGCCGTAATTGTGAAAATAGCGATATCCCTCAAGATTTTGTAATTGAAAGGTTTGGACCACATCCGGCCGGTGCATGTCATTGCCCAGGGTGGTCCCTTCCATCACATAAAGACAGCCGAGCAGTCGGTACGGTGCCGTCGCACTGCAAAGACGGATGGTTTCTGTGATTCGTAACGCCGCCTCGGTCGCTTCCGGCACCTCCGGCAATTGCCGCGGCTCGAAAAACCTCAGGTCCGCCTGTAACCATGGAAGTTTGCGTAACCGCTCCTCCCATACCTGCAGGACAGATGGGTCGGTCGAGGTGCTCAGTTCCTGCTCCATGACTCCATGGATGATCGACAGGGCACGAAGCTGCCCGACATAGCTTGCCAATGGCAGTTGGTGAGCCATCAACGCTTTGAAAAAAGGCAGAGAGTCGATCTTGGCATGGGCGCCACGACAGGCTGCCCGCAGTTTGTCCATCATCGGGGAATCGTCCTGCGTCTTGGTTGTATCGGTCATTGCAACCGTCCTTTGCATGGTGGCAGTTTATCCGCCAGGCGAGAAAGCGTCATCCGGAGACCTGGTTTCGTCCTCTTATAAGAATCGATTCAAATCAACAAGATAGAGACACTATATGGAGTGACGGCTGAGGCGACAAGAGAAATCAAACGTGGTCCCACTCCAGCATAACCTTCTTCCCTGCTATGATTGAAAAAGGCAGATTCTGGTTGTCTGTCGAACTGAAACTCCAAAACGACACCCTCTCCGCACACCAAAGGTCCTTTATGAAAATTACCAAACTGGAGCCGAAAAAACGACAAGGGCTGGTTGTCGTCATCACCGGGCATGGCAAGGGGAAAACCACCAGCGCTATGGGCATGGCTTTACGCGCAGCCGGGCATGACATGAAGGTCTGCATTGTTCAGTTCATGAAGGGGGATATCTATTCGGGGGAATGGGACGGGGTCAAACTGCTTGGCGGACAGGTGGAACTGACCGCGACCGGCAAAGGTTTCTGCGGTATTCAGGGAAACCCCTATTCGTTCGACGAACATCGGACCAATGCCCAGGATGCGTTGAAACTGGTCGATGAGAAGATCCGCTCCGGCGAATTCCAGATGCTGGTTCTGGACGAGATCAACAATGCTCTTCAATTGAAGCTTGTGGACCTGGAACAGGTGATGAAGATTCTTGACAACCTTCCCCCGGAGCTCCATCTGATCCTCACCGGCAGAGACGCTCATCCCGAGGTGATCGAACGGGCAGACACCGTCAGTGAGGTGCGAGAGATCAAACACGCCTACCGAAAAGACATCGAGCCTCAACCCGGGGTGGACTATTAGGCTCCTCCCTCCAAACTCCGAGTCTGGGGTTTCAGATTTTGAACCAGGGTCAGTGCCGCATCCCGGGCGGAATCAATATATCGCAGATCCCCATGAACCAGCACGAGAGACTGACAGCCCTCAAGGAGCAACATCAGTTGGCGTGCCACAGAGGCGGCCGTCTTGGGATCCAGGCGGGAAAACTTCCCGGCGAGATGTGCTTCCAGAGCATCCTTGTGCCGCCGGGCAGCGCCGCGGGCAGGATGACCCGGCATATCGGCGAACTCGAACGCCGCACGGGTAAACCCGGAGCCCTTCCACTCTTTTTCCTGCGCCCACTGGGCCAGTTGGTCGAACAGCGTGGCAACAATCTGCGCCGGATCACCGGAGAGCTTATCGGCCCAGCGCCGGGTCCGTTCCAGCGCCAGATGATGCTGCCGCTCCAGTACCGCTTCGATCAAGGCATCCTTACTGGGAAAATGCTGGTAGAGGGTCCGTTTGGTGACTCCCGCCGCCTCGGCCACCGCATCAACGCCGGTGCGGGAAAACCCGGACCGGTAGAACAGGGTGTAGGCCGCATCGATCATCCGCTCTCGGGTTTCTGCCGATTTCCTACGCATCTGCGCCCTCTCTCAAAAGTATACTGACAAGTGAGTGTACTCTTTGCTTCCCTCAAGCCTAGCATGAGTCAGGGATCGATATTTCTTTCTGATATTCCAAAGGAGAAGCTCATGAGTGAACAGGCAAAGATCCAGGAGGTTCGTGTTCGACCGGTGATGGTGCCGATGAAGGAACCCCACCGGACGGCTAGCGGGGCCATTGAGGTCTCCCCGCTGGTATTGACCGATGTGGTGCTGGACTCGGGTGTTATCGGCCACAGCTACATCTTCTGCTATACCGAGCTGGCCCTGAGACCGACGGCGAACCTCGTCGAAAACCTGGGGAGCCTTCTGACCGGTCACCCCCTGGCCCCTCGGGAAACTTACCTGCAACTGCAGAAAAAGTTCCGCCTGTTGGGCGCCCAGGGCATTACCGGTATGGCGATCGCCGCGCTGGATATGGCCCTGTGGGACGGCCTGGCGCGATCCCAGAGCTTGCCTCTGGTTCGCCTGTTAGGAGGAGAACCCAAACCGATCCGGGCCTATGGCGCGGTCGGTTACGACGGTGTTGCGGGGTCCGCCAGGGAGGCGGCCCGTTGGGCCGAACAGGGATTCACCGGCGTCAAGGCCAAGATCGGTTACCCGACGGTGGAGGAAGACCTGGCGGTGGTTCGGGCCATGCGCGAAGCGGTCGGCCCGAAGGTAGCGATCATGGTCGACTATAACCAGTCGCTGTCACCGTCCGAAGCGATCGAACGGGGGCAACAGCTCGCGACTGAGAATCTGGCATGGATTGAAGAGCCGGTCCTGGCTCATGACTTTTCCGGTCATGCCCAGGTGGCAAGAGAACTGTCGACACCGCTGCAAAGCGGGGAGAACTGGTGGGGCCCCCTGGAACTGAGCAAGGCGATCGTTGCGGGGGCCAGCGACCTGATGATGCCCGATGTGATGAAGATCGGCGGTGTGACCGGCTGGATGGAGGCCGCTGCGCTGGCCGGGGCCCACGGAATTCGCGTCTCCAACCATCTCTTTATCGAGGTCAGCACCCACCTGCTGT